>CAZDSS010000001.1:0-51825 GCA_964508185.1 uncultured Sphingomonadales bacterium
GCGGTGGTGCCGATCTTCACCAGCGACCAGGAGCGCAGGATGTATTCCTGGATCGCCGCCCGGATCCACCACATGGCATAGGTGGCGAGCCTGAAGCCGCGATCCGGATCGAAGCGCTTGACGGCCTGCATCATGCCGAGATTGCCCTCGGCGATGAGCTCGCCTACCGGCAGTCCGTAGCCGCGATAGCCCATAGCGATCTTGGCGACGAGGCGCAAATGGCTGGTGACCAGCTTGTGCGCAGCCTCGGTGTCGCCATGCTCCCGCCAGGCCTTGGCCAGCATGAATTCTTCCTCGGCCCCCAGCATGGGGAACTTGCGGATCTCCTGGAGATAGCGCGTCAGGCTGCCCTCGGGGGTCAAAGCGGGTAGTGACACATTCGCCATCACAATTCTCCTCCGGGCCCGGACCGGCCCATCCCTTCCTGCCGTATCATCGGCTTTCGGGGTTGTTTAGAATAATTCTATTTTACCGGGGGGAGGCCGTGAGGTCAAGGCGCGCGGGTTACCCGCCGTGTCTGGCCTGCCCCCCTGGACGCAACCGTTCCAGGCCATTCACCAACTCTGCCATGTCAGATGGGAGATCGACCTCGAATTTCAAGGTCTTGCCTGTCACGGGATGGACGAATCCAAGCGCGAAAGCGTGAAGGGCCTGTCGAGGAAATGCGCCGAGGAGGGCTTTTGTTTCGGGAAAAGTGCGGCGGGCGTGCCGAGTCTTGCCGCCATAGACCGGATCGCCGACCACCGGATGGCCAAGATGGGTCATATGGACGCGGATCTGGTGGGTGCGTCCGGTCTCCAGCCGGCACTGCACGAGGCAGGCGACGGCGGGCGATCCGCCGAAGCGGCGCAGCACCTGGTAATGGGTGACGGCGGGCTTTCCCCCCTCGCGCAGCACGGCCATCTTCTGGCGCTGGACGGGATGGCGGCCGATCTGCGTCGCGACCGTGCCGACGGGCGGGATGGGCTCGCCCCACACGACCGCCTTGTAGGCCCGCTCCACCGAATGCTCCTTGAACTGGGCGGCGAGCCCGGCATGGGCTTCGGCCGTCCTGGCGGCGACCAGAATGCCGCTCGTATCCTTGTCGAGGCGATGGACGATGCCCGGCCGGTGGGGATCGCCCACTTCGGCGATGCCGGGGCCGCAATGATGCAGCAGGGCGTTGACCAGGGTCTGATCGGGGCTGCCCGGCGCCGGATGCACGACGAGGCCCGCGGGCTTGTTGATGACGATGAGATGTTCGTCCTCGTATAGGATGTCGAGGGCGATGGCTTCGGCCTCCGGCCCCGCGGGCGCGGGGGCGGGGAGGGCGAGCGCGACCCGCTCCCCCGCGCGCAGGCGATAGGCGGGCTGCGTCACGGGCGTTCCGTCCACCGTCACCTCGCCGCCGACGATCATCTGCTTCAGGCGATGGCGCGACAGGTCGGCGACGCGGGAGGCCAGAAAGCGGTCGAGCCGTTCGCCCGCTTCCGCTTCGCTCACCTCAAGGCTGATCGCATCCTCCGTCATGGAACGACAGGTGGCAGACTGAACAGGGCGCGGCAACCATTTTGTTGTTCTGCCAACAAAAAGTTGTGCCGCCGAAGGTTTCGGGTAATCTCCCACCAGTCATCCATCGGCAGGGAGCGGGACCATGACCACGCAAAGCGAGGGCCTCAGCCCCCAGGAAGCGCGGCTCCAGCGCATTCTCAAGATCATCGTTCTGGTGCTGGGGATCGCGATCCTCGCGGTGCTCGGCATCATCGTGAGCAAGATCGTCGGCGGCTTCAGCAAGGACGATCCGCTCGTGGATGCGCCGACTCTCGCGATCACCGAAAGCGAAGAGGAAGCGGTCGCCGGGAGCGAAGCGGGCGCCGCCAAGGTCATCAATCAGGACCTTCATCTGCCCAAAGGCGCTGCGATCGTGGACATGACCCTGGGCGACGGCATGCTCGCCGTGCGCTATCGCCTTGCCTCGGGCGTTGAGGAAATCGCCCTTCTCGACATGGCCGACGGCGTGCTCCGCGGCCGGGTGCGGGTCGTGACCAGCGAATGACGGAACGCGCGCCGCAGCATCTCCTGCTGCCGGACCGGCTCCGCGCCGAAATCATCGCCCATGCGCGGGAGACCTTTCCCGAGGAATGCTGCGGCCTCCTGGTGGGACGCCGCGCGGCCGACGGCGCGCTGGTGGCGGAGAACACGGTGAGGGCCGCCAATGTGGCGGCGGAGCGACGGCAGGACCGGTTCGAGCTCGATCCGGCGGTGCATCTCCGGGTGCAGCGGGAACTCCGCGGGAGCGGCCTTGGCGTCATCGGCCATTATCATTCCCACCCCGGGGGTCGTGCGGCACCCTCGGACGTGGATCGCGCCAACATACATGACCCGCATCTCGCCTGGCTGATCGTCGCGATCGATGCGGCGGGGGTGGCCGAAATCGCCGCCTTCCATCCGGAAGACGGCGACTTTCGCGTGATTCAGCTCACGCCTTGAGAATGGTGACGGCGCTCACCCCCGGCGCGCCGTAGACATGGCTGTAGGCGACGCGCACCGGCTTCTGGACCTGATGCGCGCCCGCCTGTCCGCGGATCTGCAGGGCGTTTTCATATACCTGACGCAGGCCGGACGCGCCGATGGGCTCGCCGTTGGCGAGGCAGCCGCCGTCCGTGTTGACGGGAAGCCGCCCGTTGAGCCGGGTCTCCCCGTTCTGGATCATGGCTTCCTGCTCGCCGTGGGCGCAAAGGCCGTTTTCCGCCATATGCATCACCTCGGCGCCGCTTTCCGTGTCCTGAAGCTGGGCGATGTCCACGTCCTCCGGCCCGATGCCCGCGGCCTCGTATGCGGCGCGGGAGGCTTCGACCGTGGGGCCGTCCACGTCCTCGATGGCCTTTGCCGGGCTGAACACCTCGAAGGAGCCATAGCGCCGGGTCTTGAAGGCCGCCGAGGCAAGCCATACGGGCTTCGTGGTGAAGCGCGCGGCCGCCTTCCTGCTCGCCAGAACCAGCGCCACCGCGCCCTCGGCGGGGGCGCAGAACATGTATTTGGTGAGGGGATGGTTCACCATCATGGAATTGAGGATTTCATCCTCGGGCACCGGCTCCCGCCGCCAGGCGTTGGGATTCAGGGCCCCGTTCTCGAACGCCTTGGCCGCCACCTTCGCCAGCGTCGAATGGCTGATGCCGTATTCGTGCATGTATTTCTGGATCTTCATGGCGAAGAACTGGGTGGTCAGCATCATGCCCGTCTCGCCGTACCATTTGCCGATGCCCCATTCCTCGGGGTCGGCGTTGAAGGCGCCGCGGGGATGCTTGTCGAACCCGACCGCAAGGCCGACGTCATACTGCCCCGAACGGATGGCGGAGACGGCGGAAATCAGCGCGCTGCCCCCCGTGGCGCAGCCGTTCTTCACATTGATGAAGGGGATCCCCGTAAGCCCCAGCGCGTTGACGAGGGTGTCCGCATTGCCCGCGGCGTCGCTGCCGCCATAGGCGAATTCTATGTCCGACCAGTCGAGGCCCGCATCCTTCAGGGCTTCCCGCACCGCAAAGGCGCCCTGGTCGAGCCCGCTGCGCTCCGGCGTGCGGCCGAAGGGATGAATTCCGATTCCGACGATGGCCACATCCATGGGTCCTGTCTCCTACACCGGGCGGAACGCGAAGGTCATGACGCGGTCGCCGCTTTCCGTCGTCCGGAACGGCACGATCACCAGCTCCATGGGCATGCCGATCCGGAGCTTGTCCGGATCGTTCTCGGTCAGGCGCGCCTCAACCCGCACCTCGCCGGGGAGCTCCACATAGCCGACGCCGAAGGGGACGAAGGTCTCGGGCGTCTCGCCGCTCGCATAGGGGAGCTTTGGCAGGAAGTTCTGCACGGTGAAGGTCCAGAGCGTGCCGCGCCGCGCCAGCAGATGCTCCCGCACATGGGTGGAGCAGCAGGCGGGGCAGCTTGCCTGGCGCGGGAAGGTCACACGGCCGCAATCGTCGCAGCGGCTGCCGATGAGCCGCGGCTCGGGGTCGGGCCAGGTGAAAAGTCCCTCCGCGATGGGAATGTCCTTGCCGGTCATGAAGCCTTCCATCCGTGAAAGCGGGATGATCCGAAGCTAGCGGAAAGCGCGGCGCCTTTGAACTGACGGATTGGGCAGATCGTTATCAGGCAGGTGAACGGCCCGACCACAAGCAAGGATTCCGAGCCCATGGCCGAAGACGGACAGGACGACACGGACAATCTCCGCGGCGAGGACGAGCACCGCCTGATCCTGCGCAATCTGCGCCTCGCGGACCATGCGGACGTGGCCGCGGTCATGGACCGGGTCTATCACGGCATGGGCGGCGGCTGGACGCGGCAGAAATTCGCGACCCAGATCCGCACCTTCCCCGAAGGCCAGCTCTGCATCGAGGATAATGGGCGGGTGGTCGCCGCCGCCTTCTCCGTCATCGTCAATTACCGCGATTTCGGCGACGCCCACGACTATGCGGAGATCACGGGGGATGCGTCCCTGTCGACCCATGACCCGGACGGCGACGTCCTCTATGGCGTCGACGTCTTCGTCGATCCCGATTACGCCAACATGCGGCTCGGGCGCAGGCTTTACGACGCGCGCAAGGAACTCTGCCGCAATCTCAATCTCCGCGCCATCATCGCGGGCGGCCGCATGCCCGGCTACCAGGATCACGCGGGGGAGATGACGCCCCAGGAATATGTGGAAAAGGTCAAGGCGCGGGAGCTCTACGATCCCACCTTGAGCTTCCAGCTGTCCAACGACTTCCAGGTGAAAAGGATCCTTCGCGACTATCTGCCGGAAGACAAGGAATCCCGTGGCTACGCGACGCTCCTCGAATGGACCAACATCTATTACGAGCCGCGGCAAAAGCCCCTCTTCAAGGAGCGGGGGGCGGTGGTGCGCGTGGGCGTCGTCCAGTGGCTCATGCGGCGGACGGGCTCGGTCGAGGAATTCCTCCAGCAGGTGGAATTCTTCGTCGATACCCTGTCTTCCTACCAGGCGGATCTCATCCTGTTCCCGGAATTCTTCTGCGCGCCGCTCATGGGGATCGATCTGGCGGACAGCCCGGCGGAGGCGGTGCGCAATCTCGCGGCCTATACCGCCGAGATCCGGGACGAGCTGTCGTCCTTCGCCGTCCGCTACAACATCAATATCGTCGCGGGCAGCATGCCGGTGCTGGAGGACGGGGCGCTCTACAACGTCGCTTTCCTTCTCCGCCGCGACGGCACGGTGGATTTCCAGCGCAAGCTCCATATCACGCCGGACGAGGCCCGCCACTGGGTGATGCAGGGCGGGTCCGAGCTCCGGATCTTCGACAGCGACGTGGGGCGGCTCGGCATCCTCATCTGCTATGACGTGGAATATCCCGAATTGCCGCGTCTGCTCGCCGAAAAGGGCATGCAGATCCTGCTCGTCCCCTACTGGACGGACACCAAGAACGGCTATCAGCGCGTTCGGCTCTGCGCCCAGGCGCGGGCGGTGGAGAACGAATGCTATGTGGTGATCGCGGGCAACACGGGGAATCTCCCGAAGGTGGAGAACGCGGACATCCAGTATTCCCAGTCGGCGGTGTTTTCCCCCGCCGATTTCGCCTTTCCGCACGACGCCATCATGGCGGAATCGACGCCGAACGCCGAAATGATGCTCATCGTCGATCTCGATCTCGACAAGCTCAAGGAGCTTCACAACGAGGGCTCGGTCCGCAATCTCAAGGACCGGCGGAACGACCTTTTCCACATCGAATGGACCGGGCCTGAGTCCTGACGCCCGCCTCTTGTGCAATTCATGGGAAAACTCAGTGGGATACTATCAGAATCGCTCAATTTACAGGGGCCGTTCCCCTAAGCTAGCCTTGGCATGAGTGGAGGCTCGGCCCCGCAACGAACGGGGCGGACAACGAATCAGGGGAAAAGTTCATGAACTTGAACAACCGGTTGCAGGACAAGGTCGCGATCGTGATCGGCGCCGCGGGCAGGGGCAATATGGGGCAGGTCATCGCCCGCCGCTTCCATGCGGAAGGGGCGAAGGTCGTGGTCGCCGGCCGGCATGAGGACGTGCTCCGCGAACTGGCCGAGGAACTGGGCGGCGCCCATACCCTTTGCGACATCACCGACAAGGCCCAGGTGGAGGCGATGATCGACTTCGCCCTCGACCGCTACGGCAGGCTCGATATCGGCGTCAATTCCACCGGCTGGGGTCTGCTTGAAGGCTTTCTCGAAACGACGCCCGAGCAGCTCGACCAGATGCTGGCGCTGCAGTTCAAGGGGCCGTTCTATTTCATGCAGGCCTGTGTGCGCGGCATGGCGAACGGCGGCTCCATCATCCAGATCTCGTCGGCGACCGCCCATATCATGCTGGAAAACCATGCCGCTTATATGGGCGCCAAGGCGGGGATCGACCATGTGATGCGTTGCGTCGCCAACGAATTCGGCCGCAAGGGCATCCGCGCCAATTCGGTGGCGCCGGGGCTCACCGAAAGCCCCATGACGGAAAACGCCTTCCACAGCCCGAGCCTGGTCGAAACCTTCCGTCAGTGCTATCCCCTGGGCCGCATCGGCACGTCGGACGACATCGCCGCCGCCTGCGCCTGGCTGGCGAGCGACGAATGCTTCATGACGGGGCAGGTGCTGCAGGTGAACGGCGGCCTGACCCTCCGCCGCAATCCGACGGGGCGGGAAATCGCCGAGGCGCTCGCCAAGGACGGCGTCGGACTCTGACCTGCGTTCCGGGGGCGGCCGCGCCGCCCCCTCCCTCTCAGGCCGGGACCGCGGCCTTCACGTGATCCGAATTGAAGTAGTAGGGGCGGATTTCCGCCACCTTGCCGTCGTCGTCGAAGCGGAACAGCTCCACGAGCGGAATGGGCGGCCGGCCACGCGGCACCAGCTCCAGCACATAGATCACGTATTCGCCGCCGGCCGTGATCCCCTTCACGCTGATCTCGGCGTTCCCCAGCATGGGAAGCACCCTGTCGTAAAGTTCGCGGAGCGCCCCGCGGCCGCGATAGACGCCGCCGAAGGGCAGGCTGTCCGCTTCCGTGATGACGAGATCTTCGCTGAGCATGCTTTCCGCCGCGGCCCAGTTGCCGCTGGACGTCGCTTCGTACAGGGCCGCGGCTACGGCCTTGTTGCGTTGTTCCCGGGATAGTTGCTGATTGGCCAAGGTCTTCTCTCCCCTGAAATCTCCGGATCTTCCGATGATATCAGCGCGCGGGGGCCAGCGCCCCTCTGAAAACCGCCAGATTCCAGGCTAGAGAAGGGAGATGATGAAAAGCACCACCACGACCACGCCGATCAGGTAGAAGATGCTGTACATGATGCCTCCTGCTGATGGGGGAGGGGCCGGACCGGCCGGGTGTGAGCGGCCGGCCCGGTCGCTCAGCGCGGCTGGCCGGGGGCGGGATGATCCGGCCCCTGGGCGTCGCCCTGCTGTCGCGGCCATTCCTCCGCCGCGGCGGCGGAAGGCTGGGCCGCATGGCCGCTTCTGTCGGGCGCGAGACTGTCGCGGGCGACCGCCGCCGCTTCGCTCATGGCGTCCTTGGCCTGCTCGCGCAGATCGTCGCGATAGCCGCCCATGAGCGCATCCTCCTGCCGCGTCGGCGGCAGCAGGGCGGCAAGGCCGAAGCCCGCAAGCATGGCAAGCGCGCCGTAGATCAGCGGCTGCTGCTGGTAGGTGTCCTCGATCGCTCGTCCAGCGCGGCTGTAGCCCTGGCGCATCTCGCGTCCGGCCGAGGCCATGCGCTCGCTCGCGCGGCGGCCCGCGTCCTTCGCCTTTTCCATGGCGGCGCTCGCCTGTTCGCGCACCCGGCCGCCCGATTCCGTGCGGTGGCCGAAGAAGCCGCTGTCGCGGGATTCGGTCGGCGTGCCGTAAAGCCAGGTCGCCTCGTCGTCGCCGCGGGCGAATTCGGTGGAGCTGTATTCGTCCGACGCCCAGGAGCGGCCTTCCTGCCATTCCTGCTCGGTCCATTCATCGTCGCTGTCGCGGAGGTAATAGCCGCCGCGCTCGTAGTAGTCGCCGCGCCGCCGCCCGCGCATGGCGGAAAAGGCCAGAGCCGCAAGCCCGGCGCCAACCAGCAGCACCGGCACCGGGTGGTCGCGAAGCGTGCGCCCCATGTTCCGGCTGAAATCGCCGATCCCTTCGGAATGCTCGCGCATGTAGTCCATGGCGCGTTCGAACAGCTGGCCTGGGGCGAAATTCTCCTCGATCTCGCTCAACGTGCGGTCCACCCGCGCGCGGGCGTCCTGCACGTCCTGCTGGACGTCCTTACTGTTGGGTTCGCGTGTCATGCATGTGCTCCTTGACGAGATTCTGGTCCCGCCGCAATTCGCTTGTGGTTCGCCGGGGTTCGAGATTTTCGGGCTTCAGCCCCCTGGCGCCGCCGAGCACCAGAACGAGGCCGATGATCGCCGCCACCGCCCCCACGAGGAGCGCCGCGAGCGCGGGATCCATGTTGTCGGAAAGGGCGACCACCAGCGCCTGCAGGAGGATCACCAGGGCGGCAAGGGCGATGAACAGCCCGCCGAAGATCGCAAGCAGCGCCTTGGTGATCTGGTCGGTCTTTTCCGAGATTTCGGTCTTGAACAGGCGGATCTCGCTCTGGAACAGGTCGGTGACGCCGCTGCTCAACTGGGTCCAGAGGGACTTGATGCTGCCGTCGTCGGAAGTCGCCATGATCAGTCTCCGCCGAAGGTCTTGTCGCTCGTGCGCCGCGCCGCGGTGCCGGCGTAGAAGTCGCTGCCCATCTCGCTTCGAGCTTCGCCCATGGCGGCGTTGCGGTGGCTTCCGCTGCTGCGCAGGAAGCGCCCGGCGAGGAAGCCCGCAAGAGCCGCGCCGCCGACGAACAGGGCCGGATTGCGCCGTGCGAAATCCTGCAATTCCCGGCTCATGTCCGAGAAATTGGCGGACTCGAGGGCGGTGGTAAGCGAATCGAGGCCGCTTGCAAGCTTCCGCGCGGGTGCGGCCATGGGGGATTGCTCCTGTTCGAGCCGCGCGCACATGTCGTCAAGCGCCGCCCGGAGGGAATGGACCTGGTCCGACATGCGGTGCTTCTGCCTGGACGCGTAGCGCGCCGCCTCTTCCCTGATGGTCTCGACCCCTTCGGCGATGCCTTCGCCCGCCTGCTGCTGGCCGCGGGTCGATCCCGGAGGATAGGCGGAGGCCCCGCGCATCTGCGCGCCGCCCGCGTCCGGCATGTCCGCCGGTGATGTTGGTTCTGCCACGCTTGCCTCCTTCATCGAACTGATGGGGAGGTAACCGGTGGCGGCGGCAATTGTTCCGCGGTTTTTCGCGGCCGGTCAGAGCCTGGCGGCGGGCGCCTTCGCCAGGATTTCGGCGTGGACCGCGCGGTCGATATTGGCCCCCGACAGCACGATCGCGACGGTGCGTCCCCTCGCGTCGATCCGGCCCGCGAGCAGGGCGGCGAGGGCCACGGCGCCCCCCGGCTCGACGACGAGCTTCAGGACGTCGAAGGCGAAGGCGATCGCCGCCCGCACCTCGTCGTCCGTCACCACGAGGCCGCCGGACAGAAGCCGCCGGTTGACATCGAAGGTGAGCGCGCCGGGGCTCGGCGCCTGCAGGGCGTCGCAGATGGAGCGCGCGGCAGGATCGTTGGACAGGATCTCGCCCGCCTTGAGCGATCGCGCATGATCGTCGAACCCTGCGGGCTCGGCCGTATATATCTCCGTCTCCGGCCGCAGCGCCTTGACGGCGGTGGCGATCCCGGCAATGAGACCGCCGCCGCTGCAGGGGGCGATCACCACGTCCGGCGCCAGGCCCCGCGCGCCCGCATCCTCGAGAATCTCGAGCCCGATGGTCCCCTGGCCCGCCATGACGTCATGGTCGTCGTAGGACGGAACCACGACCGCGCCCCGCTCGGCCGCCAGGCTGTGGCCGATCTCCTCCCGGTTCTGGGTGTAACGGTCGTAGAGCACGCATTCGGCGCCATAGGCGCGGGTATTGGCAAGCTTGATCGCCGGGGCGTCCGACGGCATCACGATCGCCGCCGGGATCCCGAGCATGCGGGCGGCAAGCGCGACGCCCTGGGCATGGTTGCCCGAGGACCAGGCGACGACGCCGCGTCTCCGCTCCTCGGGCGAAAGCTGCACCAGCCGGTTGTAGGCGCCGCGGAACTTGAAGGATCCCGAATGCTGCAGCCCCTCGCATTTCATGAGGATGCGGCCCCCGGTCCGCTCGTTGAGCACCCGGTTCTCGAGCAGGGGCGTCCTGACGGCGACGCCCGCAAGACGCGCTGCGGCCGCTTCCACATGGGCGAGGGTGAGCATGGCGGAAATCCCCCTTTGGCGCTGATCATTCAGCCGTTTTCCTAGCGGCGGGACCCGCCCCTTGTCAAAGGGGACGAATCAGCGGGCAGCGGCGAGGCGGCGGGCGTCGGCCCGCAGGCGCGCCTCAAGAAAGGCGAGGACGGCCGCTTCCTCCGGGGCGAGACCCGACAGGCGATCGAGCAATTCCTTCTCGATCTCCTGGCGCACGGCGGTGATGGGAAAGCCGTCGGGGTAGGATTCCAGGATGGCGGGATGGATGTAGCATTTGCGGCAGATGCTGACCGTGTTGCCCAGGCGATTCGCCACATGCTGGATGGCGGTGCGGATATTGGCCCTGGCCAGCGTCTTGCTGTCCACCTCGCCGAATTCCTCGAGCGCGAGGGCGGCAAGCACCGTTCCCGCCCAGGTGCGGAAGTCCTTGGCGGTCACATCCTCCCCCGTGATCTCGCGGAGATAGGCGTTGACGTCGGACGAGGTCACGTCCCGCTGCGCGCCGTCCTCGTCCAGATACTGGAACAGCTTCTGCCCCGGCAGGTCCTGGCAGGCCTTGACCACCTTCGCCACGCGCCGGTCGCGGATGCTGAGCCGCCAGACCTTGCCGCACTTCCCCGTGAAGCGGAAGCGCAGCTCGGACCCGTTGATCTTCACATGGGGGTCGCGGAGGGTCGTGAGGCCATAGCTCTTGTTCTCCCGGGCATAGTCGGGGTTGCCGATGCGTATCAGGGTGCTTTCCAGAAGATGGACGACGGTCGCCACCACCTTTTCCCGGGGCAGGCCGCGCCGTGCCATGTCGCGGGACACCTGCTCGCGGATCAGGGGCAGGCAGCGGGCGAAGGCGAGGATGCGGGCGAACTTGTTGGCCTCGCGCGCGTCGCGGAAATCAGGGTGATAGATATATTGCTTGCGGCCGCGGGCGTCGCGCCCGGTGGCCTGCAGGTGACCGTTGGCGCGCCTGCAGATCCACACATTCTCCCAGGCGGGGGGGATGGCGAGGCTTCTGATCCGCGCGATGATCGCCTTGTCGCGGCAGGTCTTGCCGTCGGGCATCACATAGCCGAAGCCCTTGCCCCGGCGCCGGCGGCGGATCCCCGGCTCCTCGTCGGACATGTAGACGAGACCGGCCGCTTCGGCGATCTCCGTCGGGGCTTCCTTGTCGCCGTTGGCGGTCATGGGCATCGTGGCATCATGTTGGGGACCTTCGAAGGACAATGCGGCGGGCGCGCACCGGGTTCCCGTGCTGCGGAACTTTGCCTGCGGCTCCGGCCTTGAGGAGGGGATGGCACAAAAGCAGCAGGACAAGGGGCGGCGGGGGCCGCGCGGCGCGGTGCGGATCGGCATCTCGGGCTGGACCTATGCGCCCTGGCGCGGGGTCTTCTATCCTGAGGATCTGCGGCAGAAGGACGAGCTCGCCCACGCCTCCCGCAGGTTCTCGACGATCGAGATCAACGGCACCTTCTATTCCCTGCAGAAGCCCGAAAGCTTCCGCAAATGGGCGGCGGAGACGCCGGACGATTTCGTCTTCTCCGTCAAGGCGCCGCGTTACATCACCCATATCCGCCGCCTGAAGGATGCGGAAGCGCCGGTCGCCAATTTCTTCGCATCCGGTCTTCTGGCGCTTGGGAAGAAGCTTGGCCCCATACTCTGGCAATTGCCGCCGAACTTCCGCTTCGATCCCGAACGGATCGAGAACTTCCTGAAGCTCCTGCCGAAGGACACGGCGGGGGCCGTCGATGTGGCCCGCAATCATGACGACCGCATGAAGGGGCGAAGCTGGTTCGAGATCGGCCAGAAACGGCCACTGCGCCATGCCATGGAGATCCGCCATGAAAGCTTCCGCAACCCCGAATTCATCGAAATCCTGAGAAGGCATGACGTGGCCCTCGTCTGCGCCGACACGCCGCAATGGCCGCGGCTGATGGACGAGACGTCGGACTTCGTCTATTGCCGCCTCCACGGGGCGGAGGAGCTCTATGCCAGCGGCTATGATGATGAATCCCTCGACCACTGGGCGGCGCGGATCCGCGCCTGGCGGGAAGGACGGCCGCCGCCCCGGTCCGACCGGGTGATCCCGCGTTCGGGCCGGGACGCCCCGCGCGACGTCTTTGTCTATTTCGACAACGACGTGAAGGTGCGCGCGCCCTTCGATGCGGAGCGGCTGCGCGAGCGCATTCCCGGCGCCGCCATGCCGTGACCCCCGGGATCATTCCCGCTATAGTGGCAGGAACGGCAAGCAGGGGAGGGCGGCCGATGGAACACAGTCTCGACATGGCGCAAGGCATCGGGGTCGCAGATCTTGCGGGAACTCCCCATTTCCGCCTGCGCGATGGCGGGGCGGGCTATCGCATCGAGTATGAGGCGCCGTTCGGCACGGGCGGGACGGAGCTCCATCCCTTCAGCCCCCAGATGATGCTCGCGCTCAGCGACTTCCGCTGCCATGGCGCGAGCGTCGACAGCAATGCGGCATGCGACCTTGTGAAGATCCATGTGCAGCTCAAGGGCCGGGCGGAATTCGCCGCCGGACGCCGGGAATTCCGGGTGACGGGCATGAGCGCCGGAATCCTCTTCCACCCTGAAGGCTGCTCCAAGGCGGAACGCTATCCCGCAAGCGACAGGCAGCAGGCGCTCACCCTGATCTGCGCGCCCGGATACTTGCGGCAACTGTTCGCGGATGCCGCCGATCTGCTGCCGGATGCCGCGCGCGACAATCTGTTCGCGCCCGCAATGGATTTCGCCTATTTCGATTTTCCCCTGTCCCACGATGTGGCCCTTGCGGCTGAGGCGCTGCTGCATGAGCGCGATGACGCGGGTCTGACGCATCTTCGCCTCCATGCCCGGGCGCTCGATCTCCTGCATCGGTTCTTCACCGCCGGACGGCCTGAGGAACGCGCGCTCGGCCGCAGGGATCGCGACCGCGCGGCGGCGGCGCGGGAACATCTCGAACGCCATTATGCCTCGCCCCCGACCATCGCGGCGCTCGCTCACCGGCTCGGCACCAACGAGGCGCGGCTTGCGGACGCCTTCAAGCGCCGCTACGGCATGACGCTTTATGACTTCGTGCAGAAGCTTCGCATGGATCACGCCTGCAACCTGCTGCGCCACAGCGATCTTTCCATCACCGAGATCGCGCTTGAGGTGGGCTACGAGCATCCCGGCAATTTCGCGACCGCCTTCCGCCGCCGCTTCGGCATGACGCCGCGCGCCTTCCGGAACGCATAACTCTTCCTCGTCGTCGCAAAAGTCCGATCACCGCCGATCCCGTAGAATGACGGCAGGACGGCATTTCACCGGGGGGACAATGGACAAGGTTTGGGATTACATCATCGTCGGCGGCGGATCGGCGGGCTGCGTGCTGGCGAACCGGCTGTCGGAGGATCGCGACCAGCGCGTCCTCCTCCTCGAAGCGGGCGGGCGGGACTGGTCGCCGGCAATTCACATTCCCGCGGCGCTTCTGACGGGCGTCGACAAGTTCAACTGGCGCTACCAGGGTCAGCCCGACCCGTCGCGCGGGGGTGTTGCCGATATCTGGCCCGGCGGAAAGGTGCTGGGCGGCGGCAGCTCCATCAACGGCATGATGTATGTGCGCGGCAATCCGCGGGACTTCGACCATTGGGCGGCGCTCGGCTGCGCCGGCTGGGACTATCAATCGGTCCTTCCCTATTTCCGCAAGGCGGAATCCTTCGAAGGCGGCGCGGATGATCACAGGGGCGGCGACGGTCCGCTGAGCGTGGTGCGCTATCCCGTGCCCCATCCGCTGACGGACGATTTCATCGCCGCGGCGGAGGCGCGCGGCATTCCCTTCAATCCCGATTACAACGGCGCGGCGCAGGAGGGCGTGTCACACGTCCAGGTGTCACAAAGGCGCGGGCGGCGGCACAGCACCGCGCGCGCCTATCTTCATCCCGCGCGCGGGCGATCCAACCTCCGTGTTGCAACCCACGCCCTCGTCGAACGGGTGGTGATCGAAAGGGGCCGCGCCGTCGCCGTCGATGCGCGGATCGGCGGGGAGCTGCGGCGCCTTGCGGCGCGGCGGGAAATCATCCTGTCTGCCGGGGCGATCGCCTCGCCCAAAATCCTGATGCTGTCCGGCATCGGCCCCGCCGATCATCTCCGGAGCCACGGGATCGCGCCCGTCGTGGATCGCCCGGCGGTCGGTGAGAATCTGCAGGAACATCCCTGCGTCATGATGACCTATCGCACCGCGACACCCAGCCTCAATTCGGACTATCACTGGCGCGGCATCATGCTTCAGGCGCTCAAATGGCTCATCTGGCGCAAGGGGCATGCGACGGCGGCGGTCGGGGCCGCGCAATGCTTCGTGAAGCTCGGCGCGCACCGCAACCGTCCCGATTTCCAGATCATCTTCTCGCCCTTCGGCTATGCGCCCGACGACAAGGGCGAGGAATTCACCATCGCCCGCCATCCTGCGGTCACCGTCATTCCCTGCCTCATGGATCCCGCAAGCCGCGGCACCATACGTCTTGCAGGGAGCAAGCCGGTCGATCCGCCCGCAATCTCCCACCGCCTGATCGCGGAGGAGGATCTGCCGCGCCTCGTCGCGGGCGCGCGCTTCACGCAATCCATCGTCGCGGCGGCCCCTTTCGCGAAAAACAAGCCCCGGGGCGATGCGCCCGCCGATGATGCGCCGGACGATCAATGGGCGGATTTCGTCAGAAGCCACGCCTTCATGGGTTACCACCCGGTGGGCACCTGCCGCATGGGCTCGGATGATGATGCGGTCGTCGACCCCGAGTTGAGGCTTCGCGGAATCGAAGGCCTGCGGGTGGTGGACGCATCCGTCATGCCGGTGATCCCTACGGGCAATACCAACGCCCCCGTCATCATGATCGCGGAAAGGGCGGCGGATCTCATCCGCCGCGCGCGCAAAGGTGCGCGGGAAAACATGATCGCATAAAAAACTGTCAGTCCCGCAAAAGAACCGCCGCGCGGAAAATGCCAATCTGTGGCGGAAGACATCAGCAATAAGGGGAGGACGTGATGTCCCGGCAAATTCAACAAAAATGCAGCGCCCTGCTTTTCGGCTGCAGCCTCAGCGCCCTGGTTGCGGCAACGGGCGGCGGGGCCTGGGCCCAGGGGGCGACGCTGGCGCTCGAAGAGATCATCGTCACGGCCACCAAGCGCGCCGTCGGCCTGCAGGATGTGGGGATCGCCGTCTCGGCGCTGTCGAATGAGACCATCGAGCGGCAGGGATTCGTCGGCGTCGGCGATTACCTGACCAAGCTCCCGTCCGTCACCATCCAGGACCGCGGCCCGGGGCGCAACCAGATCGTGATCCGCGGCGTCGCGTCCACCGCGGGCGGTCAGGCCGACAACACCGTCGGCGTCTATATCGGCGACGTGCCGTTGTCGCCCGGTCTCGCCTTCGGGGCCAACGGCTATCCCGATCTCAAGCTTTATGACGTCGACCGGATCGAGGTGCTGCGCGGGCCGCAGGGGACCCTTTACGGCTCCGGCTCCCTCGGCGGCACGGTGAAGGTGGTGCCGCGCGACCCCGTGCTCGGCGAGGTTGAGATCCTCGCGGATGCGGGCACGTCCCACACCCGCCATGGCAGCTGGAACATGGATCTGGGCGCGGCAGTCAATCTGCCGCTTGCGGGCGACAAGGCGGCGCTCAGGGTTTCCGCCTACTACTACGATCAAAGCGGCTTCATCGACAATCGCTTCGGCGGCCTTGACTATTCGCAGCCGCTCGATGCCCTGGGCGGCCTTTCCATGAATGACGTGGGCGTGCCGGATCCCGACATTGGCCCGCGCAACATCAACAACGTGAACGATGTGGAGACCGTGGGCGTGCGCGCGGCGTTGCGCGTCGCGCCGACGGACGCGCTCGACATCGTCCTGTCCTACCTCCATCAGGATGCGGACGCGGACGGCCTGCCGGAGCGTGACCATACCTCGCCCGCCTATACCCAGGCGCGGCTTTTCGACGAGACCCTCGGCGACAAGTTCGATTTCGCCAACCTCGTCATCAATTACGATTTCGGCGCCGTGCAGGCGACGTCCAGCACCGGCTGGATGAAGCGCGAGATCTTCCAGAACCGCGACGTGTCCGCGGCCTTCTTCACCGCGCCCATCCGCCTTCTCGATCTCAACAAGACCGAGCTCTGGAGCGAGGAGCTGCGGCTCTCCTCCGCCAATGACGGCCGCTTCCAGTGGATCGTCGGCGGCTTCTATCAGCATATCAAGGGCAACGGCATTCAGGACGCGGACTGGATGGGGAACGCCGCCTCCATGACCGCCTTCTTCGAGAATCTGGTGCTCGGCGTGCCGATCGGCGCCGATGACGAACTTTACGAGCGGGACGACGTGCTGAAGCAGCGCCAGATCGCCTTCTTCGGCGAGCTCAGCTACGACATCACCGACAGTCTGCGCGCCATCGTCGGCGGCCGCTGGTACGAATACAAGCAGACCATGAACGGCTACGAGGACGGGCTTTTCACCGGCGGCACGCCGGTGGGCGGGGCGCCTTCCGTGATCCGCAACCTCACCAGCAAGGAGGACGGCTTCAATCCCAAGGTGGCGCTGGAACTCCGCCCTGCCGACGGCCAGCTCTATTACGCGCAGGTGGCCAAGGGCTTCCGCCTGGGCGGCACCCAGGCGGGCGTCCCCGATGCGGCGCCGGGCTGCGCGGCGGAGCTCGCCCAGATGGGCCTGACGCCGGCGGAGACGCGCGATCCCATCAAGTCGGACTCCATCTGGGCCTATGAGCTGGGGGCCAAGACGACCCTTGCCGACGGCCGTGTGACCCTGAATGGCGCGCTGTTCTATATCGACTGGAAGGACATTCCGGTCACCTTCCTCCTGCAATGCGCCTTTTCCTACGCCGCCAATGCGGGCAAGGCGTCGAGCAAGGGGGCGGAGCTTGAACTGACGGCGCTTCTCGCCGAAGGGCTCACCGCCAATATCGGCGGCTCCTACACCAAGGCGGTGCTGGAGGAGGACACGCCGCTCGAGACCGGCCTCGGCGGCCTCAAGGGCGACCGCCTGCCGGGCATTCCCAAATGGAACATCCAGGCGGGGCTGCAGTACGAATTCGAGATCGGCGGCCGCGCCGCCTTCGGACGCAGCGATTTCCACTACGTGAGCGGCTTCCTCAACAAGTTCCCGGGCGATACGGGCGTCATCGGACAGTCCGGCGACTATTTCACCCTCAATCTTCGGGCGGGTCTCGCGATCACCGAAAACCTGATGGCGGAAGTCTACGCCCAGAACGTGACCGACGAGAGCATCAACCTGATCCTTGACACCGAATTCGCGGATGGCCGCACCACGCTTGGCCGCCCGCGGACCCTGGGCGCCGTCCTGCGGCTCCGATACTGAGGCCCTCGCTCCCCCGGGGAGTGGCGTTGCTCCCCGGGGGGCTCTTCTTCACGAACCCTCCAGACGACAGGGAAGATCATGCTTGTCGACCATTGGGCGCGGAAGGCCCGCATTGTGGAATGGGACATCCGTCCCTTCATCGACGGGGAATTGCGGGAAAGCGCCGCGCGCGAATTCTTCGACGTGGTCAACCCCGCGACGGGGGAGCGCCTCTATCAGGCGCCCGTGGGTGATGCCGCCGATGTGGATGCCGCCGTCGCCGCCGCCCGCCGCGCCTTTGCGGGGGAATGGCCGCGCCTCGGTGTGCAGACGCGCCGCAGGATCCTTGCGGCCTTCATCGAGGAAATCGCGGCCGCCGCCCACGATATCGCCATCCTCGACAGCCTGGAGATGGGCAAGCCCGTAGCCCAGGCCCTGTTCGATGCCGAGATTCTCGCGCCCGCCTTCGGCCGCTTCTGCGTCGAGGCGGTGGACAAGCTCCGCGGCAGCGTCGCCAATACGGAGCCCGGCATGCTGGCCATGAGCCTGTGGGAGCCGCGCGGCGTCGTCGGCGCGATCGTGCCGTGGAACTTTCCGGTCATCAACGCCATCGTCAAGATGGCGCCCGCGCTCGCCGCGGGCAACTGCGTCGTCCTCAAGCCGTCGGAGCTTGCGAACGGCAGCGCATTTCTCCTCGCGCGCCTTGCGACCGAAGCCGGGATTCCGCCCGGCGTCATCAATGTGGTGCCGGGGCTCGGGCCCACGGTGGGGGCGGCCATCGCCCGCCATCCGGGCATCAATTTCCTGAGCTTCACGGGATCGACGGCGACGGGGCGGAAGCTTCTCGCCCAGTGCGGGGAAAGCAACGGCAAGCCGGCGCTCCTCGAATGCGGCGGCAAGTCGCCCCAGATCGTGTTCGACGACATGGGCGATGTCGCAAAGCTCGCCGCCCGCATCGCCGCCGAGGCGCTCTGGAATCAGGGGCAGGTCTGCGTGTCCCGCGCCCGCGTGCTCGTCCATCGCAGCATCCATGCCGCGCTGGTGGAGGCGCTCGCCGCACATGTGGCAGGCGTTGCGCCGGGCGATCCTCTGGATCCCGCCACAAGCCACGGGCCGCTCGCGAGCCGCGGCCAGTGGCAAAGGGTCGCGGGCATGGTGCGGCGCGCGGTCTATGACGGCGCCCTTCAGGTGGGCGGCGTTCTGCCCGAGGACGACGGCGGCTGCTTCATGAAGCCCGTGCTGTTCGACGGCGTCACCCCCGACATGAACATCTGGCGGGAGGAAGTGTTCGGCCCGGTGATCGGCGTCACCGCCTTCTCGACGCTCGACGAAGCCTTGAGCCTTGCCAACGATTGCGACTATGGCCTCGCCGCCACGGTCTGGACGCGGGATCTCGCGACCGGCATCGCCATGGCGCGCGGGATCGAAGCGGGAGAGGTTGTGGTCCATTCCGGTTTCAGCGAGCATGAGGGGCCGGGATTCTCGCTTCCCCAGGAGGGGCGCAAGGGTTCGGGCTTCGGCATCGAGACGGGGGTCGAGGGCATCAAGTCCTACATGACCGTCAAGAAGATCGAACTGCATGGCATATCGGCCTGAGGGAGGAAGCAGGATGATCGGGAGCATGCGCAGGATCCTGACGGCGGCCGTCGCGGCCGCAGGCCTCATGAGCGGCATCGCCGCGGCGGACGGCATCGATCCCGCGACGGGCTTGCGGAAGCTGCCCTATGAGGTGAACGACGTCGCCCCGCGTTACGCGCATGTGGGGGACACGCTGATCCGCAATGTGGCGGTGATCGACGGGCTCGGCAACAAGCCGCAGAAGAACCGCGACGTGCTGGTGCAGAACGGACGCATCGCGCGCATCGCCCGCGGCGGCACCATCCCTGCGCCCGAGGGCGCGCGGGTGATCGACGGTGAAGGGCATTCGCTGCTCCCCGGCCTCATCGATCTTCACGTTCATATGGACGGCGTCGACCGCTTCGCGGGATCGCTTGTGACCGACACCCGCCTGATGTCCGACGCCTATCGCTACAAGACCTATCTCTACGGCTTTCTCTATGCGGGCGTGACCACCGTTCTTGACGCGGGGACGGAGCCCATCCTCGGCGTCGGACTGAAGCGCCTGATCGAAGAAGGCTATGTGATGGGCCCGCGCTATTTCTGGTCCGGCCCGGTCTATGAGGGGGGCATTCAGCCGTCGGTGCCTGCGCTCATCCGCAACATCGCGGCGGTCGAACATATCGACGGCATGCTCGATCAGCTTGAATATCTTGATGTCGATTTCGTCAAGCTCTACCGCCGCACGCCCGCCTGGATGATCGAGCGCATCAGCAAGGCGGCCCATGACCGTGGCATGCGCGTCTTCATCGATGCGTGGGAGCGCAACAATTTCAGCTATATCACGCGTGTTGGCCGCGTCGACGGCTATGCTCACCTCAACTTCCATCTCCGCATATCCGACGAGGACGCGCGGGTGCTGGCGGAGCATGACAATTTCGTCATCACCACCTTCTATGCCCTCAACGGCTTTTCGGGCCGCATCTTCGAGGAGCGTCCCGATTATTACGACGATCCCCTGATCCGCGACGTCCTGCCGCCCGAATATGTGGAGCTTCTGAAGGCCGAAAGTCGCACGGACCCCGTCGGCAAGGTGGCGGACGCCGTGCAGCATCTGGTGATCACGCCCTTTCAGGATATCATGGGCCTTGAAGGCAAGTCGCGGAAGGAGACCATGCGCGAGATGTCGCGGATCGGCGGCGAGAATACCCGAAAGCTGCTGAAAGCGGGCGTTCTGGTGGGCGCCGGAACCGACGGCGGGCAGGGGGAGAGCTTGCTCGTGGAACTCGAGCTGCTGGTGGCGGACGCCGGCGTGACGCCTTTGGAAGCGATCAGGATCGGCACCCATAACGGCGCGCGGATCCTGCGCAAGGAAAAGGAATTCGGCTCCATCCAGGAAGGGCTGCTCGCCGACCTGCTGATCGTGAAGGGGGATCCGTCGCGCGATATCCGCGACCTTCGCAACACGGCCTATGTGTTCAAGGAAGGCAAGATCATCGACCGCCAGTCCCTGACGCGGCAATGGGCCTATTGAGGAGAGGAAGGAACGCGCATCCCATGCAGGTTTTCACCAACGCACGGATCTTCGACGGCCGCAATCCGCAATTGCGCGAGGGATGGAACGTTCATGTGAACGCGGATCGCATCACGGAGGTGAGCGATCGCCCGCCACCGCCAAATGCCGAGGTGATCGATTGCGGCGGCCGCGTCCTCATGCCGGGGCTCATCGACGCCCATATCCATATCTATCTCGCCGACGTCAACGTGCAGGTGATCGCGCGCCAGCCGCCGACCTATTACGCCCATTACGGCGCGCGCGCCTTGCGCAACATGCTGGATCGCGGCTTCACCACCGTGCGCGACACGGGCGGCGGCGACTATGGCATGCAGCTCGCGCTCGCAAAGGGTTTGGTTACGGGACCGCGCCTCTTCATCTCGGGCCGCGCCCTGAGCCAGACGGGCGGGCATGGCGATTTCCGCCATCCCCATCATCACGTGGAGGGCGAGGACATGCTCGCCTGCGGCTGCGGCACGCGCAATCATGTGACCGTGGTGGTGGACGGCGTCGACGAGGTGCGCAAGGCGGTGCGCGAAAATCTCCGCCGCGGCGCGTCCTTCATCAAGTTCATGGGATCGGGCGGCGTGTCCTCAATCTCCGACCCGCTGGAATCCATGCAGTTCTCGGATGAGGAGATCCGCGCGATCGTCGACGAGGTGGAGCGTCACGGCGCCTATTGCACCGCGCATATCCTGTCGGACGCCGCCATTCGCCGGGCGATCATGCTCGGCGTCCATTGCATCGAGCATGGCGTGCTGATCGAGCCCGCAACCGCCCGGCTCGCGGCGGAGCGCGGGACCTATATCGTGCCGACCCTCGCCATCATCGGCGCGCTCGCGCGGCGCGGGGCGGAGCTCGGCTATCCGGCGGAGGCGCTGGCCAAGCTCGCGGCCATCAAGGACGAGGCGATCGCGCGGCTCGAACATATGCGCGATGCGGGGGTGAAGCTCGGCTTCGGGTCCGACCTCATGGGCGATCTCGAGGGCGATCAATGCACGGAATTCACGCTGCGCAGCGCCGTCTTCTCGCCGTTCGAGATCCTGCACCAGGCGACCGCCATGAATGGCGAGATCCTGGGGCAGAAGGATCGCCTTGGCGTCATCGCGCCCGGCGCCTTCGCCGACATTCTGCTGGTGGACGGCAATCCGCTGGAGGACATTTCGCTTCTTGCTGCCGACGGCGCCAATCTCGCCCTCATCATGCGCGGCGGCAGGATCCACAAGGACCGGCGTCAGACGGCGTCCGGCTGATCGAGATCGCGCAAGATCCCGTCGTCGGGCATCGCGACCTCGATCACGTCATTGCCTGCCGCATCAAGCACGGAGCGCGCGCCGCGGTCGCCCCGAAGGGCGCAAAGCGCCGGAAACCATCTACGGGAAAAGATCACCGGATGGCCGCGCCGGCCCTGATGGACGGGAAGGACGACGGCGTCCGCCGCAGCCCGGTCGAAGGCCGCGCGCAGGACGCGGATCTGTCCGGCCCCGATCCAGGGCATGTCGCCGAGCATGATCATGACGCCCGCGGCCTTGTCCCCGATCCCGGAGACGCCCGCGGCGATGGATGCGCCCATGCCGTCGGCGTAATTCTCGTTGACGATGCAGCGGACGGGCAATCCGTCAAGTGCGGCGCGGACCGCCTCCGCCTGATGGCCGAGGACGACGACGACCTCGTCCTGGGGCAGAAGGGCGGCCACGAGGTTTTCCGCCACCCGGCGCAGCATGGGGCGGCCGTCGATCAGATGGAGAAGCTTGTTGCTGCCGAAGCGGCGCGAAAGGCCCGCCGCCAGCAGGACCGCGGCGACGGGGCGTGACGCGCGCTCAGCCAAGATGCCGCCATTGCGGCCGCGCCGAGCTGTTGTCGCGGGACAGCAGCATGTAATACTCGTAGCGGTCCGGGTTGTAGAGGCTCTGCTGGTAGAGGATGGGCTTGCCCTCATGGTCGAAGACCGTGCGGCGCAGCCGGATGATGGGCGAGCCCGTGGTGACGTTGAGCCGCGCCGCCACCTGGTCGTCGGCGGCGACGGCGCTGATGGTCTGCTCGGCGCTCGACGGGATGATCCCCGCCTGCTCCAGAATGCGCACCACCGGCCGGTCGTCGAGCTGCGACCGGTTGATGATGCGGGTGAAATCCTGGGGCAGATACATGGAAGTGAGGGATACGGGCTTGCCCTTGTGATAGCGCAGGCGCTGGATGAACAGGCAGTGCCCGCCCTTCATGATCTTCAGGGTCTTGGCGACGAGCGGCGGCACCGCCGCCTTGTCGTCATAGACGAGAAGCTCGGCCGTGGTCTCGATCCCGAGGGTGATGAGATTCTCGATGAGGCCCGAGAGGCGGCCGGCGGCGGAGCTTTCCTCCGGCGGCCGGGCGAAGGTGCCGATGCCCTGGCGGCGGATCACCAGGCCCTCGCGCTCCAGCATGTCCAGCGCGCGGCGCACGGTGACGCGCGACACGTTGAAATTGCTGGAAAGCGCCATCTCCGTCGGCAGCGGCTGGTCCTCGGGATAGACGCCGTCGGTGATCTCCTGCCGCAGGATGGTGTATAGCTGATGATAGATGGGGAGGCTGCTCTTGTCCTGCGAAGCAAGGTCGCGCCGGCCCACATTCTTCGCCGCCGCCGAAGGCTTCTTCGCTACAATGGTCAACTCCCCCTCCTTGGTTGATGGTTCATCACGTCGATGCCCTGCATCGGACACAACATATTATATATCTATGACAACTGGTGCAAACGGGGGTTTTGCCCGGAACGAAAAAGGGGCGGCCCGCGCGTGCGGTGGTCCGCCCTCAAGTCGCTGGAGTCAAGGAGGAATTACTTGCCGAGCTTCGGCAGGTTCAGAGGATGACGGGACATGGTCACCGTCTTCTGATTTGTATAGAAAGCCTCGCAATCGCGGCCGCTCTGGGCGCCGACGCCGGAGTCCTTCCAGCCGCTGAACGGCGCGCGGAGCTCGCGCATCATGGGCGTATTGATCCAGACGACGCCCGCTTCCAGCTCCTCCTGGGCGCGAAGGGCGAGATAATGGTCCTCGGTCCAGACATAGCTCACAAGGCCGAAGCTGCTGTCGTTGGCGATGGCGAAGGCCTCGTCCGGCGTCTCGAAGGTGAGAATCGTGGCGAAGGGCCCGAAGATCTCTTCCTGGCAGACCTTGGCGCGCGGGTCGGCGGCGAGCACCACCGTCGGCTCCACGAAATAGCCCTTCTCAAAGCCAGGGGCCTTGCGGCCGCCGGTCAGAAGCTTGCCGCCGCCCGCGGTCGCGATGTCCACGAAGCCGAGCACGCGGTCGCGCTGGTTCGCGGTGATGACGGGGCCGAGATTGGTGGAGGTATCGAAGGGCGATCCGATCTTCAGGCGCTGCGCCCGGGCCACGAATTCCTCGATGAAGCGGTCGGCGATGGATTTCTGCACCAGGATCCGCGAGCCGGCGAGGCATTGCTGGCCGTTATTGGTGAAGATGCCGAGGAGCGCGCCGTCGAGCGCCCGCTCGTAGTCCGCGGAGTCGAAGATGATGTTGGCGGACTTGCCGCCGAGCTCCATCACGCCGGGCTTCAGGAGCGAGCCCGCGGTCGCAAGGATGGTGCGGCCGGTGACCGTGCCGCCGGTGAAGGACACCACGTTCGTCTCGGGATGCCGCACCAGGGCGTCGCCCGTGGTGGCCCCCCGGCCGTTCACGAGATTCACCACACCTTCGGGAAGGCCCGCCTCATGGATGATTTCCACGATGCGCTGGATGGAGAGGGGCGCGATTTCCGACGGCTTCATGACGCAGCTGTTGCCGAAGGCGATCGCCGCCGCGATCTTCATGGAGCCGAGGGCGATGGGCGCGTTCCACGGGGCGATCAGCGCCGCAACGCCCACGGGCTGGCGGCGCACGAAGGTCAGATGCTCCGGCGCCTGGTCGTAGAGCTGGCCCGCCGTCTGGCCGATATAGTCGGCGAAGAAGCGGAAGTTGTGGGCGGCGCGGCCCACATGCCGCCCGCGGGTCTGGGTGATCGGGATCCCCGTATTGCTGGTCTCGATCTCCGCCAGTTCGTCGGTGCGGGCTTCAAGGGCGTCGGCGATCCGGCGCAGCACCTTCTGGCGCTCCTCCACCGACTTGTTGCGCCAGCGCCCGTCGCGGAAGGCCGCGCGGGCGGCCTGGGCCGCCTGGTCCACAAGATCGGCCCCGGCTTCGGCAAAGCCCGTGAGCTTCTCTTCGGTGGTGGGGTTGAGGAGGGCGACCTCGGGCCCGTCGCCCGAGACCGCCTTGCCGTTGATGATGGCGCTTGCCGCCTGGATCATGCCGTCGTTCCTTACTGGATCTGTTCCGCTCGCCGCAGGGCCGTGATGAGCGACGCCTTGAGAAGATACTCGCGCGCCCGCTCCTTGTCGTTCACGATTTCCTGCAGCTCGCGCAGGATCTGGCGCCGCTTTTCGGGATCCCGCTCCTGCATGCGGGAGCGGTTGCGATGAGCCTGGGCCAGCACTTCCTCGGCCGCGACGGGCCGCCGCTGACGGGTGTAGAGATCGAGAAGATCAAGCGATTCGCCGTTCCAGATGCGGGTGATCTTGTCGGCCAGGTTGAAGGCGTCATGAATGCCGCCGTTCATGCCCATGCCGCCGCTCGGGCTGTTGATATGGGCGCTGTCGCCGACCAGAATCACGCGGCCCTTGCGGTAGTCGTCCACGATCCGGCGATGGATGTGATAGGCCCGGCATTCGAGCACTTCATAGGGCTCGGGCTTGGCCACGATTTCCTGCAGGCGCTTTTCCACGTTCTCGGGCTTGAGCGCTTCCTCGATGGACATGCCGATGGGCGGATAGATGCTGACGCGCCAGCGGTCGGGCAGGCGCAGCAGGCTGTAGGTGCCCTGGTCCGTCCACACATAGTTGACGTTGGAGAGCTCGGGCAGGTGATCCTCGAACGGGAAGCGGGTCGTCGCGAGGATCGTGGTCTCGGGATAGGTCTGGCCTTCGAACTTGGCGCCGATCAGGTTGCGCACGGTGCTGCGCGCGCCGTCCGCGCCGACCAGGAACACGCCGCGGAAGGTCACTTCGCCGTCCCTGGTCTCGGCGGTGACGGTCACGCCCTCGTCGTCCTGGGTGAAGCCCACGAGCCGGGTGCCGAAGCGGAGCTCCACATTGTTCCGCTGCTTCAGCCGGTCGTGCAGGATGCGGCAGAGCTTGGACTGCTCGCACTGCAGGCGGTAGGGATGCCGGGTGTCGTCCTTGATGACCGACAGGTCGAACACCACGCGCTCCATGGTTTCATGGATGCGGATCTGCCAGGTCGGGCATTTGGCGCCCATGGCGATCAGCTCGTCCGTGATGCCGAACGGGTCCAGCATGTCCAGGGTGGACGGGTGGAAGGTGGATGCCCGAAGATCGTCGGCCAGGGCCTCGGATTGCTCCAGAACCACCGAGGGAATGCCGTTGTTGGACAGCAGAAAGGCGGTCATGAGCCCGACCGGGCCTGCCCCGACGATGACGACACGACGATCCGTTGCTACCATGAAATCCTCGTCACTGCGCTTGTAGTTGATTGGTATCCTTAATAATACATCTGCAGCGTAATGCAATACGTCATAGCCGAAATTCCGCAAATTTCCGTAGTGCGGTGAAATATTTGCGGGATTTGTTGCCTTCCGCCCATCTGGTTGTATATATTATCATACAATATAGCCCGCAGACAGCCGGAAGAGATGTTCCATGACACAGACTCACTCCCTCGCCTATGGGCGGCTCGGCGCCGTCGGTGTTCTGACCCCGTCGGGAAATCCCACGGTGGAACCGGAGCTTGCGCGGCTCCTCAGTGACGACGTCCTGATGCTCACCGCGCGCATGCTGAGCGGGGCGCCCACGCTCCTTGACCGGCTGCGCGCCTATGCGGAGGAGCTGGAGCAGTCGGTGGCGCGCTTCGGCGGCGTGCCCCTTCGCCATTTCCTCTTCGCCTGCACGGGGTCGAGCTATCTGATCGGGCCCGAGGCGGAGGATGCGCTGGTGAAGCGCTTTGCGACGCGCGGCCTCAACATGATCACGGCGTCCCACGCCATCCGCGCGGCGTTGCAATCCCTCGACGTCTCGCGCGTGGTGCTGGTCAATCCCTATCCTGCCGATCTCAAGGCCGAAGCCCTCAAGTACTGGGCCGCAGTGGGGCTGGACCTTGCGACGGTGGTGGAGGCGGAAAATCCGGATCCCGGCTATCACGCCATCTACACCCTGCAGCACGACACCGTGCGGGATGCGCTCAACCGCGCCCAGAAGGCAGCGCGGGAGCTCGGCGCCGGCGCGATCCTGTTCACCGGCACCGGCATGGCGAGCCTTGCGACCATCGCGGCGACCCCGGCGGCGGAAGGCGTACCCCTTCTTTCGAGCAACATGGCCCTTGCCTGGAAGGGCCTGTGCGACCTGGGGCAGGACATGCCTTTCGCCCGTTTCGTGGCGGATGACGCGCCCTGGCGCCGCCGCTTCTCCCCGGCGTAAGGGAACGCCGCGAACCCCGTTCCGAATCGCGTTTGAACACGCCCCGCGCCTCCCGGCGCGGGGGTTTTCGGTTGCGGTGCAAGATCAGGAAAACGTTACGGAAAATCCCTCTCTCCCGGATGCGACTGTGGTTTCTGTGCACCACATGATTGCAAAATAAGACCTCTTCCCCCTTCTTTTCACGCGCAACGTTGACAACTGCGCGGTTTCGCCGCAGCTTTGCCCGGAAATTTGTAACTCAAGTAAGACAACGGCCGGAATGGGTCCGGCCGAACTGTGCCCGTTCAACAACCAAGGTTTTAGGAGGACCACGGTGAAAAGATTTACCCCCTGGCTTCTCGCCTCCACGTCCCTGATGTGGGGCATTGGCGCGGCGACCGTCGCGTCGGCGCAGTCCAACGCGTTCCTCGAGGAGATCGTGATCTCCGCGCGCAAGATCGAAGAAAGCCTGCAGGACGCCCCCATCACGGTGAACGCCCGCACCCGCGCCGCGCTCGACCGTCAGGGTGTGACCAATATCGGTCAGCTCAGCAACGTGATCCCCGGCCTGAGCTATGACCAGGACTTCGGCCGTCGCCTCGACCGTCCGGCGATCCGCGGCCAGTCCTCCATCCTCGGCACGCCGAACGCGGCGTCCTTCCTCGACGGCGTGTTCATTCCGGACTCGCTGTTCGGCCCCGAAATGGCCTTCGTCGAGCGCATCGAGGTCATCAAGGGTCCGCAGGCCGCGCTCTATGGCCGTCAGACCTTCTCCGGCGCCATCAGCTACGTGTCGCGCCGTCCGTCCAACGAGCTTGAAGGCCAGGTCCGCGTGACCGCCGCCACCCGTGACGAGTTCGACATCCTGGGCACCATCAGCGCCCCGGTGATCGAGGACAAGCTCTTCATCCAGGCGGGCTTCAACTATTACACCTACGGCGGCACCTACCGGAACAACAACCCGACCGACGACTATTTCGGCGTCAAGGTGGGCGACGAGGAGACCAAGGCGGGCTCGCTCATGGCGCTCTTCACGCCGAACGAAAATCTCGAGGTGACGCTGCGCTACGCCTACGGCAAGAACGACGACGGTCAGGACGCCACCGGCCTGCAGCGGGCGAGCAAGAACAACTGCTTCCCCGATCCGGTCACCAGCACGCCGCGCTACTATTGCGGCGCAGTCGACATCGATCCCGAGGACATCGCCCTCAACCTCGATGAAGTGCAGGGCGGCCGTCTGACCCGCTCCACCCATCGCGCCGCGGCGATCATCAAGTATGATCTCAACGGCTATGAACTGGCCTCGGTCTCGGGCTACACCAAGTCCGACGAGCGCCGTCGCGCCGACCTGGACTTCCTGCCGGTGCGCACCATCGGCGGCTCGCTCCATGCCCGCGATGACAATCTCATCGAAGCCTACAGCCAGGAATTCCGCGTGACCTCTCCGACCACCGAGCGGTTCCGCTGGCTCGGCGGCGTCTACTACTATCACGAGGACCGCGACACCGGCCGTCATCGCTTCGTCGCCAACACCTATCAGGACAACGGCACCAACACCATCCGCAACTACGCGGCCTTCGGCATGGTGCAGTTCGACCTGACCGACGACCTCACCGCCGGCGCCGAGCTGCGCTATGCGGAAGACAAGCTGGGCCTCGTCGGCGGCGACAACAACTATGACCTGTCGGTCAAGTTCAAGAGCTGGAACCCGCGCTTCACCCTGAACTATCGCGTCAACGACGACGTGATGCTCTATGGTATCGCGGCCCGCGGCAACAAGCCCGGCGGCTTCAACTCCGACGCCCGCCTCTCCGGCGACCAGGTGTGGTACGACGAAGAGACGGCCTGGAGCTATGAAGTGGGCGTGAAGAGCGACCTCTTCGACAACCGCCTGCGCCTGAACCTCGCCGCCTACTGGATCGAGGGCTCGGACCAGCAGCTGACCCAGGTCGCACTGTTCGGCGCCGACTCCATCTCCTACATCGACAATGTCGGCTCGCTGCGCAGCAAGGGCGTCGAAGCCGAAGTGACCGGCGCGGTCACCGACTGGTGGACCCTGCAGGTCAACGGCTCCTACACCAAGGCGACCTATCAGGAAGGCACTGACGACGAAGTGGGCCGCCTCACCGGCAACCCGAGCCTCGTCGGCAAGTATGCGCCGAACACGCCGAAGTATCAGCTCGCCGTGATCTCCGACATGAACATGGAGCTCGCTGACGGCTGGACCGGCTTCCTGAACGCCAGCTTCACCTATCGCTCCAAGAAGTTCGACCAGGTCGGCAACTTCGCCTGGATCGAAGGCCGCGAGGTGGTGGACGCCCGCGTCGGTGTGGAGAACGACACCTACAGCTTCACGCTGTTCGTGCGGAACCTCTTCGACAACCGCGATCCGGTGGGCGTGATCCGCTATGTGGACTTCGCCACGGCGGGCAATCCGCGCGGCTTCCAGGTGGGCCTGCCGCGGGGCCGTCAGTTCGGCATCACCGTGGACGCCAAGTTCTAAACCCGTTTCGAGGGGGCGGGGCGGCCACCGGGCCGCCCGCGTCGGACGAGAAAAACCCGTCGCCACGCAAGTGGCGGCGGGTTTTTTCTTGCGTGCCGTCCGTACTCTCGCCCCATGCTGTGGACGAAAAAAGACCCGCCGCCCTTGCGGGCGGCGGGGTGCCGTCAACAGTTGGGGTCAGAAGCGGAAGCTGGTGCGCAGCCCGAAGGTCCGCGGATCGGGCAGCGTGGCGCTGATGGCGCTGGTGGACGAGGAGAGGCCGAGGATCACGCGATCCACGTCCCCGGTCTTGACGTCCGCCGACTTGATGGTGTCGTCGTCGAAGATGTTGTCCACATAAAGCACCACTTCCCAGTTGTCGGTGGTGAGACCCAGCCGGGCGTCGGCCATGAAATAGCCCGCGAGATCGCGCGCGTTGGACTGGTCGATGTAGCGGCTCGACTGATAGATGCCGTCCAGTTCGGCGAACCAGCTCGCGCCGGGCAGGATGAAGTCGGCCGCGGCAGTGTAGCCCGCGGACGCCACCAGCGAATGCTTCGGCGTCTTTTCAAGCCGGTTGCCCGCGAGATCCAGCTCGCACAGCATCTTGCCGTCGAACAGCGCCGGCTTGCAGCCCGGCGCCGTCAGGATCGTGGACTTGCTGTTGGAATAGAAGGTGAAGTCCTTGTACTTGGCGTCGAGATAGGTGTAGCCGAGGGACAGCCGGAATTCCGGCGTCACCCGCCACATGCCCTCGAATTCGAGGCCCTTGATGCGCGCTTCGCCGGCATTCTCGATGATCGCCACCGGATAGCCCGAAGGCGTGCTGGTGGTCGAGACCACCTGCTTGTTGGTGTAGTCCTGCCAGAACAGGGCGATGTTGGTCAGCACGCGGCCGCCAAACCAGGTGAACTTGCCGCCCAGCTCATAGGACCACATGACTTCCGAATCGAAGGCGAGCTCGTCATGGTCGCCGTCGAGATCGGTGTCGAACCAGGCGCCCGCGGCGACCGTCGAGGTGCCGCCCGGCTTCACCCCCTTGGCGACGGAGGCGTAAAGGAGCTTGCTGTCCTCAGGCTTCCATTCAAGGGTGAAGCGCGGCGTCCAGTAATTGTTCTTGGTGTCGATCCGCGTCGGCACGCCATAGACGGAGGCGAGGGTGCGGCCGTCGCTCAGCACGCTCGACGGGCCATAGACCGGCGGCACGAAGGCGCTTGTGGCGAAGGGATCGCCGCAGATCACGCCGTAGGCGTTGGTCGGCAGGCCGCAATCGGTGCCGATGACCGTTTCCTCTTCCTCCGAATAGCGGGTTTCGGCCGTGAACTTGATCTCGTCGGTGATCGACCAGGCAAGCGCCCCATAGACCGACCAGTGGTCCGTGTTGCGGTGATTGACGTCCGGCGCGTGGATCAGGTCGGGGTAAAGCGGCGTCGCGCCGTTTTCGGCGCAATCGGCCGAACGGGCGGGCGAGCAGGTGACGATCGCCGTATTGGCCTCACGCTTGGCGTCCTCGGTCCAGAACAGGCCGCCGACGCTCATCTGCACCGGGAAGTCCCAGTTGGACGAGAAGCGCAGCTCCTGGCTGAACTGCTTGGTGAGCGTATCGCTGTCCTGAACGCTCGTGCGTTCCGAGACATCGACCGCCGAACCCGCCGGGCCGCGGAGGATGGCGTCCTGGTCATAGTCCTGCCGGTTATGGCTGGTGGCGCGGGTGAAGCCGGTCCAGGAATTGATGGTGCCGTTGGACAGCTCCCAGCTCGCGACCAGGCTGCCGCGCAGCACGTCACGCTCGAAACCGCGGAAGCGCTCGCCCGTCAGCGGATCGGGGCTGTGCAGCGGACGGCCGAGCTCGTCGCCGTCGGGCACGCGGCCGCTGAAGATGGCAAACGGCGCGGAGCTCACGACGCCGCCCGCCACCGCTTCGGCGAAGGCCGCATTGTCCGCTGGATTCACGAGGCCGCTGTTGCTGCGGATGAGGTACTGGGCCTCGGGATCGAACTCGTCCTCGAAATATTCAAGGCGCGCCTTGACGGAGAAATTGTCGGCGGGGGTGAAGAACAGGGTGCCCGCCGTGCCGAAGCCGTCGCCGCCGCCGAGACGGCTCAGCGTCGCCTCGTCGCGATGGAAGCCGCGCTTGGTCCAGTAGGTGCCGCTGATGCGGCCCGCAAGCTTGCCTTCGACGATGGGGCCGGAGACGCCGCCGCTCACGTCATAGCGGCCGTGGCTGCCGATGCCGATATTGCCGTCGACGCTCAGTTCGTCGCCCGGATCCTTGGTGACGTACTGGATCGCGCCGGCGAAGGCGCTGCGGCCGTAGTCCACGCTGTGCGGGCCGCGCACGATCTCGATGCGCTGGATGTCGAGAAGGCGGGTGGACAGCAGGATGCCGGCGCCGGGCGACGCCACCGCCTCGCTGCTGACGTCGATGCCATCGACCAGCACCGCGGCGCTGGCGCGGCCGCGGGTCGGAGCCAGGCCGCGAATGGTGATGTTGGCGCCTTCGGGGGTGGAGGCCTTGTCGAAGATGATCGAGGGCGAATATTTCGCAACGTCGCCCACGTCGCTGATGGACAGGCGCTCGATCTGCAGTTCCGAGAAGGCCTGGATGCTGACGGGCACGTCCTGAAGAAGCTCGGTCTTCTTGCGCGCTGTCACGACGATTTCGTCGAAGCCGCCGCCCCGGTCGGCGGTCTCCGCCACGGCCCCGCAAACCATCAGGGCCTGCAGGGACACGGTCATGGCAAGGGTCTTGAGATTTGGTCTCACGTTACTCTCCCCAATTTTGCTGGTGAATTATGATTGCCTGGTCAGGTTGTCGCTCTTGCCCCCCTGCTTCTGCCGGCGCTGCGGCAGGAAGGCTGTGGACACGATGAGCGCGACGAAGATCAGGAAGACGCCCCACATCTCCCAGGTGTAGTCCATGGGGCGGATCCAGACTTCCTCGTAGAAGCCGTATTTCGGCAGGAACTCCCCGAAGGGGATCCAGAAGATGGCCTTGGTGGGAATGGCGTAGCGGATGCCGGCCATCACGCGGTTGAACTTGGACAGGCGCCACATGAGATAGAGGGACCAGACGGCAAGGACCGCAACGAGGCCGTAGGTCACCGGATTGTGGTAGCCGAGGAAACGCCCGTCGCCCATGTAGAGGGACACCGCATAGCAGAACCAGGTGACGAACAGGGTTTCCATGAAGGTGATGCGGGTGAAGTTCCGCCCGTCGCCGGATGCCGCCTTGCCGAGATCGAGCCGGAGCTTGCGCTGGATCCAGCGGAAGGCGTTGCACTTGGTGTCCTTGTTGAGGACGAAGAACAGAAGCGCGGCGATGCAGATGCCGGTTGAGCCCTGGATGAACAGCAGGCCCGGCGAGCGGCTCTGCGTCGGCGTCAGGGCGATGGGCGAAAGCTCGAGATCGATCTGGTTGTAGAAGAAGCCGTAGGACGCCCAGCCGAGCCAGACGAGAAGCCCGGCGGCGAAGCCGAGGAGCGTCCCGCGCACCTCGCTGTCCCGCTTGATGCCGTAGACGAGCAGGGCAAGCCCCGCGAAGCCGAAGCCGATATGAACCCAGCTCGTGTATTCGCGCGGAAAGATTTCCTTGATGGCGACGCTGATGCTGTGGGCCACCGGATTGGCGAGCAGCACCGCGATGAAGGCGAAGAGGCCGATGAACGGCGGTCGGTATAGGCGCTTGAGCGCTGTCATGATTGTCTCCCCTCTTGCCGCGGCGGCTCCGTACTACTGCCGGATCTCTTGTCGCGCGGCTTATCCTGAATCACCGTCGCCGCCATTCCTTCGGATGTTGCGTGGCGCAAGATCCGGATGTGGCAGCGGCGAATGATGGTTCTTGTGAGATTTTTTGGATCCCGGGTCCTCCACAGGACGGGCAGCGGATGTCCAGCCTGCGACGCGGGCGCAAAATCATGCGCCCGTCGGCAAGCCTTCAGATCCGTCACCTGTCGTGGGGAGCCTTAACCCAGGAACGATGCGCTAGCATGCTCCCGTCTACTCTCGGCGGAGTACAAGGTCGGGGGCATTCCCGCTTAGTATGACGTTATAATCTTAATACCGGATAATCTTAATACCGGAAATTTTCGCGGATGTCACTCCCAAAGGCCGGAATTCGGCCTTCGGGAGTGCAGCAGGCGGGAAATTATCAGCGTTGCGCAAGCCACGCGTCGACGATTTCGCCGGCGCTTGCGGACCAGGTGGCGGACTGGCCGGCAAGCCAGCCGAGCGTCTCGTCAAGGTCGGCGATGCGGTAGGGCAGGCCCATGATGTAGGGCGTGAGCGTGATCGCAAGGACCCGTCCGCCCTTTTCGGCGGCGAGGGTCGCATAGGCGTCCTTCATCTGGATCGCCCAGTCCTTCTCGCTGTTCTGGCAGACATTGATGATCTGCCGGTCCGACAGCTCGTGATTGACGGGGAGGTTGATGATCTCGCCCGCTTCCGTCTTCATCACATAGGGCAGGTCATCGTTCGGCCAGTCGAGGACATATTCGACGCCCGCTTCCGTCAGCAGCCGCAGGGTGTTGAACGACTGCGAACGGGCGATGGAATGCCAGCCGCGCGGACGCTGGCCCGTCGCCTTCTCGAGACGATCGAGGGCGTCACGGATGAGCTGCCGCTCCTCCGCCTCGTCCTGGCCGCCGTACTGAATGCCGTTCATGTCGGTCGAATGGGCGACGATCTCGTGGCCCGCCGCCTGCACGTCGCGCACCAGCGGCTGATAGCGTTCGGCGATCGCGGCGTTCATGGCGATCGATGCCTTGATGCCATGCTTCGCGAAGAGATCGAGGAAGCGGTAGAAGCCGACCCGCGTGCCGTATTCCCGCGCGGTGTAGTGGCGAAGGTCGGGGTAGGGCGTCTGCATGTGCCCCGGCGCCTTGAACGGCTTGTCCTTCACGGTGAGCGGGAACCATTCGAGCGGCACGACGACGCACAGCGCCACGTTCTTGCCGCCCGGCCAGGTCACGGGCTTGCGTTCGAAGATGTTGGACCAGGGATAGAGGTCATGGTCCATGCCGTGCCGGCGCTTGGGATATTCGAGATAGGAGGGATCGAGGCTCATGCGGCGTCTCCCTTGCGGCGGGCGATGTCGGCCACGACCGCATCGTAGTAGTTTTCGTAATAGTGGTCGGCGATTTCCCGCGCCGTGGTGATCCAGACGTCGGGCTGGCGCGACACGTAATCAAGGAATTCGGCGAAGGGGCCGATGCGATGCGGCTGACCGATCAAATAGGCGTGCAGCGGCACGCACATCACGGTGCCGGACCTTTCGCCTTCTTCCATCAGCTGGTCGAACTGCCGCTTGAGGCAATCCGCATACTGCCGCGGCGACATGTTGTAGACGAAGAAGCCGTAGTGGTCGTTGACCTCGAGGCTGTAGGGCATGGAGATGAGCTTGCCCTTCTTCACATGCACCGGCTGCGGCTGGTCGTCCTGGAACAGGTCGCAGGTATAGCGGATGCCGTATTCGGCCAGAAGATCCATGGTGCGTTCCGTATGGGTCAGCGCCGGGGCCAGCCAGCCCTGGATGGTCTGCCCGGTGCAGTCGCGCACGGTCTTGATGGAATCCTCGATGATCGCCCGTTCCTGGGCTTCGTCCATGCCGTAGCAGTAGCGCGTGTTGTAGATGCCGTGGGAGAAGAACTCCCAGTTGCGCTCGTTGGCGGCCTGGATGATTTCCGGGTGATGCTGGCACATGGCGACGGACAGCGACACGGAGCCGCGCATGCCGTACTTGTCCATGGCCTCCATCATGCGCCAGTGACCGACGCGATTGCCGTAGTCGCGATGCGCATAGCCCTGCACGTCGGGATGGGGCTTGGTCCAGGACTTGCGGAACGGATTGGCCGGCGGGTCGAGTTCGTAGAACTCGATGTTGGGCGCGATCCAGAAGGCGAGCTTCTTGCCGCCCGGCCAGACGATCTTCGGTCGATCGCGGTAGGGCCAGAAATCGTAAAGTTCGGGGTCAGCTTTCATCTGCCGTCTTGTCCCTTGCGTCGTTCATGCCTTGGGTTGGTAGGCCTTGAGCCAGTCGATCACCACCTGCACGGGCTCCACGTCGGCATATTTGAGCTGCAGGTCGGTGAGATTGGCGTAGTGGTAGCTTTCATGCTTGTCGGCCACGCATTCGATCGGAACGATGGTGCGATAGCCGCGGGACAGGGCGTCGACGGCGCCGGCGCGCACGCAGCCCGAGGTGGAGCCGCCGGTCAGGATCACGGTGTCCACCTTGAGATAGACCAGCAGGCTCTGCAGCGGCGTCTCGAAGAACGGCGACGGCATCCGCTTGTCATAGATATAGTCGCGGTCGTAATCGATCTCGCAGCGGTCGTCGAACTCGTGGCGGCGCGAGCCGTACTTGATGTTCTGCAGGCTGTCGGGGGTGTTGGTGCGGGTGCCCCAGACGCCCGCGTCGGTGCCGTCGTTGCGATAGGCGACGCGGGTCCAGACCACCGGCATTCCCTTCTCGCGGGCGAGGCGGGAGATGGTGTTCACATATTCGATCTGCCGCGGATCGGTCTCGTACGCGGTCTTGAACTCGTCGATCTTGGTATAGGCCTTCTGCAGGTCGATATTGACGATCGCCGCCTTCTCGCCGAAGCCGAACTTGTTGCGGCCCGGATTGGCCATCACTTCCTCAAAGAGCTCCCGCGCCGTCTTGTTCTCGCGGATCATGCGGGTGCCGATGATTTTCTCTTCACTCATCTCTCTTGTTCTCCTGACTGATTGACGGCTCAGGCCGCGGCCCTGGTGGCGGGCTGGAAACCGAGGGGAAGGCCCGCATCCGGGACGAAGCCGTAAAGCTCCTCGCCCGGAAGCGCGGCGGCGACGATCTCGCGCACCTTGACGAGCTTCTCGAGATTGATCCCGGTCTTGAGGCCCATGGCTTCCAGCATGAAGACGAGATCTTCGGTGACGATATTGCCGCTGGCGCCCGGCGCGAAGGGGCAGCCGCCGATGCCGCCAAGGGAGCTGTCGAGGGTATTGAGCCCCTCTTCAAGGGCGGCGAGCGCATTGGCAAGGCCGAGGCCGCGGGTATTGTGCAGATGGATGCCCTGGACCGCGTCCTTGCCGGCAACCCCCCGCACGAGACGGATGATGTGCTTCACCTGGGTCGGGTTGGCATAGCCCGTGGTATCCGACAGACCCACCTCATCGACGCCCGCTTCCATCAGCCGCTCCGCAAGGCGGGCGATCTGGGCGTCCGGAATGGCGCCTTCAAGGGTGCAGCCGAAGACGGTCGAAAGGCTGCCCTCGAAGTGGGGCCGCTCGTTCTCCGGCAGGGACTTCACCAGCTCGGCGATCTGCCGCACTTCCTCGATCACCTGATCATGCGTCCGGCGCAGGTTCTTGAGGCTGTGGGTCTCGCTCACCGAAAGGGGCAGGGTGATCTTGTGGACGCCGCACTTGATCGCATTTTCTGCGCCGCGGAAATTGGGGACCAGCGCCGCGACGGTGAGGCCCGGAATGGTTTTGGCGAAGGCCACCACCTCGGCGGTATCCGCAAGCTGCGGCAACAGTTTGGGCGGCACGAAGGAGCCGACCTCGATCTCGCGCACGCCCGCCGCGGCTTCGGCCGCGATCCAGGCTTTCTTGGCTTCGAGGGGCATGATGGACTTGATGCTCTGCAGGCCGTCCCGCGGTCCCACTTCGCTTACCAGCACATCAATACCCGCCATTGCATCACTCATCATAACCCTCCATTGATTCGCATAGTGGGATGCTATATTTGTAAGACAAATTCGCAAGGGCCGGGACGAAAATTTAATACCCCGGCCGCACTTTCGGAAAGTCTCCAGAGAGGAAGAAATGCAGTCACAAGGCGGGCGTACCGACGAACAGAACGCAACCAACGATCTGCCCCTGGCGGGCGTCAAGATCGTGGAATTCACCCACATGGTCATGGGGCCGTCGGTGGGCCTGATCCTCGGCGATCTTGGCGCCGACATCATCAAGGTGGAGCCCATCGGCGGCGACCAGACGCGCCGACTGCTTGGCGCGGGCGCCGGCTATTTCCCGACCTTCAACCGCAACAAGCGCAGCATCTGCCTTGACCTCAAGTCCGAAAAGGGCCTCGAGATCGCGCGCAAGCTCGCCTCTGAAGCCGATGTGCTGGTGGAGAACTTCCGCGCCGGCACCATGGACAAGCTGGGCCTCGGCTATGAGGCGCTATCGGCCATCAACCCCGGCCTTATCTATTGTTCCGCCAAGGGTTTTCTGCCCGGGCCCTACGAGAACCGCACGGCGCTCGATGAAGTCGCCCAGATGATGGGCGGCCTTGCCTACATGACCGGCCCGGTGGGACGGCCGCTTCGCGCGGGCTCGTCGGTGATCGACATCACCGGCGGCATGTTCGGGGTGATCGGCATCCTCGCCGCGCTCCAGCAGCGTCACCGCACTGGTCGCGGCAAGTATGTAACTTGTTCGCTTTATGAAACAACTGCCTTCCTGGTTGCCCAGCACATGGCCCAGATGGCGGTCACCGGCAAGCCGGCGCAGCCCATGCCCAACCGCATCTCCGCCTGGGCGATCTACGACCTGTTCGAGACCAAGGACGGCGAACGGGTGTTCGTGGGCGTGGTGAGCGACTCGCAGTGGGTCACCTTCTGCAAGGCCTTCGGCCTCGACGACCTCGGCAACAACGAGGCCTACCGCCAGAACAACCAGCGCGTGCTCGCCCGCGACGTCATCATTCCGCGCGTGCAGGAGCTGTTCAAGGGCATGACCAAGGCCGAGCTTCTTGAGAAGCTCGAACAGATCGGCCTGCCCTTTGCCCCCGTCGCCAAGCCCGAGGATCTCTTCGAGGACAAGCATCTCAACGAATCCGGCGGCCTGGTGGAGGTGACGATCCCCGGCGGCAAGCCCACCCGCCTGCCGGCGCTGCCCATCGCCATGGACGGCAAGCGCTTCCAGCGCCGTCTGGACATCCCGGAAGTGGGCCAGCATGCGCGTGAAACCCTCGCCTCCCTCGGCTATTCGGACGAGGAGATCGAGGCGCTGCTCGCGGAGAAGGTGGCGGGCTGATCGCGATCGGCCCGTCGGAAACACAAGCTAAGGAAGAGTTCCGTGTCCGGAAGTTTGTTCGACAAGATCTGGCGCGCCCACGAAGTGGCCACCACGGCGGGCGGCGCCACCCTGGTGCTCATCGACCGCATCTTTCTCCATGAGCGGACGGGCAGCGTCGCGCTCAAGAGCCTGAAGGAGGCGGGGCGGTCGATCCTGACGCCGCGTCACGTCTTCTGCACCATGGACCATATCGTCGATACCTTCCCGGGGCGCACGGACAAGACCCTGATGCCCACCGGCACCGCCTTCATCACGGAAACCCGCGAGGCGGCGCGCGAGGCGGGCATCACCCTTTTCGACCTTGGCGACGAGCGTCAGGGCATCGTGCATGTGATCTCGCCCGAGCAGGGCATCGTCCTGCCGGGTCTGACCCTCGTCTGCCCCGACAGCCATACCTGCACGCAGGGGGCGTTCGGGGCGCTCGCCTGGGGCATCGGTTCGACTGACGCGGAGCATGCGCTGGCGACCTCCACCCTGCGCATCAAGAAGCCGAAGTCCATGCGCATCACCGTCACCGGCCAACTTGCGCCGGGTGTCACCGCCAAGGATCTCGCCCTCTATATCCTGTCCAGATACTCCGCGGGCGGCGGCAAGGGCCATGTGATCGAATATGCCGGCTCCGCCGTCGAGGCGCTGGAAATGGAAGGGCGCATGACCCTGTGCAACATGGCGACGGAATTCGCAGCCTTCTCCGGCATGGTGGCGCCCGACGACAAGACCTTCGCCTATCTCGAGGGCCGTCCCTATGCCCCCAAGGGCACGGACTGGGACAAGGCCGTCGCCCACTGGCGCAGCCTCCGCAGCGATGCTGACGCGGTCTTCGACAAGGAGATCGTCATCGACGGCGCGGAAGTCTCCCCCATGGTCACCTGGGGCACCAGCCCGCAGCATGCTGCGCCCATCGACGGCGTGGTGCCGGATTTCGATTCGGTGAGCAGCCGCGACAGCCGCGAGTCCTACGACCGCGCGCTCCAGTACATGGACCTCAAGCCGGGAACCCCGCTGTCCGAGGTTGCGATCGAGGCGGCCTTCATCGGCTCCTGCACCAACAGCAGGATCAGCGACCTGCGCCGCGCCGCGGCCATCCTCAAGGGGCGCAAGGTCAAGGAAGGGGTCAAGGCCATCTGTGTTCCCGGCTCCTCCAGCGTGAAGCGCCAGGCGGAGGCGGAAGGGCTCGACCAGGTGTTCAAGGACGCCGGCTTCGAATGGCGCGAGTCGGGCTGCTCCATGTGCTTTTTCGCGGGCGGCGAAAGCTTCGGCCGCCGCGAGCGCGTGGTGTCCTCCACCAACCGCAATTTCGAAAGCCGTCAGGGGCCGGAGACGCGGACCCATCTCGCCTCGCCCGAAATGGTCGCGGCGTCCGCCATAACCGGGCGCCTGACCGATCCGCGCAAACTCGCGGCCGCGGGCAACTGATCCCGCGCCGACGTTCAGTTCCAGGGGACATACCATGCAGCCCTTTACCCAATTGACCGCCGTCGCCATGCCCCTCATCCGGGCCAATGTGGATACCGACGCCATCATCCCCTCGCGCGAGATGAAGAAGGTGTCCAAGAAGGGCCTGTCCGAAGGCCTGTTCGCCGGCTGGCGCTATCTGGAAGTGGGCGGCCGCACGCCGAACCCCGACTTCGTCATGAACAAGCCGGAATACAGGAATGCCGAGATCATCCTGGGCGGCGTCAATTTCGGCTGCGGCTCCAGCCGTGAGCATGCGGTCTGGGCCCTCGCCGAATACGGCTTCCGCGCCATCATCGCGCCGTCCTTTGCGCCGATCTTTCAGGCCAATTGCGTGACCAACGGGATTCTCCCGGTGGAGCTGCCGGAAGAGGCGATCGCCCGGCTGGCGGACGCCGTCGCCGCCGACCCGCAGAGCCGGAAGGTTCATATCGACCTGCCGGCGCAGACGGTGACCGGGCCCGACGGCGCCGCGTTCCGCTTCGAGATCGGCGAGGAGGCCAAGGAAATGCTGGTCGAGGGGCTGGATCCCATCGACCTCACCCTCAAGCAGCGGGACCGCATTCTCGCGGTTCAGGAACAGGCCCGGGCGGAGCGTCCCTGGTCGTTCCTGTAAGCGGGATTCCCATCGTCCCGTAATGATGATTCTTTTTGGATACAATTTAGGCGTGTCCTTCGGGACGCGCCTTTCTTTCATGGCTATTTGCCGCCCCGGCGAAAGATGGTAAAAGGCCGGACTTCAGCCGCTCTGCGCCCCCTTCAAAAGAGCTTGTCCGGTTGTATTAACTTGCATTCAATAGGCCGGAAACCCGCAGAAAACTGCGGAAAATTTGCTCTGGATTATGTACTAATAATATGATGTTATATTTTAGGGACATCGGGGGGATCAGGAAGCGTTCAAGCCCCCCGCTTTGGCCCGATAAGACCAAAGTTTTGGGGAAGAAGCTAATGAGCAAGCACAAGATCGCCCATCTGTCCGGGGTCGCCACCTCCGTGGTCGCCCTCCTGGCAGTGGCAGCGCCCGCCCAGGCGCAGAGCACCTTTGCACTGGAAGAGATTACCGTCACCGCCCGTAAGCGTGAGGAGAGCATTCTTGATGCGCCGCTTTCCGTCGCCGCGTTTACCGGCAATGCGCTGGTCGAGCGCAGCATCTTCGACCAGAACGACCTGTCGCTCCAGACTCCGGGCTTCGACTTCACCGCTCCCGGCGGTCTCAGCACCGCCCGTCCGGTGATCCGCGGCATGTCCCAGTCGAGCCGCGCCGGCAGCGAGACCAACGTCGCGACCTTCATCGACGGCGTCTATATCGACGGCTTCAGCGGCTCGTCCGTCTTCATGGATTCGCTCGAGCGCGTGGAAATCCTCCGCGGCCCGCAGAGCGCCCAGTACGGCCGCAACAGCTTCGCCGGCGCCATCAACTACATCACCAAGAAGCCCACCATGGACTTCGAAGCGGGTGTGACCGGCACCATCGGTGAAGACAGCCGTTTCGGCGCCAGCGGCTATGTGAACGGCGCTGTGGTCGAGGACAAGCTGGCCGTCCGCATCGACGCCGGCTATGACGACACCGGCGGCTACTACAAGGATGCGGTGTCCGGCGAACATCTCAGCGCGCGCAAGACCTATTTCGCCCGCGCCGGCGTTCTCGCCAACTTCTCCGACGTGACCTCGGCCATCCTGCAGGTCACCTATCAGGACAGCCACACCAACACCTTCGCCCGCAACTTCATCGACCCGAACGATCCCAACATGTTCGGTCGCGTGTGGGGCGGCACCGCCTATCGCGGCCTGCCCACGCTCTATCGCGGCAAGCTCGAGGTCAATCCGGACGAAGCCTTCACCTACGACCCGCTGGCCTTCGCCGGCGACGAGGAAGTCCTCCGCGCCAACCTCACCATCACCGCGGACTGGGACGACGTGGTCCTGACCTCGATCACGGGCTACGAAGATCGCACCTTCGACACCCTGGCCGACCAGGACCGTACGCCTGACGGCACCGAATTCACCCTGGCCCCCGCGGGCCCCGGTGGCGGCTCGCCGCGCTTCGTGACCATGCAGACCCTGTCGGGCACGAAGGAAAAGCGTGAATCCTTCAGCCAGGAGCTGCGCCTTGAATCGAAGGGCAACAGCTTCGTGAACTGGGCCGTCGGCGGCTACTACAGCGAGCTGCAGATCAACGAATTCCGCCGTCAGGGCGGCGTCCTGATCTCCGAGCGCACCACGGGTCCGGCCACCGTTCCGAACACCATCCCGGTGATCGTGGACGGCGTCATCCCGGTCGCCGAGATCACCGACTACGAAACCCAGTTCCTGTCGGCCTTCGGCTCGCTCGACTTCAACATCACCGATCAGCTGGTGCTGTCGGGTGAAGGCCGCTACACCTGGGAAGACAAGTCGGTCAACAACACCTTCCTGAGCGCCGCTGCCAACAACGAAGGCTCCGGCCTCGAGATGGCGAAGTTCAAGTATTTCACCCCGCGCGTCATCCTGACCTACACCCCGCAGGACGATCTGACGCTCTATGCCTCGGTGTCCAAGGGCACCAAGTCGGGCGGCATCAATGCCGGCGTGCGCGCGCTCTATGAAGACCCCAGCAACCCGCTGACCGAGGACGACATCACCTTCGCGCCGGAAAAGGCGTGGAGCTATGAGATCGGCACCAAGTTCAGCGCCTTCGACAACCGCCTGCGCGGCGCCGTCGCCGCCTACTATGTGGACTGGACCAACCAGCAGGTCTCCAACACCCATCGTGTTGCGGGCCGCAGCCTGGTCGCCATCCAGAACGCGGCGAAGACCGAAGTGAAGGGTGCTGAAGTCGAACTGACGGCGCTGCTCGCCGAAGGCCTGGTCGGCAACGTCGGCTACGCCTACAACGACTCCAAGTACAAGGATGCCGTGTTCTCCGCCTACAACGTGGAAGACGCCGATCTCTACGGCTTCCCGGGCGGCGACGTGAGCGGCCACCGGCTGCAGAACACGTCGAAGCACAGCTTCAACGCCGGTCTCGAATACACCATGCCGGCCTTCGACGACTACTACGCCACGGCGCGCGCGGACTATGTCTATCGCAGCAAGCAGTTCGCGACGCCCGCCAACGTTGCGTGGGTCCCGTCCTACGACACCATCAATCTCAACCTCGCGCTTGAGAATGAATGGACCCGTATCGGCGCCTTCTGCAACAACGTCCTCAACAACAAGGACGCGAGCGTGGGCTTCAACAGCCGCAACATCAACGGCGAAGTGGTCTACCAGATTCAGCCTCGCGAAGGCCGCCGCTGCGGTCTCCGCCTGAGCCTGAAGATGAACTAACAGAGCCTTTCTATCCGTGCCTTGATGCGCAGGTCCCGATTTCGGGGCCTGCGCTTCTTTTTTCTGTGCAGAGGCGCGGTTTTTCCCTTTCCGTCCAACGATTTATTTGAAGATTTCTGCGCAGGTTTTTGCCCTCCCCGTCCGTATGCAGGGGGCGGGGGCATGCGCCGCCTGATCCGGCAATGCCCTTGCTTAAAGACATCATATTATTATAACATGCAGATGAAGCTTGCCTGCGTGTCCCAGAGGGGGAGTAAGCTACCGATGTTAGAAGCGATCAAGCTGCGCAAGGAATACGGTTCCAACGTGGCGCTCAAGGGGCTGGATCTCACGGTGAAGCCGGGAGAGATCTATTGCATGCTGGGCGCGAACGGCGCCGGCAAGACAACGACAGTCAATTGCTTCCTGAACTTTATCAAGCCCACCAGCGGCCAGGCCAAGATCAACGGCATCGACGTTCAGCAAAATCCGCTCGAGACCAAGAAATACATCGCCTACATCCCCGAGAACGTCATGCTCTACCGCAATCTGACGGGTCTCGAGAACCTGCAGTATTTCTCGCGCCTCGGCGGCCATGACTATACGGAGCAGGAATACCGCAAGCTTCTCGACCGCTGCGGTCTGCAGTCGGCGGCTGTCGACCAGCATATCGGCGGCTATTCCAAGGGCATGCGGCAGAAGGTGGGGATCGCGATCGCCCTCGCCAAGCAGGCGAAGGCGATCCTGCTCGATGAACCCACGTCCGGCCTCGATCCCAAGAGCAGCAACGAATTTTCCGAACTTCTTCTCGAGCTCAAGGCCAACAACGTGGCGATCCTCATGGTCACCCACGACCTGTTCCGCGCCAAGGAGACGGGAACCCGACTCGGCATCATGCGCCAGGGCGAACTGGTGCGCGAAATGAATGCGGCCGAGGTCAGCCATACGGACGTGGAGCGCATCTACCTCGAAGAAATGCAGTACTGAGGGGGGGTGCCATGATAGGGATCATCGCGAGAAAGGAATTCCTTTGTCTTTTGCGTGACGGCCGCTTCAAATGGTCCGTCGCGATCATGCTCGTCCTGCTGCTGACGTCCTTCCTCACCGGCTTCCAGCGCTACCAGTCGCTGCACGAGATGCGCGAATGGGCGCAGGCCCAGGACCGCGAGCAATGGCTCGACCAGGACGAAAAGAATCCGCATACGGCGGCCCATTTCGGCAACTACGCCTACAAGCCGCAGGGCACGCTCGCCTTCTTCGACAACGGCATCGGCAACTATGCCGGGACCACGCTCTGGCTCGAGGCGCACAAGACGAATTTCGCCCAGAACCGTCCGGCCCAGGACAACGGCGCCATCTCGCGCTTCGGCGATCTCACGCCGGCCATGACGCTGCAGGTCCTGCTGCCGCTCGTCATCATCCTCCTCGGCTTCTCCGCCTTCGCGGGCGAGCGGGAAAGCGGCACGCTGCGCCAGGTGGCGAGCCTCGGCGTATCTAACCGCGATCTGCTGTGGGGCAAGTTCATCGGCATCACCGCCGCGGTCGGCATCATCATTGTGCCGGCGGTCCTGATCGGCGCCGCCATCCTGTTCTTCGGGCTCGACAGCGACAGCGACGAGCTCGGCACGCGCAGTCTGATGCTGCTCGTGGCCTATCTCATCTACACCTTCTCCTTCCTGTTCCTGACGCTCGGCGTCTCGGCGGTGTCGCGCACGGCGAAGTCGGCGCTCGTGGTGCTCGTGGGCTTCTGGGCCCTCGCCACCTTCATCGTGCCGAAGGCCGCAAGCGACATCTCCAAGATCGTGGAGCCCACGCCGACGCTCTCCGAATTCTACAAGATGGCGAAGGATGCGAGCCGCAACGGCCTCAAGGGCGCCGAAGGGCGTCTGGCGCTGCCTGAGGCGGAGCATGTGGAGCTCGTGCGTCAGGAGACGCTGAAACAATACGGCGTCAACAGCGTGCGCGACCTGCCCGTCTATTGGGTCGGCATCATGATGCAGGTGGTCGAGGAACGCGACTACGAGATCTACCAGAAATTCCTCGGCGACCTTCGCGAGATCTTCTTCCGGCAGCAGAAGCTGCAGGACATGATGGGCGTCCTGTCGCCGCTGATGCCCCTCCGTTCCCTCTCAATGGCTTTGTCCGGCACCGGTCTCGTGGACCAGGAAAAGTTCAACCAGACCGCGCAGGACTACCGCATCGAGATGATTCGCGAAATGAACGGCGAACTCATCGAGAACACCACCATGAAGAACACGCTCTATATCGCGGGGCGTGAGGTCTTCTCGCGGGTGAAGCCATATGAATATGTGCCGCCGACCCTCGGCGAGTCGCTGGAGAACCAGCCGCACAACATGATTCTTCTGGCCCTGTGGGGACTGGCGATGCTGGCCTTTGCCGTCGTTGCCGTTCGCCGGCTGCGGGTCTGACGGGGGGAGGACGTACGGATGTTGAGAACCATCATCGCCCATGAGCTGCGGCTTTTGGCCAAGTCGCCCGCGGCAATCTTCATGTTCATCCTGCTCGCCGCTTCCATGGCCTTCGGCGCCTGGAACGGCCAGCGCGCGGTGGAGCGGCAGAATACGAGCGCTGCCGTCGCGATCGCCGAAGAGGCGGCCATCAAGCAGCGCGTGCTGGATGAACTCGTCGCATACGAAAAGTACCAGGCGGAGCGCGGTCTTCCGACCGAGTTCGCGCCCGTGAGCCATTCCAAGCCGCGCCCCGGCCAGGCGCCCCAGGGCACGAACGCTGGCGCCGTCGGCGGCGAACTGCTGAAGGAAGTGGCGGTGCTGCCGCCCACGGGCCTTTCCGCCTTCGCCGTCGGCCAGATGGACCTGCAGCGGAACTACACGCTGGTGGACATGAAGAACAAGTTCAACATGTCCGACAATTTCGAGATCGAGAACCCGCTCATCCTCATGAACGGGACCTTCGACATCTCCTTCGTGATCCTGTTCATTCTGCCGGTCTTCATCATCGCGCTCACCTACGACATGCTGTCGGGCGAGAAGGAGGCGGGGACGCTGGCGCTGGCCATGACCCAGCCGGTGTCATTGCGCACCTTCATGGCGGGCAAGCTCATCTCCCGCGGCATCGTCCTGTTCGGGGTGATCCTGGTGATGGGGCTCGGGGCGCTCGTCTATACGGCCGGAAGCCTCGACATGCTTGGGCTTTCGGCGACGTGGACGCGCTTCGGCCTGTGGCTTCTGGCGGTCGTGCTCTATGCCGCCTTCTGGTTCGGCCTCGGCGTTCTCGTCAACGCCTTCAACAAGAGCTCCGAGACCAACGCCACGGCCCTCGCCGCAAGCTGGCTTCTGTTCGTGGTCGTCATGCCGGCGCTCGTCAACCTGACGGCGACAACGGTCTACCCGGCGCCGAGCCGCATGGATCTGAAGGTGGCCATGCGCGAAGCCTTCACCGAAGCGGAAAAGGCCGAGGATGTCGCCACCAAGGCGTTCAACATCGACCACGCGGAAATGGTGTCGGATGCCGAATCGCAGCTCTATCTCACGTCCTTCCTCGCCCGGCAGGTGGCCATGGAAGACGCGGTGGAGCCGGTGTTCAACAACTTCCGCACCCAGCTTGCGCGGCAGGAAAAGCTCGTCGGCTGGTTCCAGTACCTGTCGCCGGCGATCGTCATGCAGCTCGCCCTCAACGAAGTCTCGGGCAGCAGCACGGCGCGCTACAACGCATACATGGACAAGGTGTTCGAGTTCCACCAGGAATGGCGCGACTATTTCACGCCGAAATATCTCCAGCGGGTGGTGCTGCACAGCTCCATGTATGACCAGTTCCCCAAATTCTCGTATCCCGAGGAGCCCGTGAGCGTGGTGTGGAATCGCACGGCCGCGTCCTTCATCGGCCTCTTCATCATCGTCGGAGTCCTGACCTTCTACGCCTTTGGTCGGCTGCGGCGCTTCGGGGTGCGGGAGAATTCGTGAACCCTAGATTGAGAATGGACTAAAGGTCATGCGCGTCAGAAATCCCCGCACGGGACAATACGACTACGAGTTCACGCCGACCTCGCTCGAGGCCGTCGCCGCCGAGGCCGCCCGTCTGCGGGCCAATCAGCGGGAATGGTACGAGCGCGGCCTGGACTACCGCATCGCCGTGCTGGAGCGCTGGGCTCAGGAGGTGGAGAAGGCCAGGGATGAGATCTCCGAGGCCCTCATCACCGACACCGGGCGTCTCTACATCTCGGTGCGCGAGGTGGAGGGACTGCCCCGCAACGTGCGGCGGTGGCTTGCAAGCGCCCCCGACCTCATGAAGACCGAGCCCCAGCAGTCGCGCATCCTGCCGACCGTGACCTACCAGAACCAGCTGGTGCCCTACAGCCTCGTGGGCGCCATCAGCCCCTGGAACTTCCCGGTCACCCTGTCCTTCATCGACGCGATCCCGGCGCTCGTCGCCGGGGCCGCTGTCCTTCTGAAGCCGAGCGAGGTGACGCCGCGCTTCGTCGAGCCGATCAGGAAGACGCTCGCCGCGGTGCCCGAGCTTGCAAAGGTATTTTCGATCGTTCTCGGTGACGGCACCGTCGGCGCCGAGGTGGTGAACCAGGTGGACGCCGTCTGCTTCACCGGCAGCGTGCCCACGGGCCGCAAGGTGGGCGAGGCGGCGGCGCGCCGCTTCATCCCCGCCTTCCTCGAGCTCGGCGGCAAGGACCCGCTCATCGTGCTGAAGTCCGCCGACCTTGAAAAGGCGACGGACGCGGCGCTCAAGGGTTCGGTTCTCAACAACGGCCATGCCTGCCTTTCCATCGAGCGCATCTATGTGGAGGCGCCGATCTATGACGCCTTCGTGGCCAAGCTCACGGAAAAGGCGTCCAGGGTGCGGCTCAATGCCGACGACATCACCAAGGGCGAGATCGGTCCCTTCATCTTTGCGCCTCAGGCCGACGTGGTCGCGCGCCACATCGCCGACGCCGTGGACAAGGGCGCGAAGATCCTCACCGGCGGCGAGATCATCGATCGCGGCGGCAAGTGGTGCGCGCCGACGGTGATGGTGGACGTCAATCACGACATGGCGGTGATGCGCGAAGAAACCTTCGGCCCCATCATGCCGGTGATGAAGTTCGAGACCATCGACGAGGCGGTGGAGCTTGCGAACGACACCGAATTCGGTCTTTCGGGCGCCGTCTTCGCCGGCACCATCGAGGAAGCCCGGGCGGTGGGCGAGCGCATCAATGCGGGCGGCATCAGCCTGAACGATACCTGCATGACCTACATGACCTTCGAGCCGGAAAAGAACTCGTTCAAGTATTCCGGCATGGGCGGCTCGCGCATGGGCCCTGCCGGCCTCATGCGCTTCTTCCGCCGCAAGGCGCTCATCATGCAGAGCGGCGTGCCGCTGACCATTTTCGACATGAGCGAGGAGAAAGCGCGGGGCTGACTACCATCGCGCGATCCGCAACAGACACAACCCCAAAGGAGCAACAGAAATGAGCAAGATGCCCCGTGAAGAATTCTACAAGGCGCTCGAGGCTGCGCGCACCGTCCATCATGGCGGCCGCCATCCCTTCAGCGCCGCCTGGGCCGCCGGCAAGCTGAGCCGTGAACAGCTCGGCAAGTGGGCGATCCAGCACTTCTACTACATCGATCCCATTCCGCAGCAGTTCGCGGCGCTGTTCGCCCGCCTGCCCGATCTCGAGGCGCGCCAGCATCTCCTCGAGAACCTCCTCGGCGAGGAAATGCCCCATGCGCCGGAAAAGCGTCACCCCGAGCTTCTGCTCAAGTTCGCGCAGGCTTGCGGCGTGAGCCGCGAGGAATGCATGGGCGCCGAAGCGGACGGCAAGATCCTGCCGACGACCCTCGCCATGCGCTCCTGGATCTGGGAACTCTCGACGATCCGTCCGCTCGCCCAGGCGGCGTCGGGCATCATGGTGGCGCTTGAAGGCCAGCTGCCGACCCTCTATCCCGAATATGTGAAGGCCATGCGCCAGATGGGCTTCACGGAAGACGATCTCGAATTCTTCCATGTCCATATCGAAGGCGACGAGGAGCATGCCGACGTGGGTCTCCGTCTCGCCTACGAATATGCGGACACCGCCGAAGCCCAGAAGCTGGCGATCGCCGCCGTGCGCTCCTCGGCGTCCCTCCGCTACTCCATGCTCGACGGCATCTATGCGAGCGTCGTCGCCAATGCCGCAGCCTGATACGGCATTGTTCAGGGCGCCTGGCCGCGTCGTTCTGGTGACCGGTGCATCCGGCGGGCTCGGCCAGGCCCTTCTTCCCGTGCTGGTGGCGGGCGGCGCGCAAGTCGCCGCTTGCCATTTCGGCGCTGCCCCGGGTGACGCCGCGGAGGGCGTCGCCTGGTTCCGCCTCGACGTGTCGGACGAGGACGATGTCCGCGCCGTCGTGCGCGACGTGCGGGCGCGTTTCGGCCGCATCGATCATGTGGTGCATCTTGCGGGCGTGGTCGGGCGCGGGCCGCTTGTGGACGTATCGCTCGACGACTGGAACAGGCTTCTTGCCGTCAACCTGACCTCGGCCTTCCTGATGGCCCGGGAATGTCATGCGTCCCTGAAGGAAAGCCGCGGCAGCCTGGTGCTGCTCTCCTCCACCAACGGCATCAACGGCGGATCGCATCTGTCGGGGCCGGCCTATGCCGCGGCCAAGGCGGGGCTCATCAATCTCACCCGCTATCTCGCCAAGGAATGGATGGCGGACGGCATCCGCGTCAATTGCGTGGCGCCGGGGCCCGTCGCGACCCCCATGCTCGACCGCCTGAGCGAGGAGACGCTTCAGGCCCTGCGCGACATCTCGCTCAACAGGACCTTCGTCACGGCCGAACAGGTGGCGGCGAAGATCGCCTTCCTTCTGTCCGATCACGGCGCGCAGCTGACCGGCACGGTGAGCAACATGAGCGCCGGTCTTCTGCTGGACTGAGAAATTTTCCCTTATTGGGGCACGGGCAGCGGCTTGCCGGGGTAATGGCAAGCCGTCCGATGCCCGTCTTCGCGCATGGCGAGCTCCGGCGCCCCGTGGATGCAGAGGGGCGTCGCCAGCGGGCAGCGCGTGCGGAAGACGCAGCCCGATGGCGGATTGAGCGGGGAGGGGAGTTCGTCATTGAGCAGCACCGGCACCCGTTCCCGCTCCGCCTTCGGATCGGGCAAGGGGATCGCCTGCAGCAGCGCCCGGGTATAGGGATGCTGGGGCGCATCGAAGATGGTGGCGGTGTCGCCGATTTCCATCACCTTGCCGAGGAACATGACCATCACGCGCTGGCAGATGTTGCGCACCACGGCGAGGTCATGGCTGATGAAGATGAGGGCGACGCCCGTTTCCTTCTGAATGTCCTTGAGCAGGTTGATGATCTGCGCCTTGACCGACACGTCGAGGGCGCTCACCGCCTCGTCGCAGACGAGAAGTTTGGGGCGCAGGATCATGGCGCGCGCGATGCTGATGCGCTGGCACTGGCCCCCCGAGAATTCATGCGGATAACGATCGGCCGCCGACACGTCGAGGCCCACAAGGCGCATGGCGCGCTCCACTTCCCGGGCGCGCGTCTCCGCGTCCATTTCGGGATGGAACACCTCCAGCGGCTCGCCGATGATGCGGCCCACCGTCATGCGCGGATTGAGGCTCGCAAGCGGGCTCTGGAAGATGATCTGCAGCTCCTTGCGCTTCGCCCGCATCTCCCTGTCGCTCAAGGCGGCGAGATCCTGGCCGAGCCACAGCACGCGGCCGCCCGTGGGTTCCACGAGACGGATGATGGCGCGGCCGAGCGTCGACTTGCCGCAGCCCGATTCCCCGACGACGCCCAGGGTCTCGCCGGCGCGGAGCTCGAAATCGATGCCGTCCACGGCGCGAAGCGGCTTGTATTTGCGGAATACGATGCCGCCCACGGGAATGGGGAAATGCACCTGCAGATTTTCGACTTTGAGAATGGGGTCGGTCATGGCTGTCCCATCTTCAGATGACAGGCGGCGCGATGGATGTCGCTGCTGCGCGGGGTGAGCAGCGGACGCTCCGCCGCGCATTGCGGCATGGCGGCCTCGCAGCGCGGCGCGAAGGCGCAGCCCGCGGGAATGTTGGCAAGGCTCGGCGGGTTGCCGGGAATGGCGAGAAGCCGCTCCGACGGATCCATGTCGAGCCGCGGAATGGATTTGAGCAGCGCCTTGGTATAGGGATGCTGCGGACGGTAGAAGATGTCGTCCACCGTCCCCGTCTCCACCGCGCGGCCCGCATACATCACGATCACCCGGTCGCAGAGCCCGGCGACGACGCCGAGATCGTGGGTGATCATGAAGATCGCCATCTGGGTATGCTGCTTGAGCTTGCGCAGGAGATGGCGTCGCTTGAGCTCGGCCGAGCCGCGCCCGATCGAGCCGGCGGCGAGCCGGTGGCGACCGACTGCCCGGTTGTCGCGCACATGAGCCTTTCCTTCCTGCAGGATGCGTTCGCTCTGGGG
>CAZDSS010000001.1:51835-83405 GCA_964508185.1 uncultured Sphingomonadales bacterium
CAGGATCTGCGCCTGGACGGTGACGTCGAGCGCCGTCGTCGGCTCGTCGGCGATGAGCACCTTGGGCTTGCAGAGGAGCGCCTGGGCGATCATCACCCGCTGGCGCATGCCGCCCGACAACTCGTGCGGATACATGTCGAGCCGACGCCGCGCTTCGGGAATCTGCACGGTCTCGAGCATTTCGAGCACTTCGGCGCGGGCCTTCTCGCGGCTCAGGCCCTGATGCTCCATGAGCACTTCGTCAAGCTGGCGGCCGATCTTGAGATGGGGGGTAAGCCCCGTGATCGAATCCTGGAAGATCATGGAGATTCTGTTGCCGCGAAGCTTCCGCATCACTTCCGGCGATGCGCCGATCAGCTCCTCGCCCTCGAATTTCGCAGAGCCCGCCACATGGGCGTTTTCCGCGCGAAGCCCGAGGAGATTGAGGAAGGTCTGGCTCTTGCCCGAGCCGGATTCACCGACGATGCCGACGCATTCCCCGGGATTGATCGAGAAGCTCAGGCCATCCACCGCGGTCAGCACCTTGCCGCGGTTGCCCGTGAAGCGGACGGTCAGGTCCTTGACGTCGAGAAGAGGGGCGGACATGGCCATTACCGATCCCGCGGGTCAAGCGCGTCGCGCAACCCGTCGCCGATGAAGTTGAAGCAGAACATGGTGATCGCAAGGAAGGTCGCCGGGAAGACGAGAAGCCAGGGCGCGGTGTTGAGCTGCGTGGCGCCCTGCGAGATCAGGAGGCCCCAGCTCGTCAGCGGCTCCTGCACCCCGAGGCCGAGGAAGCTCAGATAGCTCTCGACGATGATGTTCGTCGGGATGAGAAGGGTGACGAACACGATCACAGGCCCGATGACGTTCGGCACGATATAGCGCCGGATGATGCGCGGCGTGGTGAGCCCGATGGCAAGGGCCGATTCCACATATTCCTTGCGCTTCACCGACATGGTCTGGCCGCGCACGATGCGCGCCATGGTGAGCCATTCGACGGCGCCGATGCCGAGGAAGACGAGATAGATGTTGGGCCCCGCCACCGTCACCAGCAGGATGATGAGGAAGAGAAGGGGCATCGCGTAGAGAATGTCCACGATGCGCATCATCAGGCCGTCGATGCGCCCGCCGAGATAGCCGGCGATGGTGCCGTAGGTGACGCCGATGATGAGGGCGACCAGCGTCGTCATCAAGCCGATCGTCAGCGACACGCGCCCGCCATACATGACGCGCACGAAAAGGTCGCGGCCGTTGCTGTCCGTGCCGAAGAGATGGAATGATTCCCAGGACGGCCCGATGGAGATGTGCTCCCAGGACATGTCTTCGATCTGGTAGGGCCAGTACATGGGCACGAAGATCGAAAGCAGCGCGATCACGGCCAGCACATAGACGCTGCCCATGGCGGCGCGGTTGCGCCGGAAGCGGTCCATGGCGTCGCGCATGAGCGAGCGGCCGGCCTCGGCGCTTTTCTCCATGAGTTGTTCGGTGGCGGCGCGCTGCCGCTTGGTCCAGATCATGATCCCTTCCCCTGCCTGACGCGCGGGTCAAGAAAACCGTAGAGAATGTCCACCAGCAGATTGAGCAGGATGATCGCCGTCGCGTAGAAGATGACGATGCCCATCACCAGCGGATAGTCGCGGTTGATGGCGCCGTAGACGAAATAGCGCCCGACGCCGGGGAGGCCGAAGATCACCTCGATGACGACGGAGCCGGTCATGATCGCCGCCACCGCCGGGCCGAGATAGCTGACGAGCGGCAATATTGCGGCCTTCAGCGCATGGCGCATGATGACGATGCGCTCGGGCATGCCCTTGGCGCGGGCGGTGCGGATATAGTCCGACCGCAGGATCTCCAGCATGTTGCCGCGCATCAGACGCGCGATCACCGCGATCTTGGGAACGGCGAGCGCCGTCACCGGCAGTACCATGTGGGCGAGCGCCCCGTTGTTCCAGCCCGAGATGGGCAGGAGCTTCAGATAGATCCCGAAAAGCAGCATCATCAGGGGCGCGATGACGAAGCTCGGCACCGCGATCCCGGTCATGGCGACGCCCATGATGACGTAGTCGAAGGCGCTGTTCTTGCGCAGCGCCGCAAGGATCCCGACGATCGCGCCGATGATGACGGCGATGGTGATCGCAACGAGGCCGAGCTTGATGCTGACCGGCAGGCCGATCGCCAGGAGCTCCGACACCGTGTAGTCCTGATAGGAGAAGGACGGGCCGAGATTGCCGGTCACCGCGTTCTTCATGAAGGACAGGTACTGCACGTGAAGCGGTTGGTCGAGATTGTAGGACTGCTTGATGTTGTCCAGCACCTCGGGGGGCAGGTCCGCAAGATCGTCGAAAGGTCCGCCCGGCGCGAGCCGCATGAGGAAGAACGCCCCGGTGACGATCACCAGGAACGTCGGGATTGCCCCCATGAGACGGTCGATAACATAGCGGATCATCTATGGTTCCTCTTGCTCGTCTCCGTGGTTGCCCGCTTGTGCGCGCCCCTGACCATATGCCCTCACGCCTCGACCTTTTCCGCCGCGCGCACCCGGCGCCCGATCAGATACATCAGGCCGAAGGCCGGAATCATGGCGATGACGCCGAGGGTGAAGGGCGCATTGGGATTGATCTGCCCATAGGCCGAGCCGGCGAGCGCCTGTCCGCTGAAGCGGGCGAGGCTGCTGCTCGACTGGTATACGGCCATGATGGTGCCGCGCTCATGCGCTCCCGCCTGTTGCGACAGCAGGCTCTGCAGGCATGTCTGGAACATGGCCGTCGCCGCGGCTGCAAGGATCAGTGCAAGACAGATTTGCATCAGCGACACAGAGAAGATCAGACCTAACCAGCCCAGAGCATAAAGAACGATCGCCGACTTGACGAGGGCAACTTCGCCGAAACGCTTGGTGAGCGGGCCGATTCCGAAGATCTGCATCAGTGTCACCGTGCCGCCGCTGATGCCCAGCATGATGCCGATGTCCACGGGGCTCAGGTCATGAACGAAATGGGCCCAGAGCGGCAGGATCGCCTCGCGCATGGCGACGAAGATGATGACCAGGAAGCACAGGAAGGCCATCATGCCGATCACCGGCCGGGCGAGCGCCGTATGGAAGGATTCGATGAGGCCGGGGCGCCGCTTGCCCGGCGCCGCGGGCGCGTTCTCCGGCTTGCTTTCGGGCAGGAACAGCATGATGCCCGCGAACGACAGGAAGGACATGCCTGCGGCGGTCAGCGCCGGCAGCAGGAAATTGGCCTCCTCCACCGAATTGCCGCCGGCAAGCAGCCCGCCGAACACCGGCCCCAGCACGAATCCCATGCCGAAGGCCGCGGAAATGCGGCCAAGCGCCTTCGCCCGCTCCTGCGGCGTGGTGGTATCCGCCACATAGGCGTAGGCGGTCGCAAGATTGGCCGAGGTCGCACCGCCGAAGATGCGCGCGAAGGCGAGAAGCCAGACGGAATCCGCATAAGCGATCAGAAGATAGCTCAGCGCATGCCCGAGCATGCTGAGGGCGAGCACGGGTCGGCGGCCGATGCGGTCGCTTAAATATCCCCAAAGCGGCATGGCCGCGAACTGGGCCAGCGAATAGAGGGCGACGACGAAGGTGATGAGCTCGGCGGACGCGCCCATGCGCTCCACATAGAAGGGGATGAGGGGGCCCAGAATGCCGAAGCCCAGCAGATCGACGAACACGACCACCAGGAGGACAAGATTGGCATGTTTCGCGGTGGCTTTTGCCATATGGTCATCCACACTGTTCTTGATGGCTCGCCGCCGCCTTGTATTGGCGCCCGCCCGCCGATACCACTTACCCTAAAGCTTGCGTCCACATGTACATATATAATAACATTAGGACAAGTGGTCATATGGACCAGAATGCATTTTGCCAGCCCGGACGCGGCCGCAAAAATGCGGGAAAACTCCCGCATTTCAATGAATTTACGGTCGGCCGGCGGGTGTAGGGCCAGGGGCGATCGCAGCGTCGGGCCACGTCATTGCCAGGGGAGCGGATCATGGCAAATGGGAAGGACGCGGAAATCAGGACGGGCGAGGATCGCTTTCTCCTGTCCCGCCGGGATTTCGGGAAGTTCGCGGGCGCAGGCCTCGGCGTCCTGCTGCTCGGGTTCCTCGCGCCCGCGCGCGGCCGCGCCCAGGCCGAGGCGGCGTCCGTCCTCGGCGACATGAAGGGCCTCATCGCCGCCTATGTGGAAATCACGCCCGACAACACCGTCTGGCTCGTGACTCCCGAGGCCGAGATGGGCCAGGGCGTTGAAAGCGCGCTCCCTGCGATTCTCGCGGAAGAAATGGAAGCGGACTGGGACAAGGTGGCGACTCGCCTGTCCGGCGCCGGCGAATACTACATCAATCCCGGCAAGAACATGCAGGCGACCGGCCGCAGCATGGCCGTGCGCGGCTATTTCGAGTTGCTGCGGCAGGTGGGGGCGACGGCCCGGGACATGCTGCGTCAGGCGGCGGCCGAACGCTGGGGAATCGCGATCGACCGCTGCAAGGCGGAAAAGAGCCATCTCGTGAATCTGGACACCGGCGCACGGCTCCGCTTCGCCGACGTGGCGGATGCGGCATCCCGCCTGCCCATTCCGGAAAAGGTGGAGCTCAAGCCGCGGGAGCGCTTCTCCATCATCGGCACGAGCTTCCCGCGCAAGGATGTTGTGGCCAAGGTCACGGGCCGCGCCGTCTTCGGCGTCGACGTGGATCTGCCCGGCATGCTGGTCGCCACCATCGCCCAGCCGCCGGCCTTCGGGGGCAAGCTTCTGCGCTTCGACGAGAAGGCGGCGCTCGCCGTCCATGGCGTCGTTGCGGCGCTTCCCATCAGCGACGGCCTCGCCGTCGTCGCCGAAAGCTACTGGCAGGCGCGGCAGGGGATCGAGGCCGCCAATCCGGAATTCGATTCCGGCCCCAATGGCGATCTGTCGACCGACGACATCATGGCCGATCTCGCTTCAGGCCTTGATGAAGCGGGGATCGTCGCCCGCGAGGACGGGGATATCTCCGCCCTCGCCCGCTCGGCGAAGCGCCTGTCCGGCGAATACAGCGTGCCCTACCTCGCGCATACGACAATGGAGCCCATGAGCTGCACCGTCCATGTGCGGGATGACGCTTGCGAGGTCTGGGCGCCGTCCCAGGGGCCGATCCGGCTGCGCGATGATCTCGCCGCCGTCCTCAGGATGGACCCGGCGCAGATCACGGTCCATCGCACCTATCTCGGCGGCGGCTTCGGACGCCGCTGGCAGACGGATTTCGCGGTGCAGGCCGCGGAAATCTCCCGCGCCGTGAAGCGCCCGGTGAAGCTCATCTGGAGCCGGGAAGAGGACGTGCAGCACGACTATTACCGCCCGGCCTTCGCCATGCGCTTCGCCGCCGGGCTCGACAGGAAGGGCAGGCTCGAGGCGCTCGACATCAAGGTGAGCGGCGCCTCCATCGGCGAATGGGGCAAGGCCCCGCGCCCCGGCGTTCTCGATCGTCTCGCCGTCTCGGGCCTTGGCGACAGCCATTACGCCATTCCGAACTACCGCGTGGAATCGGTGAAGAAGGCGGGCGTCGTTCCCATCGGCACCTGGCGCTCGGTGGGTCATTCCCAGAACGGTTTCTTCCTTGAAAGCATCATCGATGAAGCGGCCCATGCGGCGGGGCAGGATCCGCTGAAGTTCCGCCGCGCCATGCTGGATCATCATCCGCGCTGGCGGCCCGTGCTGGACGAGATCGCGAAGCTCAGCGGCTGGGGCAAGCCGCTGCCCAAGGGCCGTGCGCGCGGCATTGCGGTCGCCGAATCCTACGGCTCCTACATGGCCGAGGTGGTGGAGATCAGCGTGGAGAACGATACCGATCTCAGGATCCACAACATCTATTGCGTCATCGACTGCGGCTTTGCGGTCAATCCGGGCAATGTGGAGCGTCAGGTGGAAAGCGCCGTGATCTATGGCCTGACCGCCGCGCTCACCGGCAAGATCACGATCTCCGGCGGCGCCGTGGAGCAGTCGAACTTCCATGACTATCCGGCGCTCATGATGGAAGAGACGCCGCCGATCAGAGTGAAGATCCTGCAGAACGCCAAAACGCTTGACGCGAAGGAAATCGGCGGCGTGGGCGAGCCCGCCCTGCCGCCCATCGCGCCTGCGCTCGCGAACGCCGTCTTCGCCGCGACGGGCAAGCGCATCCGCTCGCTGCCGCTGGCGGATCACGGTTTCACCCTGGCATGAGTGGAGGGAGCATGAATTTCGCGCGCATTGCGGCTTTCGGCATCATCGTCGGCATGGCTATCGCCGCCGGCGGTCTTGCGGCGGGCGGGGATGATGGCCCCGCCGCTCCCTGGCGCGACTGCGCCGATTGCCCCGAAATGGTGACGATCGAGCCCGGCGAATTCGTCATGGGCTGGGACGGCGGCGAGGAAGGCCGCTATGAAGGCCCGCCCCACAAGGTGGTGATCGAACGCCCCTTCGCCCTTGGCCGCTTCGAGGTGACGAACGCCGAGTTCGCCGCCTTCGTCAAGGACACGGGACACAAGCCGGAGCCGGGCTGCAAGGTCTATCCCCAGCAGCCGGGCGTGCCGGAGGAAAGGTTCGGCTGGCAGGATCCGGGCTACGGCCGTCCGCCCGCAGACGATGAACCCGTCGCCTGCGTCAGCTGGCTCGACGCCAAGGCCTATGTGAACTGGCTTGCCGCCAGAACCGGCAAGCCCTACCGCCTGCCGACGGAAGCGGAATGGGAATATGCGGCGCGCGCCGGCACCACCACCGCCTATTTCTGGGGCGACGATCCCGATCAGGGCTGCGCCTACGCCAACATGTACGACCAGTCGGGGCTCGCGAACGGCTTCAAATGGGCGGCCGCCGCCTGTGACAGCGGCTTCGCCAAGGTCGCGCCCGTGGGGTCATTGAAGCCCAACGCCTTCGGGCTTTACGACATGCTCGGCAATGTGTGGGAATGGCTCGAGGACTGCTACGTCGTGCCCTATCCCGAGACGGCGACGACGCAGGACGCCGTGCAGCCGCCGGCAGGTGAGAGCTGTGCGCGCCGCAGTGTCCGCGGCGGCAGCTGGATCACCCGGCCCGACCGCAACACCGTCACCTGGCGCGGCCGCGATCCCGAGAACACCTATTTCAGCATGTTCGGCTTCCGCGTCGCCCGCGATCTCGAAGAACGCGATCTCGTAAAGCAGCAATCAGAATAGGACCTGATCCCGTGTCACTCCGCCGTCGCGATTTCCTGAAATCGGGCCTCGCCCTCGGGGCCATCGGCCTTGCCGGACCCTTCTTCGCGCCCGCGCTCCGCGCCAACGGGGCGGACGCCGACGTGCTCGTGGTGGGCGCAGGGCTCTCGGGGCTCTATGCCGCCCTTCTCCTCGAACGCGAGGGCCTCAAGGTTCAGGTGATCGAGGGCAGCAACCGCGTCGGCGGGCGGCTTCGCACCCTTGACCATCTGCCGGGGCAGCCCGAAGCGGGCGGCCAGACCATCGACGTGATGTATGCCCGCGTCCTCTACATGCTGTCGGAGCTGGGGCTGGACACCATCCCGCGCGGCAGCGACGGCGGGCACGCCTATTTTATCCGCGAACGGCTGTTCGGCCGCGACGACTGGGCCAGTTCCCCGGCGAACATCCTCAAGGGGGAGGAGCGGGCCATTCTCCCCGACCGCCTCTACAGCTGGGGGCTCGACCGCGTCAATGCGCTGGAGAACGTGGCCGACTGGCTCGAGCCGGAGCTTGCCCCCCACGACCGCCGCTCGATCCGCGCCGCCCTCAAGGCCGATGGCCGGTCGGACGAGGCCCTCAGGCTCATGGAGCGCTGGTTCGACGGCATCGGGATGGACAACATGTCGGCCCTCTTCGCCTACCGCAAGGACAAGGTCCTGAAATCGGGGCGCGAGGGCTGGTTCCGCGTCAAGGGCGGCAGCGCGCGCCTGACCGACGCCATGGCGGCGGCCCTCGAGCGGGAGATCCATTTCAACAAGGCGGTGGTGGCGCTCTCGTCCGAGAAGGGCCATGTGGAGGCCCGCTGCGCCGACGGCAGCGTCTACCGCGCGCGCTACGGGCTCGTCTCCGTCCCGTTCTCCATCCTCCGCGACATCGCCATCTCGCCGCGCCTGCCGAAGCTTCAGGCGGAGCTTGTGCGCAAGCTTCCCTACAACCATATCACTTTGGTGAAGCTCGGCATCAAGGCGCCGTTCTGGGACGAGGACGGATTGCCGCCCGGCCTGTATGCCGACAGCTTCATCGAGCGCATCGCCGCGACCCCCGGCCAGGACGGGCAACTCCATGTGCTCGACGTCTGGCTCAAGGGCGCGGGCGCGCGCGAGATGGACAAGCACCGGCCGGCCGAGATCGGCGAGCGGGTGCTGCGGGAGCTGGCCCGGGTGCGCCCGGCGAGCGCCGGCAAGCTCGAGGTGCTGGACGTCACCTCTTGGGGGCAGAACCCGTGGTCGCGCGGCTCCTACCATTTCTGGGGCGTCGGGCAGTTCGGCCGCTACCGCGACCACTGGATCCGCCCCCACGGCAACCTGCGCTGGATCGGCGAACATACGGCGCAGCTCGCCATGGGCATGGAAGGCGCCTGCGAATCGGCCGAGCGCGAGGCCCTGAACATCCTCGAGGAAATGGGAGCCTGACATGGCCAACAAGCCGGAGACCATCCGCTTCACGGTGAACGGCATCGCCCGGGAAGTCCATGTGGACCCCGACATGCCCCTTCTCTGGGTGGTGCGCGACATCCTGAAGCTCATGGGCACCAAGTTCGGCTGCGGCGCGGCGCTTTGCGGCGCCTGCAGCCTGTTCGTGGACGGCGAGCTCGTGCGCTCCTGCAGCTTCCCCGTGTCCGACGCTGCGGGCACGGAAGTGGTTACCATCGAAGGGCTTTCCCAAGATGTATTAAATCCTGTACAATTGGCCTGGATCGAGGAACAGGTGCCGCAATGCGGCTATTGTCAGTCAGGCATGATCATGGCGGTGACAAAACTGCTGGAAGAAAATCCCCAGCCCGCGGACGAGGACATCGACGCGGCGATCACCAATATCTGCCGCTGCGGCACCTACCCTCGCATCCGCAAGGGCATTCACAACGCTGCCCGTCGCATGGCGTCCGGTCTGGATGATTAAGAGGTAAGAACATGGTTTACCATCTACAGCACGAAATGTTGCCCAAGCACACGGCGGACGAGATCGCCCGCTCGCACTACGTCCTGTCGCTGAAGCGCTATCTCATGCGGCATGTGCGTTCGGGCAACGTGGCCGCCTATGAGAACGAGGGCAAGCATCTTTTCAAGGAGAAGTACGGCCGCGAGCCGCAGACGGCGGAGGAGGCCGAAGAAGCCCTGCTCATGACGCCCCATTTCCAGATGTGGTCGTCGCTCAATCGCTCGTCGCAGGAGCTGATGTGGCGCGTGGTGGGCGAAGGCATCTATCGCGACATGGACCGCATGGAAGCGGCGGCGGAACGCCTCATCAACAATCCGAACAAGAAGGGATCGCTCAATCTCGATCCGGATTTCGATCCGGTCCCGGGCTATCCCATGCATCACATCCATCTGCAGCCCGAAGGATATCTGCGCGAGGATGACGGCAAGAGCGTCGTCGCCGGCGCCTTCTACGAGGCGGGCGGGCGCATCTATTCCATGGGCCGCGGCATGGAGGCCAAGGACAGCAAGGCCGGCGCCGTGATCGCCTTCCTCAAGGAACTGCGTCCCGGCTGGCAGCCGAAGCGCATTCTCGACATGGGCTGCTCGGCGGGCGGCGCCTCCACTGTCTATCCTGGCGAGTTTCCGGAAGCGGAAGTCCACGCCGTGGATCTCGGGGCCAGCATGCTGCGCTATGCCCATGCCCGGGCCGAGGCGCTGGGCGCGCCGGTCCATTTCCATCAGATGGACGCGGGCAACACCTCCTTCCCGGACGGGCATTTCGACCTCATCGTGTCGCACAACCTGCTGCACGAGATCTCGGATGAGAAGCGCAAGGAAATCGCCCGCGAGACCCTGCGTCTCCTCGCGCCCGGCGGCATCGCCATCCATCAGGACGTGGACATCCTGAACCGTGGCAAGACCCTTGGCGAAGCGGCCGAGCGCGCCTGGGACCTGCGCTTCAACAACGAGCCCTACTGGGTCATGTACGCCAACTGCGACCTCCGGAGCGAGCTCATCGCGGCGGGCTTCCCGGAAAACAAGACCTGGGAACAGCGCGTCCGCAAGACGGACGGCCCCGGCTTCTGGTACGCCTGGATCGCCGAGAAGGATTGATCGGCGGCGAACCTGAAACAAAAGGCCTCCCGGAGCGATCCGGGAGGCCTTTTTCGTTGGGTATGTCGGAAAAGGCTCAGCGCCGCGGCGACTTCGAGATCAGGTGATATTCGGGAACGCGGTTCGCAAGCTCCACGTTCGACAGTTCCGGACGGCGGCCGAAGAAGTCGAGCTGCTCGACGAGGAACAGGCTCGGCGCCTTTTCGTGGAACTCGCGGGCAAGCCGCATCATGATCTCGTGCCGCTCGGGCTCGGGGGTCTCGGCGGCGGCCTTGATGAGCGGCACCATGGATTCGTCGCAGAAGAACGGATTGCGCTTGAGGCAGGAGAAATTCTCCATGGGCCGGATGGCGTCGTTGTAGGGCGCCGCCGACCAGGACAGCCCGAAGGCGTCGCTCAGCCAGTTGTTGGATGTGTAGTTGCGCAGGAACGTGGGGAAGGGCATGGCGCGCATCTCGGCCCGCACTCCCACCTGCCGCAGGTCATAGGCCACCGCCTGGAAGATCTGGGCGTCGGCGGGCAAGGAATCCACCACCACCTCGATCACCATGGAGAAGCCGTCGGGATACCCCGCCTCAGCAAGCAGCGCCCGCGCCTTCTCGGGATCATAGGGATAGGGCTGCACCTCCGGATTGTAGCCGTAGGTGGTGCGCGACGCGGGCTGGCCCGACGCGTCCGCGAAGCCGCGAAGCAGGATCTTCGCGAGCTGTTCCTTGTTCACCGCGTAATTCAGCGCCTGGCGCACGCGCTGGTCCTTCAGGGGCGCATTGTCCGGCCGCTCGGTGAGGAAGGCGATCGCCATCACCTGCATGGAAGGCTGCACGGTGCTGGGGATGCCGCGCGCGTTCAGAAGATCCATCTCGTCGACGCCGGTCTTGGCAAGGTCGGCGTCGCCCGAAATCAGCGCCTGCACCCGCGCCGCGGTCTCGGCGAGCTCGATGAATTCCAGCTCCTCCACGATGGGCTTGCGCCAGCTGTGGGGATTGGCGACGAGATAGGCGCGGCGGCTGCGCTCGTTCCAGTTGAGGAGATGATAGGACCCGGTGCCCGAAGGCTTCCGCGCGAATTCCGTGGGGCCGAGCTCCGCCCAGGCGCGCGGCGCGACGATCGGAACCGAGGCCATGCGCTTGTGCAGGATGGCGTCCGGCACCTTGGTGGTGATCACCAGGCTGTGGGGATTTTCCACCTCCACCTTCTCGAAATGGCGGATGCGGGCGCCGATCACCGTGATGCGGCCCTGTTCCGACATCAGCCATTCGATATTGGCGCGCACCGCTTCCGCATCGAAGGGCTCGCCGTTGGAGAAGGCGGTGTCCGTCCGCAGCCGGAAGCGCCAGCGCAGCGGATCGAGATGCTCCCAGGACAGGGCGAGCGCGGGCGACACCTCGCCCGCGGGGTTGAGGCGCGTCAGGCCGTCGAACAGCGCCATCCATACATAGCTGCTGGGCGTGCCGTCGGCCATGTAGGGATTGCCCCAGCTCGGCGGCAGGGACGGCACGGCGACGCGGATGCGCTCGGCGGCCGCGGGCAGGGAGACGATCGCGGCAAGGGCGAGGCCGGCGGCAGCCCGCGCAAAGCCGCGGAGGAAATCTCTCAGGCTCACGACAACAATCCTCTTTCCTTCATCGCTTGCGGGTAGAGGCAGGCGGTCTTCTGGGCGGGGCCCATATTGCGCAGGGCGACGGGCGTCGTGGCGCAGTCGGGTTTCGACAGCGGGCAGCGGCTCATGAAGGCGCAGCCCGCAGGCGGCGCGAAGGGCGAGGGCGGCTCGGCCGGCAGCAGGAACGAGCCGCGCCAGCTTCCGGGCTCCGGCTCGGGCGACGCCTGAATGAGCGAAAGCGTATAGGGATGCTGGGGATTGGCGATCACCTCCCTGGTCGGCCCTTCCTCCACCACCTGGCCCGCATACATCACCACCAGCCGGTCGGCGAAATGGTAAAGCAGCGCAAGGTCATGGGCGATGATCATCATGCCGATATTGCGGCGCGCGAGCACTTCCTTGAACAGCGTGATGATCTGCGCCTGGATGGAGACGTCCAGCGCCGAGACCGGCTCGTCGGCGATCACCAGCTCCGGCGACAGGGCAAGCGCGCGGGCGATGGCGATGCGCTGGCGCTGGCCGCCCGAGAACTGGTTGGGGTAGCGCTTCAGCGTCTCGGCGGGAAGCCCCACGTCGGCGACGAGCTCCGCGCAGCGCTTCTCGATCTCGGCGCGGCTCCCGAATTTGTGCGCTTCCAGCGGCTCGGCCAGGATCTGGCCGATGGTCATGCGCGGATTGAGGCTGCTGTACGGGTCCTGGAAGATGAGCTGCATCTCTTTCCAGACCGCACGGCGCTCGGCGAGTGATATGTTCGTGATGTCCCGGCCGCGGAACTTCACCTTGCCCTTGTCCGGCGGATAGAGGCCCATAACCACCTTGGCGACCGTGGACTTGCCCGAACCGGATTCGCCCACGAGCCCGACGACCTCGCCCTTGGCGACGTCAAGGCTCACGCCGCGCAGGGCATGCAGCCTGCGGCCGCCCACGGTGAAGCTGATGGAGATGTCCTCCACCTCGAGGAGCTTGGACATTTCGCTCATTGGTTAAGAAGTTCCTGGTTGCTCCGCCAGCAGGCGACGGCGCGGCCGTCGCGGGCGACCAGCGGCGGCGTCTGCCGGCAATCCTCGCCCGCAAGACTGCAACGGGCGGCATAGGAGCAGCCGACGAAGCGCTCGTTGGGATTGGGCGGATCGCCCGGAATGGCGGCGAAGGCGTGGTTCGCGCTGAAGCGCGGCACGGCGGCGATGAGCGCGCGGGTATAGGGATGCCGCGGCTCGCTCAGCACCTGTTCGGTGGTCCCCATCTCGACGATGCGGCCGTAATACATGACCGCGATCTTGGTGCAGATCTGCGCCGCCGCGCCGAAATCGTGGGTGACGAGGATCACCGACCGCTCATTGGCGGCGCGCTTGATGAGGCCCAGGACCTGCATGCGCACGGTGGGGTCCAGCGCCGTCGTCGGCTCGTCGGCGATAAGGAGCGACGGATTGTTGATGGCCGCAAGCGCGATCACCACGCGCTGGCGCTGCCCGCCCGACAGCTGGTGCGGGTAATGATCGATCCGCTCCGCCGGCGCGGGCAGGGACACATCGGCCAGCGCCTGGATCGCCCGCTCGCGCGCCTCGGCCCTGGAGATGTTCTGGTGGCGCAGGAGCGATTCCATCAGCAGGTCGCCGATGCGGCGGACGGGATTGAGGCTGCTGAACGGATCCTGAAAGATCATGCCGATGTCGCGGCCGCGGATCTTGCGCATCTCCTCTTCCGTGGCATGGACGAGGTCGCGGCCGAGGAAGTTCATGCTGCCGCCGCGGATGCGCGCATTGGGCGGCAGCAGCTTCATGAGGCTGAGGACGGTGAGCGACTTTCCCGAGCCCGACTCGCCGACGAGGCCGAGGACCTCGCCTGCGTTGAGCTGGAAGGATACCTGATCCAGCACCACCCGCTCGCCTTGCCCGGTCGGGAAGGCGACGCGCAGGTCGCGAAGGTCCAGGATGGGCGATGAATTTCCGCTGCTCATGGGCCTGTCACACTCACAAGGTACGCTGGCTGCGGCCGCGCAGCATGGTGGAGATGCCGTCGCCCACCAGGTTCGCAGCCACCACCACGAGCACGATGGCGCCCGCGGGCGTCAGCATCATCCAGGGCGCCTGGTAGAGGAACGACCGGCTGTCCGCCAGCATGTTGCCCCAGGTGGCGGAATCGATGGGCGCGCCGATGCCGAGGAAGGACAGGGCGCTTTCGGCGATCAGCATGTCCGCGAAATGGAAGGCGGTCGCGGCAAGGAGCGACGGGCGCAGCGCCGGCAGCACATGCCGCAGCAGGATGCGCCATTGCCGCACGCCCATGAAGCGGGCGGCGATCACATAGTCCTTTTCCATGAGCGACAGGCTTTCCGCATAGACGATGCGCGCGAAGACCGGCCAGGTGAGAAGGCCGAGGACGAGCACCAGCGACAAGAAGCCCTGCCCGATGATGGCGATGAGGCAGATGGCGGCAACGAGGCTCGGGAACGCCATCACCAGATTGATGATCTGCAGGATCGCGCGGCGGGCCGCACCGGGCCGCTCGGCGGCGACCAGCCCCATGGGCGCGCCGATGAGGAGGGCCAGCACGGTGGAGGCAAGGGCGGCGAGGAACGACCAGCCGAAGCCGGCGGCGACGCGCGACAGCACGTCGCGGCCCAGATGATCGGTGCCGAGGGGATGGCGAATGTCACCCGGCGCCGTGAAGCGCTCGTAGAGATTGATGGCGTCCGCATCCGGCGCGCCGAGAAGCGGCAGCAGCACGGGCAGCGCGCCCATCACCACGAGGATCGCGATCCCGATCCACAGGCCGCCCGGCAGACGCATGCGCAGGCGGCGCAGCCCGGCGGGAGCCGGTGCGGTATTCGTCGTCGCTGCGGTCATGCGGCCACCCGGATGCGCGGATCGAGGAAGGCGATGACGATGTCGGTCACGGCATTCACCAGGAAGACGAAGATGGAAATGACGATGGCCAGCGCCTGCACCACCGGAAAGTCCAGGGACAGGGTGGACTGGATGAGAAGCCGTCCGAGGCCCGGCCAGGCGAAGATGGTCTCGATCACCACCACGCCCGAGATGAGGAAGGAGAACTGCGCGCCCACCAGGGCGATGGAGCCGAGGAGCGCATTGGGCAATACATGCCGCCACAGGATGACGCGCGGATCGGCGCCGATGGCGCGCGCGGTGCGCACATAATCCTCGTTCATGGCCTCGGCCACGTTGGTCGCGGTGATCCGCGTCAGTTTCGGCACCAGGAAGGAGCTGAGGGTGATCACCGGCAGGATCCAGTTGCTCACCCGCTCATAGCCGAGGGCGGGAAGCCAGCCGAGATCGACGGCGAAGATCTGCACCAGCACGAGGGCGACGAGGAAGCCCGGCACGCCCTGGGCCACGAAGATGAACTGGGAGAAGATCTGGCGCGACTTCTTCTGCGGCGCCGCGCCCCACCAGGCGCCCATGGGGACGGACACCAGGATGGTGAAGCCCATGGCGAGGAAGGTCATGAGCAGCGTTGCGGGCACCGCGCCGAGCACCACGTTGAGCGCATCCTGCCCGGTGGCGAGGGAGGTCCCGAAATCGAGCTGCAGGATATTGAGGAGATAATGGCCGTACTGGACGATCAGCGGCTTGTCGAGCCCGTAGAACGCGCGAATCTCCGCGAGCGTTTCGGGGGTCGCGTCCTGCCCCGCGAGAATGACCGCGGGATCGCCCGTGAGGCGCAGGAGGAAAAACAACAGGGTGAGCAATGCGAGCACCAGGATCGAAAGATCGAAGACCCGCTTGCCGACTATGCTTCCAGTCTTATGTATTTTGGCCAGGATCGTGCTGTTCATACGGCATTGTATCATTAGAGATACAAATATCCACTAATTTTCGCCCCGGCCGGCAAGGGTCGGGCCCCGCCGCATGACGGGGCCCGAGCCGGATCGCAGGAACGGGTGTCAGCCCATCCAGTAGCTGGTCCAGCGCATCTTGTCCTTGAGGTAGCGCGCCGCCTCCACCTTGTTCTCCGGAACGTGATTGGTCCAGAGGTTCGGGTCGTAGCGTTCGCGGTACTGATCATAGACGTGCTTGTAGAGCGAGAAATGCACGTCCGGGATGCGGTGATTCTTGCGGAAGCTCGCCATGTCGATGACCGCGCGGCGGCGGGTCTCGAAGGGGCCGGCTTCGGCCAGCACCTCGCCGCGCGGGCCGAAGATCGCCGAACGGCCCACCCAGTCGTTCTTCGCCGCCTGTTCGGCGAAGTAGTATTTGCTGGGCTGGTAGAAATCCATGCTGTTGTTGACGATCGTCGTGATGACGCCGTTATGGTAGGAGGTGAGCCGCATGTCGTGCCATTCGCAGCCGCCCGTTGCGGTGCGCAGGATGAGCTCGGCGCCCTTCATGGCCATGGCGCGGAACAGTTCCGGCTCGAACTGCACCGACGACATGGAAATATTGCCGATGTCCGTGCGTTCCACCGGGACCACCGCGTCCCAGCCGTACATTTCCACGTAACGGTCGAAGACGTCGTAGATGGTGGTGGTGAACTGCTCGACCCCCGGCCACATGCCGCGCATGTTGCGCTGCTTCCAGTGGCGCGCGATGATCTTGCCGCTGGGGCCCACCAGCACCTGGGTGTTCATGGTATGGCCCGGCCAGTCGTCGTCCAGCATCTGGCAGCCGAGGGCGATGTAGCAGTTGTACTGCTTGGCCTTCTTGCCGATCTCCTGGAACTCGGGGCCGTCGGGATGGCGCGAGACGCGCAGATACTGCTTGAGATCCCAGGGCGCGAAGCCATGCAGCGGGAATTCGTGGAAGCAGAGAAGATCGCAGCGCCCGCCCACGTTCTGGGCCTTGTCGATGGTCTCGAGGAGATAGTTGAGATTGTCCCGGATGCCGGGCTCGGGATTGTCGCCATCGACACCGCGCACCGGCGTCTGGACGACGGCGATGGCGATGCGGTCGGAGCGCAGCGGTACGGTCTCATAGGTCCCGTCGTGGGAAACCATCTTGGGAATTTCTTGGTTTTTCATAGCCGCCCCCATTACTTGAAGGATGTTTACGGATCTCAGCCGAAAGCATATTGCATTGTTGTCATAATGTTAATATGATTTTTCTTGCACGTCGGGGGCCTGTGTTTCTGCGCTCCCCCTGCGCCCAAATCAGGATTCAATGTCTCGGGGGCGAAATTATGCTGATTAACAACTGGTACGTAGCGGCCTATTCCAAGGATGTGGTCGAGGGCAAGCCGTTCGGCGTCCGCATGCTCGGGTGTGACTTCGTGCTGTTCCGCGACAGCGATGGAAAGGTCGCATGTCTCAGCGACGTCTGCGTCCATCGCGGCGCGTCCCTGTCGCGCGGCAAGGTTCATTGCAACGGCGCGAGCGTCGTCGCCTGCCCGTTCCATGGCTGGGAATTCGATGCCAGCGGCCGCTGCACCAGGATTCCGTCCATGGGCGACGTCAAGGTGCCGAAGCGCGCCCGGGTGGACAGCTATCCGGTGGTCGAGAAGTATGACTGGATCTGGGTCTTCCTTGGCGACCTGCCCGAGGACAAGCGCCCGCCGATTCCCGATCTGCTCCCCGAATATGACGATCCCAACTGGCGTTCGACCCATCTCCTGACCGAAGTGCCGGTGAACTGGACGAAGATCGAGGAGAATTCCATCGACACCGCCCATCTGTCCTTCGTTCATGCCGTGTTCGGCAGCCGCGAGGATCCGAAGGCCACCATCGTGCCGCTGGAGAAGCGCCCCTACGGCTATCGCGTCTATCGCGAGCGGACGGCGCCCAAGGCGTCCCAGAAGACGGGCATTCTCGGCGAACTGCTGTCGGAAGAGCGGACCAAGACCTCGGTCACCCTCGAATTCAGCGTCGTCGGGATCTCCCACCGCATCAATCCGGAATTCCGTCCGGGCATGCAGCATGTGGTGTTCTCGGCCACGACCCCGGTCGACCTCTACAACAGCCGCGTCTTCAGCATCCAGGCGCGCAACTACGCGACCGATCCCAAATACGATCAGGAGCGCATCGACGGCCGTAAATACGCCATCAAGGAAGACATCTCGGTGGTGCAGCATGTGCGGCCCCGCGTCGGCCCCACGCCCGTTACCGACGAATTCCTGGTGGAGGCCGATTCCATGGAAGCGGCGTTCCGTCGCTGCGTCAACCAGCTCATCGACAAGGGCTGGGAGATCGACAGCCGCAAGGTGGCCGAGGAATACGACCGCAAGATCTATGTGATCCCGAGCCCCGAACGGCGCGCCGATCCCAAGAACTGGGTCCATGACGCGGTGCCGACCACCAGGCCGCGCCAGGAAGACGACGCGTTCGAGATCCGCTGAGGGTGATGCGGCCATGGCCGAGGAAAGGGAAAGCCGCCGCGGCGTCCATGCGGTGATGCCGCTGCAGACGGCGGAGGAAGAATCGCGGTTCAACTTCGCCAAGGCGCTGAAGGCGAGCTTGCGCAACGAATTCAAGCCGCGCCTGCGGGAGATCTATGATTCCCGTGTCGCGCCCGAATTCGCCCGCCGCCATGGCCGCCCGCCGCAGACGGCGGACGACGTCGCCGAGGTGATGGAGGAGGACGCCCACTATCGCTGGTGGAGCGCGCTTCTCCGCGCCCAGCAGGAAAGCTACGTCCAGAACACGCTCCTCTGCGTCGAGCGCCAGCTCGACGATCTGGATGCCCGCTGCCGCCGCTTCACGGAAGCGAACGACAAGCTCGGCTCCCTGCGGCTCAATCCGGACGTGGAGATTCCCTGGTACCAGGCGGAAGTGGACATCCACTGCGTCCCCGGCTCCTATCATTACGAACGCTACGAAGGCGACGTGGGGCAGGGCGCGCGCTCCGACCTTGGCGCCTTCATCTTCTCCATGGGCCGCCACGGGCCCTACAACGAGGACAAGGGGATCGTGGGCGTCAATTACATCCGCGCCCAGTATCCGGACCTCAAGCCCGCCCGCATCCTCGACATGGGCTGCACCGTGGGTCAGTCGACGCTTCCCTATGCAACCGCCTTCCCCGATGCGGAGCTTCATGCGATCGACGTTGCGGCGCCCTGCCTCCGCTACGCCCATGCCCGGGCGGAAGCCCTCGGCAAGAAGGTGCATTTCTCCCAGCAGAACGCGGAGCACACGGATTTCGAGGACGAAAGCTTCGACCTCGTGGTATCCCACATCCTGCTGCATGAAACCTCGGCCCGGGCGCTCCGCAACATCGTCAGGGAATGTCACCGCCTGCTGAAGCCGGGCGGCGTCATGCTTCATGTGGAAGTGCCCATCCGGCCGAAGGACCCCTTCGACCGCTTCCTCGCCCGCTGGGACAGCCTGCACAACAACGAGCCCTTCTGGGGCACCCTGGCCGAGACCGATCTCGTGGCCGTGGCGGTGGAAGCGGGCTTCAGGCGCGACAGCGTGATCGAGACCGTGACCAATACGGCTTACCACAAGGTGGGCGGCTGGATGGTTTACGCCGCGCGCAAGGAAGGAGCGTGACATGAGCGACAAATCCCGCAAGGGGCCGGTGGTGCCCAAGGGCGGCCGCTCCGTCTTCCTCAAGGATCCCGACAGCGAACGGCTGCTCGCCATGATCATCGCGGTGGCGTCCGAAGTGTCGGTGCTCTACGACAAGATCGACCGGCTGGAGCGGGTCGCGGCCGAGAAGCCGAGCTTCACGCTCGCCGACCTTGCCGCCTATCAGCCCACCGCGGAAGTGCTGGCCGAGCGCGCCGAATGGCTTCAGGGCTACATGGCCCGGCTTCTGCGCATCTTCCACGAAGACCTCGACGACAATGACGGCGGGGCGCGCTCCGCGGCCTACGCCGATCTCATGGACCGCATGGCGAGACCCGACCAATGATCGACTTCAAGAACGCGCCGGTGCCCTTCGCGCCCGGCGACATCCTGATCGCCGCCACCGACATCGACGACAGCAAGATCGACTTCCGCAACCTCAAGGGCCAGGGCCGCATCCTCCATTTCGATGCAAACTTCAACCCGAAGTCCATGCTCTGGACCGGGCATGAGGGGCTCGTGGTCAATCTGGCGGTGGACCCGACGACGGGCATCCTCTATTCGACCGATCCCACGGGCCGCCACATGGTGCCCTTCGCGCCGAGCGGCGAGAAGCTCGCGGATGTGGATTTCCTGCCCGACCGCCCCTATGGCGCGCTGTTTTTCCTTCCCGACGGCACGGGATATGTGGGCGTCCACAGCGCCCGGGGCGGCGATCCGGACGACGCCTTCGGGCCTGCCAAGCTTCTGGTGTTCTCGCCGAAGGAGCGGACCGTGCGCGGTCTCACGCTCGAGATCGACGGCGGGCATACGGGCTGGATGGGCGTCAATTACGTGGCCCTCGGCGCCGACGGCCGCACCCTGCACTATGCCTCCGAAGGCGGCCGGCGTATCCTGCGCTACGACATCGTGGCGGAGAAGCAGCTCCCTGATTATCTCGTCTTCGCGGAAGAGGACGAGGACCGCACCTTCGGCTTCGGCTTCCTGCCCGACGGCGGCCTCGTGATGGTCACCGGCCACAGCCTGGTGGTGCGCGATGCGGCGGGCAATGAAGTGCTGCGCAAGCGCCTCGGCGACAAGGGCTGGACCCGGGCCATCCTGGCGCGCGACGGAAAATCGCTCTTCGTCGTCAATTTCCTCGAAGGGAGATTGCAGCGCCGCCGTATTAGTGATGGAGCGATCCTGTTCGAGTACGATGTGGCCCGCAAATGCTCCATGTGTGGCCTGGTGGAATACATGCCGCCAATCGGATAGCCGGGAGACAGACCATGACCTTTTCCATGAGAACGCCCCTCAAGGCTGCCGTCCTTGGCGTCATCGCCCTGTGCATGACGCTTGCCGGCGCGGCCAATGCGGCAAGCGTCCTCAGACGCGGCACGGCCAGCGAGCCGCCGTCCATCGACCCCCATCTGGCGGCGGGCGATTCGTCGTCCGTCATCATCGACGACCTGTTCGTGGGTCTCATGACGTCGGGGCCGAAGGGCGAGCTCGTCTATGGCGTCGCGGAAAGTCACGAACTGGGGGAAGATGGCGTCACCTACACCTTCAAGCTGCGCCCCGGCCTCAAATGGTCGGACGGCGCCAAGCTTGATTCGAGCGACGTCGTCTATTCCTTCCGGCGGCTCATGAACCCGGCGACGGCTGCGCGCTATGCGGGCAATTTCTACATGATCCGCAACGCGGCCGAAGTGAACACGGGCAAGCTTCCGGTGGAGGAGCTCGGGGTGCGCGCCGTCGATCCCCTGACGGTGGAGATCGTCCTCGAGCGACCGACCCCCTATTTCCTCGAGATCCTGCGCTCGAACGCCGCCGTGGTGGTGCCGCGGCACGCCATCGAAGCCCACGACAAGGCCTGGACCCGCGCCGGCCGCATGGTCAGCAACGGCGCCTATCGTCTCGTGGAATGGCTGCCCAACACCCTTCTCAAGATGGAGCGCAACCAGCATTACTGGAAGGCGGACCAGGTCAAGATCGACAGCGTGATCTATTATCCGGCGTCCGACCTCGGCACCATGCTGAAGCGCTACCAGGCCGGGGAGCTGGACATCATCTTCAACTTCCCGCCGGAGCAGATCGAGGCGGTGCGCGCGAACCTCTCGAAGGACCTGCGCGTGGTGCCGGACTATGGCCTCTTCTACTGGCTCATGAACGGCAAGACCGCGCCCTTCAACGACCCCCGGGTGCGCAAGGCGCTGGCCATTTCCATCGACAAGGAAGCGATCACCAAGCGGCTCCTGAAGGATACGGTGGAGCCCGCCTGGGGCGTGGTGCCGACGGGCTTCTCCGAATATGAGAGCCAGGTCACCGACTACGACAGGATCCCGCTCAAGGAACGTCAGGCCGAGGCGCGCAAGCTGCTGGAGGCTGCGGGCTACGGTCCCAGGAAGCCGCTCGAGTTCGAGATCCGCTTCGACAGCCGCGAGGAGCCGCGCCAGATCGCGGTCGCCATGGCCTCCATGTGGTCGGCGATCGGCGTCAAGGCCAAGATGCGCACCAGCGACTTCCGCTCGCTGACCGCCGACGTCGCCCGCGGCAACTTCCAGATGGCGCGCTACCAGTGGTTCGCGCCGTTCCAGGACCCGGCGACCTTCGTCAACCTGCTGCGCGGCGATTCCCGCACCAACCATTCGGGCTACGACAATCCGAAGGTGGACGAAATTCTCCAGGCGGCCGACGCCCAGACGGACCAGGCGAAGCGCATGAAGCTCATGGCGGAAGCGGAAAAGCTCGCCATGGCCGACCATCCCATCATCCCGATCTATTACCCGGTCGCCCGCCGCCTCATCAAACAGCGCGTCGAAGGCTGGGCCAATTTCCCCGGCGGCAAGGTGAAGTCGGAATACCTGTCGCTCCGGTAAGCGCATAACATAAGAACGGGCACAGACTTTCGGGCGGCCATCGGTACCGCGGTTCCGGGCCGCCCGGTGGTTATTGGGCCGACGCGCGTTAGGCATGTAAAATACGCCGGACCGTCGCCCGGCGGATCGCAACATTCTCAGTATGACGAGAGCCTTACTTTTCCTTGCTGTCCGACGTGCGGCTCAGGAAGGTGTGATGCTCGTAATGGTCGGCGCGGTAATAGGTCTCAAGCCGCTCGATGGGGCGGTGGTTCTTCTCGAACACCAGCATGCGGATGCGCACCAGCGGCGCGCCCACCTGCACCTGGAGGAGGGTCGCAAGATGCCCGTCGGCCAGCGTCGCGCCGATCACCTGGTCGGCGCCCAGGATGTCGAAGCCCTTGCCTTCGAGGATGGTGATGGTGGGGCTGGTGGTCAGATCCTCGGGCTTGAGGTCAAGCTTGATGTCCATGGGGAAGCAGAGCTCGGTGAAGCCCACCGGCTGCTTGTCGACGACGCGGGTGAAGGACGCGCGCAGCACGCTGGCCCCCGCGTCGAGCCGCAGGTCCTTGGCCACCGCGGGCTCGGCCGGAACCTCGCTGATGGTGATGTTCTCGAGGGTCGAACGCGCGCTCAGGCGGTGCAGCTTGCGGATGAGCTGGTCCATGTCGCCGACGTTCGGCGCTTCGGCCAGATCCTCCACCACGAAGGTCCCGCGGCCCTGGATGCGGTCGATGAGTTTTTCCCGAACCAGCATGTCGACCGCATTGCGAAGGGTGATGCGCGAGACCTGGAACATGGAGCATAGCTCGCTTTCCGACGGCAGCCGTGCCCCCGGCTGGTAGATCCCCGACTGGATCCAGTGGCGGAGCACCGAATAGACCTGGGCATAGCGCGGGATGTGAAGGTCGGGGTTGAGGGGTGTTGTCGTCGCGGTGTCCATCGATTTTGTTCCAGGCTTGTGGGCCATAGCGGCTAGATGTCTGGTTTCTCTCGTATTATCACAGGGCCGTTCTACCATGATAGCGAAAGCTTGCTTGCAAATACAGGCTTCTTATCTTGTATGAATGTCGTCATAATGTAGGCATTATGCTACAAATGACTGTTCGCGGTCCCGAAGGAGAAATGTGGTGGACAAGCTCGAAGCCGTAAAGAAAGCCATTGCCAACATTCCCGGTCCGCGGCCCCAGTTCTTCAGCGATCCGGCGGTGGATCGCCTGCTCGACATGGTGGTCGCCCTTGCCGGTGAAACGGCCGTGCTTTATGAAAGACTGGACAGCCTGGAGCGGCTGGTGGAGCAGGCGGGTCTCGTGAAGCGCGCCGACATCGACAGCTTCCAGCCCGACCAGGCGGCGGTCAGCGAGCGCCTGCGCTGGAACGAGGCGTTCGTCGCGCGGGTGTTCCAGACCGTTGCGGCCAAGGGCCATGGCGAGGGCCGGACGGAATAATCCCCGCGCCCTTCTGTGCAAGGACAGGAATTGGCGGAATTCTCGGCCGAGGATGCGACCTTCCCGCATGATGGCGCGGTGACGCCCGTGGACGACGGCTGGCCGCATCACGGGCTTGCCGAGGATATCCGCCCGGCCTGGCGCGCGCTGGCCGGGGCGGGGGTGACGGTCGCCACCGCGACCCTCGTCGACTGCGCAGGATCCTCCCCGCGCCCCGTGGGCAGCCAGCTTCTCGCCACCCGCGACGGCATCGTCGCCGGGCATATCAACAGCGCCACCTGCATCGAAAGCAATCTCGCCGTCATGATGGCGGAAGCCATCGACCGCGGCCGCGGCGACATGGTGATCTTCGGCGAGGGCAGCCCCTATTTCGATATTCGCCTGCTGTGCGGCGGCAGCGTGGTGATCGCCATCGACGTGATCCGGCCCGACGATCCGGCGGCCCGCGATCTCCTGGCCCATGACGCGGCGCGCCGCCCCGCCCTGTGGACCGGCGACCTTGCGACTGGCAGCCATCAATGCCGGGAGATCGCCGGCGACCTGCCGCGCCGCGCCGCGGAGCGCGACGGCGACCGCTACGTGAAGCTGTACCGCCCCGCTCCGCGCCTCATCGTCAATGGCGGCGATCCGGTGGCGCTCGCGCTCGCCCTCCTCGGGGCTGCGAGCGGGTTCGACATGGTGCTCAATCACGGCCGCGGGCCCGAGCGGCCGCCGCGCGGCTTCACCGGGCAATATCTGCGGCTTGCGGAAGCTGATCTCTTGAAGGCTCTGCCGCCCGATCCCTGGACCGCCGTCGTCTCCACCACCCACGACATCGAATGCGATCACGCGGTGCTGAAGGACGCGCTGCCGTCCGCCGCCTTCTATGTGGGCTGCCTCGGCAGCAGGCGCCATATTCCGGCCCGACGCGAACTTCTTGCGGAAGCGGGCGTGCCCCAGCCCGCCATCGACCGCCTCGTCACCCCCGTGGGTCTTGCGATCGGCGCGGCGACCCCGGCGGAGATCGCCATTTCCGTGCTGGCGGATGTGGTCCGCGTGTGGCGCGGCGCCTGACTAGGCCTCAAATTACTATCGCAATGGATAACAGACAGGCCGGTGGCGCTTTGCTAGCCTGAACGCTCATCATTCTCGAGAAATGCAAGGGGAGACATGAGCATGGCCTGGACCGGATCGGTGGAAGATCGCCTCGCTATCCGCGAACTCATCGACAGCTACAGCGACGCCGTCTGCCAGCGCGATGCCGCGGCCTGGGGCGCCACCTGGGCGGAGGACGCGCGCTGGGACCTGCCGCATCTCAACATCGCCGTCGAGGGCCGCGACAATATCGTCGAGGCCTGGAAGCAGGGCATGGCGCTGTTCCCCTTCGTCTCCATGATGGCGGTGCCGGGCAGGATCGAGATCGAGGGCGACCGCGCGACCGTGCGCTGCTACACCTCCGAAGTGGCGCTCACCCAGGACGGCACCGAAATCCGCCCGCGCGGGCAATATGACGACGTCTGCGTCAAGCGCGGCGGCAAGTGGCTGTTCCTCCACCGCCGCTTCCAGGTGCTGCACGGGGAATGAGCGCGATCAGCGGCCGTTCTTGAGGGTGAAGAAATCGGCGCGCGGCACGCCCTCATCGTCATAGACCGGCTCTGCCACGTCGAAGCGGTATTTCTTCACCTCCATGGCCAGGATCGGCACGGAATTGAGATGCGCCCCCATGTCGCGATAGGGCGCGCCGGTGAAATGGCCGTGGAGCGCCGATTCGTCCGCCCATTCCTCGAACACGTGGACCCGGCCCGGATGCAGCGGGTCGAGCGCCCATGTATAGGCCCGGCAGCCGGGCTCGGCGAGGGCGGCGTCGATATGGGGCCTGGCGTCGATGATGAGCTTCTCGGCGATGGCCGGATCGAAATCGAGATAGCCGGCGATGATGATGGTCACGAAGTGCCTCCCGCGGTCTGGTGAATGTTCTCACCCAAACTTGCCGAGAAACGCCGCCGCGGCAATCTGGCGAAATTGAGGGTTCGGCCATCGCGGCCGTTGTGGGGGATCGGAATTCCTGACCGGGAATGGTGGGCGCGGCTGGGTTCGAACCAGCGACCCCTGCGATGTGAACGCAGTGCTCTACCGCTGAGCTACGCGCCCGCTTCGATGCGGGGCGAACCGTGATCGGGGATGCCCCCGGATTCGCTGGGGCGCAATCTAGCAACCTGTCGCGGCAAGGGCAAGTGTTCTCCGCACGGCTTTTTGCGATCATGTGCAACGGCCCCTGGCGGCGCCCGCCGGAGCGGTCGCGCGGCCCCGCGATCCCATGCTATGGTGGCCCGAAACGCAAGGAGATCAGCGGCATGGCGGCGGGTCGTCATTCTCATGATCACGCTCCCGATGCGGGGCTCCACCACGACCATGGCCATGCCCACGGGCATGGCGGCGGCGCGGATAATCTGCGGCGGGTGCGGCTCGCCTTCTTCCTCACCGCGGGCTTCATGCTGGCGGAGCTCGCGGGCGGCTGGTTCGCCAATTCCCTCGCCCTCATGGCCGATGCGGGTCACATGCTGGCCGACGCCATGGCGCTGGCGCTCACCTGGGCGGGATTTCACTTGAGCACCCGGCCCAAGGACGCGCGGCGCACCTATGGCTACGGCCGCGCCCAGGTGCTGGCGGCCTTCGTGAACGGCCTCGCCCTGTTCGGCGTCGCCGTCTGGATCGTGGTCGAGGCGGTGGCGCGCATGGAATCGCCCGCCGTGGTCAAGGCCGGCCCCATGCTGGCGGTCGCGGTCTGCGGCCTCGCGGTCAATGCCGTCGTGTTCGCCATCCTCCATCGCGGCGACCGGCACAACATGAACCTGCGCGGCGCCATCTATCACGTGATGGGGGACATCCTCGGGTCGATCGCGGCGATCGCCGCAGCGCTCATCATCACCTTCACCGGCTGGATGGCGGCGGACCCCGTGCTGTCGCTGCTGGTGGCGGCGCTCATCTCCTGGGGCGCGTTCGATCTCGTCCGGCGCTCGGCCCATGTGCTCCTTGAAGGGGTGCCGGACATCGCCGACAGCGTCAGCATCCGCGACAGCCTCATGGCCGCGATCCCCGAGATCGCGGACGTGCATCACATCCATGTATGGTCGCTGACGGAGGAGCGTCCGCTGGTCACACTCCATGCGCGGCTGCGCCCCGGGGCCGACGCCGATCCGGCGCTCGCCGCGATCAAGGAACATCTCGCCGAGGAGTTCCGCCTGGCTCACGCCACGGTGCAGATCGAATACGGCCCCTGTCCCGACGGGCCGATGGCGCCCTAGCGCTCGATCCGAAGCTCGGCCCAGCCGGCGGGGGTCAGGCGCTCGAGCGGGGCGAAGCGCGCCTTGTAGGCCATCTTGCGGCTGTTCTCCACCCAGTAGCCGAGATAGACGTATGACTTCTTGCGGGCAAGCGTCCGCCGCACCTGGTCGAGGATCAGATAGGTGCCGAGGCTCCGCCGCGTCTCCTCCGGCGCGAAGAAGCTGTAGACCATGGAAAGGCCGTCGCTCATCACGTCGATGAGGGCGACGGCGAGCAGGCGGCCCTGCAGCCGGTATTCGACGAGATGGGTGTCCACCGGGCTCGACTCGACCATCTCCGCATAATCGACGATGGACATGTCGGCCATGCCGCCGTCAGGGTGCCGGGCGGCGAGATAGCGCTTCAGAAGATCGTATTGCTCGGCGGTCGCCCAGGGCGGGGTGACGCCGGCGACGAGGTCGGCGTTCCGCGCCTCCGTCCGCCGCATGGAGCGGTTCCAGTGGAAGTCCTCGGCCCGGATCCGGACGGAGGTGCAGGCGTTGCAGCCGTCGCAGGCCGGGCGGTAGGCCACCGACTGGCTGCGCCGGAAGCCTGCCTGGCTCAGGGTTTCGTTCAGCGCCAGGGGATCGCCGCCCGCAAGCTCGGTAAACACCTTCCGCTCGAGCCGGCCGTCGATATAAGGGCAGGGGCTCGGGCTCGTGACGTAGAATTTGGGAAAGGTGAAAGACTGATCCGTCACGGCAATTCCGGCAGGCGGCAACAATCACAAAGAACCCGCCGAAATTATGCCTGATCCCGGCGGCAAAGTCCAAAATGTTTGCCGCCGCTGCGGCCCCGCGCCCGTCAGAGGTTCGGCGGCACCACCGGCGCTTCGCGCAGGAGCAGGATGGTGATGCGGCGGTTCTCGGCCCGTCCCGGCTGGTCGGGCAGCAGCGGGTCGGTGGCCGCCTGGCCGCGCACGGCGGCGAAGCGGTCTTCGGATACCCCGTGGGCGCGGATCACCCGGCGCGCCGCGTTGGCGCGGTCGGCGGACAGCTCCCAGTTGCTGTAGCCGTCGGGGCGGGAAAAGTTCTGGGCGTCCGTGTGGCCCGTGATCATCAGCCGGTTGGGCACCCGGCGGATGCGTTCCGCGATCTGGCGCAGGAGGAGCCGCGCATAGTCATAGAGCTCCGCGGTCGAAGACTTGAACATGGAGCGGTTGTCGCGGTCGATGATCTGGATCTGCAGGCCGTCCTCCGTGATGTCGATCACGAGGTGATCGGCCAGTTCCGCAAGCTCCGGCAGTTCCTGGATCGCCTGGCGGAGCTCCGCCTCGAGCTCCTCGAACATGAGGTTTTCCTGCTCGGTCAGGGCCTCCTGCCATTCGACCGGCGGGCGCTCCACCTTCTCGATGCTCACTTCCTCGCCGCGGCCGGTGCTGGTGCCGCTCGCGGTCTCGCTCGGCTTCGGCATGGTGAGGATGACGGCGCCGCTGTTCATGCTGCCGTCGCGGGACAAGGCCGTGCCGCCGAGCACGCCGCCCGAGCCGGAGGAGCCGCTGCTGCTGGCGCTCGTCGGCGCGAAATAGTCGGCGAGGCCCTGGCGCTGCTCGTCGGTCGTGACGTTCAGGAGCCAGAGCAGCATGAAGAAGGCCATCATGGCGGTGGTGAAGTCGGCATAGGCCACCTTCCAGGCGCTGCTGTGGCTGCCGCCCGTGACCTTCTTCACCTTCTTGACAAGGATTGGCCGCTCGTTGTCCTGTGCCATGCCGCCTCTCTGCCGATCCGGGGCGTCGCCCCTCGGCTGAGGATCATGGGCGGCAAGTGGTTAACGTTGCGTTTGCGAATGGCAATGCGTCAGACGTTGCCGTCGTTGTTGTTGATGCGGACGGCAAATCCGGCCTCTCTCAGCGCCGCGAGGATGTCGTCCAGATGGATGCGGTCGCGGGTCTCGAGCGTCACGTCCGAATAGGTTTCCTTCGCCGGAAGCTGCGAGAACAGGCGGTGGTGGCTCACGTCGATGATGTTGCCGCCCAGGTTCCCGATGATGGTGGACACCTTGCCGAGCGCGCCCGGCACGTCCGACAGTTCGATCCGGAGCCGCGTGATGCGGCCGTCCCGCACCAGCGCGCGCATGAGGAGGGACGCAAGAAGCCGGCTGTCGATATTGCCGCCCGACAGCACGACCCCCACCTTCTTGCCGCGGAAGCGGTCGGGATGGTGGATGAGCGCGGCGAGCGGAGCGGCGCCCGCGCCTTCGGCCACCGTCTTTTCGATATTGAGATAGAGGCTCACCGCCTGTTCGAGGCTGTCCTCGTTCACGAGCAGCACGTCGTCCACCAGCGCGCGGGCGATCTTCAGCGTGATCTCGCCGATGGTCTTGACCGCGATCCCTTCGGCGAGCGTGTTACCCTGCGGCACATATTCCTCGCCGCGGAGCGCGCGGTAGAGGGACGGGAACCGCCGCGCCTGAACGCCGACGATCTCGATCTCGGGCCGGAGCGCCTTGGCCGCCACCGCCATGCCGGAGATGAGGCCGCCGCCGCCCACCGGCACCACGAGGCAATCGAGGTCCGACTTCACCTCCAGCATCTCGAGGGCGATGGTGCCCTGGCCCGCGATCACATGGGGATCGTCGAAGGGATGGACGATCACGTAGCCGTTCTCCTGCGCGAGGTCGCAGGCGACCTTCGCCGTCTCGTCGAAGCGCTCGCCGTCGAGCACCACCCTGGCGCCGAACTGCTCGGTCTGCTTCACCTTCACGAAGGGCGTCGTGGACGGCATCACGATGGTGGTGGGGATCCCCAGATTCTGGCCGTGATAGGCGACCCCCTGGGCATGGTTGCCGGCCGATGCGGCGATGACCCCGGCGCGGCGCTGCTCGGGCGTGAGGCTCAACAGCTTGTTCAGCGCCCCGCGCTCCTTGAAGGACGCGGTGAACTGCAGGTTTTCGAACTTCACCCAGACCTCGGCGCCGGTCAGCGACGACAGCGTCCGGGAATGGTTGAAGGGTGTCCGGATCACGGAGCCCTCGATGGCCGCGGCGGCGCGCCGCACGTCCTCGAGGGTCACGGCGAGCTCAGCCGCCTTGTCTGCTGTCCGATTGTCCGCCATGGTTCGAAATCCCTGCTGGGAGCCTTGCATCGAAGGTCCGTTCATACACCCAACGCCCTCCGGCGCAAAGCCCGTGTTTTGCGGTTCCGCGGCTCTTCGGGCGCCCTTTAAATCCTGGTTAACGTCTGCTTGATACAAGCGAAGTCATTCTGGGAACTCACGAGGGCCTCGCATCCGATGCTTTCTCTGATCGGTATCGTCATCGTTCTGGGCATGGTCTTCGGCGGCTACATGATCGCCGGGGGCAAGATGACCCCCATCCTCCATGCCATGCCCTACGAAATCATGATGATCGGCGGCTCGGCGCTGGGCGCCTTCATCGTGGCCAACGGTCTGCCGGTCATCAAGAAGGCGGGGAAGGGGGTCCTCAAGGTCCTGCGCGGGCCCAAATGGAAGAAGGACGACTACCGCGACCTGCTGTGCCTTCTGTTCGCCATGACCCGGCTGGTGCGCACCAAGGGCGTGATCGCCCTCGAGCAGCATATCGAACGGCCGGAAGAGTCGAAGCTCTTCAACCACTTCCCGAAGATCGCCCAGGACCAACATCTGGTCACCTTCATCTGCGACTACATGCGCATGATGACCATGAACTTCGACGATCCCTATCAGGTCGAGGACGTGATGCAGAAGGATCTCGAAAAGCATCACGCGGAGGAGCATGAGCCGGCCCATGCCCTGAGCACCATGGCCGAAGGTCTGCCCGCGCTCGGGATCATCGCGGCGGTGCTCGGCATCGTCAAGACCATGGGCAGCATCAACGAGCCGGTGGAGGTGCTCGGCGCCATGATCGGCGGCGCGCTGGTCGGCACCTTCATGGGGATCTTCCTGTCCTATCTGGTGGTCGGCCCGCTCGCCGGCCGGCTGGTCCAGATCCTTGAGGAGGAGGCGAAGCTTCTCAACGTGGTGAAGGATGTGCTGGTCTCCCACCTCCACGGCAATGCGCCGCAGATCTCGGTGGAGATCGGCCGCAAGAGCGTGCCGTCCCACTTCCAGCCGAGCTTCTACGAGCTGGACGAGGCCATCGCCGCCACCGCCATCGAGGCGTAACCCGCGGTCTCAACCGTTTCCGAACGCAGGGATGCGCCCGGCCCGGGAAAGGCCGGGCGTTTCCGTTCAGCCCTTGAGCATCCGCGCGGCGCGGAGGGCGTAATAGGTGAGGATGCCGTCGGCGCCCGCGCGCTTGAAGGCGAGAAGGCTTTCGAGCATCACCGCGTCGCCGTCGAGCCAGCCTTGCGCCGCGGCCGCTTCCAGCATGGCGTATTCGCCGCTCACCTGATAGGCGAAGGTCGGGACCGCGAATTCCTCCTTCACCCGCCGCACGACGTCGAGATAGGGCATGCCCGGCTTCACGATCACCATGTCCGCCCCTTCGGCGAGATCCTGGGCCACTTCGCGCAAGGCCTCGTCGCCGTTGGCGGGATCCATCTGGTAGGTGCGCTTGTCGCTGCGCCCGAGGCTCGATTTCGATCCCACCGCATCGCGGAAGGGACCATAGAAGGCGGACGCATATTTCGCCGCATAGGACATGATGGCGGCGTCCCGGTGCCCCGCCTCCTCGAGGGCGTTGCGGATCGCGCGCGGGGCCTGCGGCTGTCCAGATGGGCAGGCCGCGATGCTCGCCCGCAAGCTGGTCGATGAGGCCGTCGGGAATTTCGGCGCCC
>CAZDSS010000002.1:0-80441 GCA_964508185.1 uncultured Sphingomonadales bacterium
CCCTTGATGAGCTCGTTGTCCCACCACACGCGCTTGTTCTCGTAACGCGCCGGGAAGTCCCGGATCTCCTTGCGGCCGTCCGCCCACATGTAATGGTTGGTCTGGTGATAGGGATAGGGCCCGCTGTCGGGGAAGCGGCAGAAGAGGCGCGACTTGTGCTCGTCGATCTTCTCGCCCGCGGCGTTGTAATAGATGTAAACCCCGTCCCAGACGCCTTCATGGCGGGCGAGAAGCGGCATTTCTTCACGAATTCCCATGGTTTCATCCCCTTTGTTATGAGTTCGGTTTCCAGATGTCGGCGCGGCCTTCGGCCCAGGCGGCCCGCTCCCAGCGCACGAGCTCGGGCGCCTGGCCGATCAGTCGGTCGCGATCCACCGCCGCCAGCGCTTGCACCAGCGCGCGGGCCTTGCGGCCGCGGATGAGGCTTCGATGCTCGAGGGCGAGCGCCTCGGGCGCGATGTCGTCCGCAGTGAAGGGTATGGCGTGGGCCGCCCTGGCCTCGAACCACGGCCAGAAGAAATGGGCGGCGCGCACCGCGCTCCAGGCGGCGGTGAGATAATTGCCGAAGCGATCGGGCGTCTGGTCGGGAATGAAGCGCTCCGCCCATTTGGCCATGTCGGCGGCCTGCGGGATCTCGGCGCGGACGGCGCCCCAGCCCGGAATGCCCGAAACCCGCGCCACTTCGGCCGCAAGAAGCGCAGAAAGCCCCTCCCCGATCACCGCCTTGAAGCTGCCCGCGGCCTGGGCGGCCGCCGCCGCCACGGCGGCGAAATCCGCGAATGTCGGGACGACGCCCTGAGGCCAGTCGTCGGACAGGCCGTGGCCCGGCAGATCGATCAGGAAGGCATCCCGCGCGTCGAGAAGTTCGCTCGACCGGCCCGGGCCGTGCAGGACCAGCTCATTCGCGCCGCGCTTGCCCCGCCAGTGGATGAGGCCGTCGAAGCCCGCGGCGGACACATGGATGAAGCCCATGTCCTCGGCTTCCCGCAGTTCCACGGCGCCGGCGGCGGGCGCTGCGCGCAGATGCTCAAGCGCGCGGTTTTCCAGATCGAGCGGTGTCGCCACCGGCTCGGCGCGCCAGTTCTTCGGCATGGCGCCGAGGCGCGAAAGATGCGCCTGCAGCGGGTCGCCGTTGTAGGCGACGATCAGCACCGGCGGCGTCTCCGCATCCTCCGGCGGAATGTCCCGCGGGGCGCGCAGGACCGCGCCATAGCCCGCGCGATAGGCGTCGCCCGAATCCAGCATGTCGCGGACCACCGCATCGGTCCGGGCGGGATCGTCATGGGCGATGGAGAGCCGCGCCTCGTTCCGGACATCGAACCAGGGGAAGAACCAGGTCTGCTCGATAATGCGATTCCACAGCCAGGTGAGATGCTCGCCATAGGCGCTCGGCCGGAAGGGCGGCAGATAGTCCTTGTCGAAGATCGCCATTTCCTCGGGCGTCCAGACGGCATAGCCGCCGGTCGCCAGCGCCGTGAAGCGCGAGGGATTGCGCTTGAGGGCGGAGACAAGGATGATTCCCCCCGAATGGAAGCCGTAGGCCGCCGTCCTTTCGAGTCCGACCGCATCCATGAACTGGATCAAGGCCGCCGCGAAATCGTTGATATCGGGATCGCCCGGCAGCGCGTCCGACTGGCCGAAGCCGGGGGTGTCCGGCGCGATGCAGGTGAAATGCTCCGCCCATTTTGTCATCAACGGCTCGTATTCCGCGGAACTCCGCGGGCTCTGGTGAACCATCAGAAGGGGTGGCCCGGATCCCGCCTTGCGGTAATGAACCCTGCGATTCCCAATAGTGACGAAATGGCGCGTGATTTTCATGAAGCAAACTCGTCCGGACAAGTTATGATTATTTTGCTATCCATAATTTGTCCGTATAACTTGATTTCGACAAGTGCTTTTGTGAAATCTTCGAAATCCGCCCTCCTGGGGCGGGGACAGCCGAGTTGGGAGATGCCCCATGACGATGCCTGTGGTGAACCCGCGTACGGGTGAGGCGGACCATCATATCACGCCCCTGCGCAAGGACTCGCTCGCGCGGATCGCGGCGGAGCTCCGGGAGGCGCAGCGCGCGTGGTTCGCCATGGGGCCCGCCGCGCGGGCATCTGAACTCACGGCTTTGTCGGACGCCATCGAGCGCCACAAGAATCGGATCACCGCGGCGCTCGCCACGGATACGGGCCGCGCCGCCATCTCGCGCATCGAGGTCGAGGGCACCATCCGCAACCTGCGCCGCTGGGCGGAACAGGGACCGGCGCTCATCGCCCGGCACGAGGGCGGCGTGCGCCCCACCTCGATCCCGACGGTCACCACCAGAACGCGCCTCGTGCCCTACCCGCTTGTTGGCGTCATCAGCCCCTGGAACTTCCCGCTGACGCTGGCGCTCATCGACGCCGTGCCGGCGCTCGCCGCGGGCTGCGCGGTGATCGTGAAGCCGTCCGAAGTGGCGCCGCGCTTCATCGGCCCGCTCATGGACGCGATCCGCGAGGTGCCAACCATCGCCAGCGTGCTGACCCTGATCGAGGGCGACGGCCAGACCGGGGCGGAGATGATCGATCTCGTCGATTACGTCGCCTTCACCGGCTCCGTCGCCACGGGGCGGAAGGTTGGCGAAGCGGCGGCGCGGGCCTTCATCCCCTGCAGCCTTGAGCTTGGCGGCAAGGACCCCATGATCGTGCTGAAATCCGCCGATCCCGTGAAGGCGGCGAAGACGGCGCTCCGCGCCTCCGTGCTCAATACGGGTCAGGCGTGCCAGTCCATCGAGCGGGTCTATGTGGCGCGGGAGATCGCCCAGCCGTTCCTCGATACCCTGGTCGCCGAGGCGAAGGCTGCGCGACTCAACCATCCCCACATGGAGGAAGGCGACATCGGCCCCTTCATCTTCGCCCGCCAGGCGGAGATCGTGCAGGCGCAGATCGATGATGCGGTCGCGAAAGGCGCGCGCGTCCTTGCGGGCGGCAAGGTCGAAACCCTCGGCGGCGGCAAGTATCTCCGCCCCACGGTGCTGGTGGACGTCACCCCCGACATGCGCATCATGACGGACGAGACCTTCGGCCCCGTGATCCCGGTCACCGTCTTCGACCGGGTGGAGGATGCGATCGCGCTGGCCAATTCCGGGGATTATGGCCTGTCCGCCGCGGTCATTGCGGGAAGCATCGAGGAAGCGGAAGAAGTGGCGGTGGAGCTTCGCGCCGGCGGGGTTTCCATCAACGATGGATCCCTCACCGGCCTTGTGTGGGAAGCCGAAAAATCGAGCTTCGGCCTGAGCGGCATCGGCCCGTCGCGCATGGGGGATTCCGGCATGCTGCGCTTCTTCCGCCGCCAGGCGCTCATCCGCCAGGCGGGCGAGGCATTGCCGCTCGCCGCCTATTCCGAGGAGGCACTCGGCGGCGTCAAGGCGTGACGCGCATAAAGAAAAACCCCTCCGGCAATCCGGAGGGGTTTTTCAGTTCCGTGAACGCGGGACTTCAGCGCTGAAGCTCCACAAGCTCGTACCAGGTCTGCATGTAGCCGCCGACGCCGCCCTGGACGAAGATGCTGTCCTCGTCCGCCGTCACCCAGACGTCGAAATGGGGATGCTGCTTGCCGCCCATGCCGGGGCCCACATCGTCCACATAGCGGAAATGGTTGCATTCAAAGGTGCCGGCCTGAACCGTCACCGTCTCCCGGCCCACATATTCGAGGCCGATCTGCACCTCGGCGATGAGCGGCGGCGTCGCCCCGCGATGATCCGGCGACGGCACGAAGACGCGGATGCGGCGGGTATGCGGCCCCTTCGTCAGATCCATGCAGCGGGTGGTGTAGGCGTCCCCCGCCACCGGATGGGTGCCAAAGCCCTGAATGGGGCCCTGGTAATGCACCTTCTGGGAGATGCGGCCGATGCTGGGGCCGAAGCTTTCGCATTCGATAACGCCGCCGTCTTCCCCCGGCGTGTGATGCAGCCAGCCAGAGCCCATGTAGCGGTCGCCGACCGTGAGATGCACATGGAGATCCTGGGGCCGCCCCTCGCTGTCCAGCACATAGACGATGTCGCGCAGCACCGTGGGCTCCGGCTCCTCGATCTCGCAGCGGGCGCGGAAGATGGTGCTGCCGTCCGCGTGATGGGTATAGGTGAACCATTCGCCGCCGCGGCTCTGGTTCATCATCTCCGGCTTCTTCGAGGTATAGGCGATGCGGCCCGTGACGGTGCGATGCTTCATCAGTTGTCCCTGAGCTCGATGCTGAGTTGGGAGACCGGCGGTTCGTCCACCTGCATGGCCTCCATCTCCTGCTGCACGCCGCGCATGACGCGGGCGATGTATTCGCGGGTCATGAGGCCGCGCTCCTCCGCCGCCGCGCGATCCGGCTGGTAGGCCTCGATGTCCTTGCGGCTGATGGTGCCCTTTTCGTCCAGCAGACGCTCGACGGTATCGAGCCGCTCCTTGAGGACGGACACCTCGCCCACCACCGCAAGCAGGATCGAGAGCATGCGTTCCGACGCGAAATCGAGATATTGCGGGCGCTTGCCCTTGGCCCGGGCGCCCGCCCGGACGATCCAGTCGATGCTATCGTCAGCCATTTTTCTTTTTCCATGCACCATAGGCGTGCCAGGCCGCGGCGCGGCCGTGATCTTCCTGTTCGCCGGTCTGCGCCTCGGGGAAGACCGTGCGGTCCACCACCGCCTTGACGGAGGTGACGAACAGGTCCTCGGGAGCGAAGCCGGAATCCACCATGATCTTCTTCAAGTCGCTCTCGTGCATCGCGGACCAGAACGGCTCGTTGTTGTTGAAGGCGTCCCAGTCGCGGATGAACTGCTCGTAAAGCGGCATGTCCGGCGTGTATTGCGGCTGCTCGAGATGCAGCATCAGGCCGCCCGGCGCGAGCACGCGATAGCCTTCCTGCAGGACGCGGGGCAGCGACTTGCCCGAAAGCTCGTGGAGGAACATGGTGGTCTGCACCCAGTCGAAATGCTCGTCCGGAAAGCGGCTCATGTCCTCGGCGTTCATCTGGATGAACCTGATGTTGCGCGCACCCAGCGCCTGGGCCCGAGCATGGGCATAGCGCAGGATGGGCGCCGCCGTGTCGATGGCGATCACCTCCGTATCGGGGAAGGCGAGCGCCAGCGGGACCACGTTGTGGCCCACGGTGCAGCCGAGATCGAGGATGCGCCGCGGCGTCCAGCCCGGACGCTCCTTCCTGATCCACTGGACGAGAGCCTGGCCGCCGCCGTCGGACAGCGCGCCGAGCCCGCCGCCCGTGGTCGCGAAGATGCCGCAGTCATAATTGGCGCCGGCGGACACGTCGCCCGGACGCTCCTCCCCATGGTAGGAGCCCGGCATGCAATGGATGTCCACCACCGCCTGGTAATGGGGCGTCTCGACGCTGGGGTCGAGCTCCAGCGTATCCCGCCCTTCGTTGAACTGGCGCGCGAGGGCGTCCAGCCGGTCGAGCTGGCGCAGCACCATGGAGCGGCCGTTCTGCTGGCGCATTTCCATGGAATTGCGCTTGAGCGCCGACCAGAAACGGTGCCACGGGTCCTCGTTCATGGCGTCGCGGATCTCGAAGCGATCCCCGGGATCGCGCCCGTGCTCCTCGCGGAACTTTGGCAGCACCCGGCGCTCGTAGGCGATCTTGTTGCCCGCGCCGATGGTGCCGGCGAGATAGCGGTTGAAATGGGTCAGGAAATTGAAGCGGGCCGCCTCGTCATGGCGCGGCTCGGGAAACAGCGCGTGGCGCGCAACGGCCGTATAGGGCGGCGGCAGATCGTGCTTTTTCATATCAGTCCATCCCGTGAAAGACGTTCGATCACCTCGTTCTGCAGGCGCAGGAAGTGTTCGCGGTCGGGGGTCTTCACCTCGCCGCCCGCGATCAGGCTGTCCGCAGGCTGCACCTGCATCCCTCCATATATGGGGGCGAAAGCCTCGAGCCGCTGGCGCGCGAGGAAATTTGTCATGCCCGGGCGCCGGCGATGGGCGCGCAAGCCTTCGATATCGATCTCCGCAAAGGCGGTGAAGGTCTCGCCGCTGTTGGATTCCGCGACCACATTGCCCTTGTAGTCGACGACGACCGAATTGCCGTCGGCGGAGGCGAAGGGCAAGGCGCAGTCGGCGATCCCGGCCGTGTTGGCGGAGACCACATAGGCCATATTCTCGAGCGCCCGGGCCCGCTTGGCAATGGCCTTGGGCGTCGCCAGGGGAGATCCCACCTCGGACGAGCTGTGGACGAACACCTCCGCGCCCCGCAGGCCATGGGCCCGTGCGATTTCGGGATAAAGGATTTCTTCGGAGGCGATCGCAGCCAGATTGCCGATCTCCGTCCGCGCCACGGGGAAGACGCCGTCGATGCCGTAGATGTCGAGGTATTTGGACCATACGTCGTGCGGCGTCGGCGCGAACATGGAATTGAGACGGCGATAGCGCAGCACCACCCGCCCGTCGGGGCCGATCACGAAGCTCGTCTGGAAATAGAGGTTCGGGAAATGGGGGTCGCGCTCGTATGCGTTACCAGCAAGATATATGTTTTGCGCGGACGCCACTTTCCCCAGCGCCTCGTATTCCGGCCCGTCCATGTCGAGGGCGGCAAGGGCCGCGAAATCGGGGATCGAGATGCGGCCCGGATAGCTCGTGAGGAAATATTCGGGCAGCACCACGAGCTTCACGTCGAGCCCGAGATATTGCGAAATGAAGATGCGGGATGCCCGCATCTTGCCCGCGATCTCCTCGATCTGGGCCAGCATCTGGGCGCGGACCGCGTCGCGATCCTTGAGACGCTCCACCGACCGCGCCGCGATCTGGAAGGCGAGCGCCGCATAGGGCGCCGGAGTCTTGTCCCCTGCCCCGCTCATGGCGCGAGCCCCAGACTGCCGGGGTTCATGAGATTGCGCGGGTCCACGTTGCGCTTGATGGCGCGCAGGATCTCCCACGCCCGGGGATCCGTGGTCTCGGCCAGCGGATAGGTGCGCGCGACCTGAAGATGGGTGGCATCAAGCCCCTTGAAGACATCCACAATCGCGCGCCGCAGCCGCTGCACGAGGGCGCGGGATTCCGCGTTTTCCGGGAAGCGCTTGAGCTTGGCCAGGTGATCGGGCTCCAGCGACCGGCAATGAATGTCGTCGAGCGCATCCGGCCAGAAGAACACGGGCTCGATCAGGCAGGTGGAGGTATCGACGGCGGCGAGCAGCGCGCCCGCGCCGACGCCGAGCCGGTCCATCTCCGCGCTGTTCTCGGAAAACAGCCCCTGGATGCGGTTCCAGCCCTCGATCATGCGGCTGTGCGGCAGGAAGCCGTGCACCGGCACCCAGCGCTCGCCCGCGGGCCCGACCATGGAATTCACCGGCGGGAACGGGTTGGCGCGCATGATCTTGGGGATGGTGTTCTCGATCGCCTTGCCGCCGAAGCGCCGGGCGATCTCGTCGATCGCCGCGAGATCCGCATCCACCGCGGCCTGATGGCGTCCCTCGCATATGAGATGGAGGGAGAACGGCACGTCGTCGAGGAAGGACCGGCCGGCCATCACCACCTTGGCCCCTTCCTTGAGGGCCTTCCAGGCGCTGCCCTGGGCCTTCATCATGTTGACGAGGGCCTTGGCGTCCTTGGACAGGCTGTCGCGCTTCATGCGCTGGGCCTGGAGATAGGGATCGAAGCCGAAGCTTTCGGAGGCGAGCCCTTCCCGCGCGATGGCGCTCATGGCGCCGAAGAAGGCGTCGGCGTCCGGCATGGCGAAGGAGCCGTAGGCGAAAGCCTCAGCTTCCCGCACCAGTTTGAGGGTTACCGTGGCCTTGATGCCGAGCGCGCCGCAATCGGCGGCGAAGATGCCGGTGACATCGGGCCCGTAGGGCCGGAAGAATTGGGATCCCGTGCTGACGATGGCGCCGTCCGCCAGCACCACCTCGAAGCTCACGGCGGCGTTCACCACGGTGCCGTTGCGCGCGCCCCAGAAGATGCCGTTCTGGCTCATGCCGCCGCCGACGGTGGCGTTGATGCCCGAGAGCGTCCCCCACACCCTGGCGCGAAGGCCCCTGGGCTTGAGCGCCGCATGGAGCTTGGCCCAGGTGCAGCCCGCCTCGACGGTCGCCGTCATGTCCTCCTCGTTGATCTCGAGGATGCGGTTCATGGCGGCGGTGTCCACAAGGAGCGCGGCGGAGGTGGGCGCGAGGTACCCGCCCGTATAGCTCATGCCGCCGCCGCGCGGGATGACGGCAAGACCGGCACTGGTCGCCGCCGCGATCCCGCGGGCGAGCATGTCCTTGTCCGTCGGGCGGAAGATCGCGACCACTTCCGCGCCGCGGGAATAGACGTCCTGGGAGTAGAAGCGGCGCTCGGCCGCGTCGGTCACGAGATTTTCGGGCCCGACGGCCCGGGCAACGGGATCAAGCACTTCGACAGAAACCACACTTTCGTGCGCCATCAATGGGCTCCAGCAGGCTCAGCACGCGGGTCGACGAGCTCCTCGACCGTTGGGTAACGCCCGAGGCCGAGCAGCACCGCCCCGCCCGATGCAAAGAGGATCATGGCCGCCCCGAGGATCAGATCATAGCTCCCCGTGGCGTCGCGCGAGATGCCGTAGAGGATCGGCGATATGGCGGAGCCGATCCCGAACGGCATGTAAAGGACGCCGTAGATCTTGCCGTAATGGGCCATGCCGAAATACTTGGCGGCGAGATAGGCGATGACGTCGGATTCCGCCCCCGCCGCGAAGCCGAGGAGGAAAGCGCCGAGCAGCACCAGGACGAGGCTGGTGCCGGTGCCCATCAGAAGCCAGCAGGCAATCGCCGGCGACAGCAGGGCCGGAAAGGCCACGCCCGGCGCCCAGAAGCGGTCGAACAGGAAGCCGACGATCAGGCGCCCGGCGAGAATGCCGACGGCGACGACGCCGAGGACGCTCGCCGCCACATCCGCCGAAAAGCCGTGGAGCGACACGATCTGCGCGATATGGATATGGGCGCCGCCATAGGCGAAGGCGGTGAGCAGGATGGACGCCATCAGGATCCAGAAGCGGTAGCCCCGCGCCGCGGTGCGGAGCGTGAGGCCCGAAAGCTGCCCTTGCGCATTGGCGATGCCGGCCGGTCGTTCCTCCGGCCGCGGCTCACGGAACCACAGCAGGCCGACGGGCAGCGCGATGAACAGCGGCAGCAGCGCCACCACGGGGAACGCCATGCGCCAGCCCCCGGCGGAGATCGCCGCCTGGGCGATCTGCGGCACCGTGACGGCGGCAAGGCTCGTCCCCAGCAGCATGATGCCGAGGGCGAGGCCGCGATTGCGGTTGAACCACATGCTGATCGCCCGGCTCCAGGTCACCGGCGTCGAGCCGATGCCGATCGCGCCCAGAACCGCCCAGAACAGCCAGTAGCCGAGCTTCGACTGGGGCAGCAGATAGAAGGACGCGAAGACCAGGGCGAAAAGAAACAGGGATGTAAGCGCCACGGGGCGGACGCCGAAGCGGTCGGACAGACCACCGAACACCGGCGCCAGCAGCGAGGCGATGATGCCGAATACCGTCACACCTGCGCTGATCGAGGCGAAATCCCAACCAAACTCCAGATGAATCGGTCCCATGACAAGCGGGAGCACGTTGAAAGGGAGTGGCGAGGCTCCGCACGCCACTCCCAGCAACGCTGCAGCCAGCGGCTTGGTGCCCAGTTTGAACTCCGAGCCCGCGCGTTCGGCTAGCGTCATACTTTCATTCCTCACAAAAGATGGCCCGGCTTAGAAATTATGCCGGGCGCGAACCATCCACCGCATCGGCGGGTCGAGATAGTAGCCGTTGGCCAGCGAGGTGTTCCCCGCAGTTTCGTTGAAGCAGTTGGTGCATTCAAGGGCCAGCTGCCACTTCTGTTCGGGACCGTTGAGCGCGAGGCTCGCGTTCACGAACCAGGCCTCACCCGAATAGGAGCCGGTGATGAATTCGCCGCTGAACGGGTTCGACGGGAAGCTGCCGTTGGCGCCCGTGATCGAGCCCGAATAGATGCTGAAGTTGCTGGCGGCCACTTCCTGGCTGCTGCGGTAGCTGAGGTTGACGGACGGCACGAGCGTCATGCCGTTCTGACCGATGGGCTGTTCGTAGCTCGCACCCACCGCCAGGGTCACCTTCGGCGTCCGGGTCGGCTTGGAGAGCTCGCCCTTGGCGTTCACGATACCCGCGCCGCAGGTGGCCGCGCCGGGACCGCTCGGGATCAAGCCCGCCGCCAGAGCTTCCTGGCACGCCCGCTGCTGCGCCGCCACGGACTGGATGCCGTACTCGTCCTCATCCGGCGCGTTGCGGTCGATCTTGTACTTCGCGTCCTGCAGGCCGACATTGAGGTAGAGGCTCATGCGATCGGTCGGCATGTAGGTGAATTCGGCCTCGATACCCTTGTTCTCAAGGCTCGCGAAGTTGCGGGTGATGAAGGTGATGGCGCCCGTGGGGCCGACGAGACCCGCCGGGGTCTGAAGGTCCGACACGTCCACATAGAACGCGGTGATGTTGGCGCGGAGCCGCCGGTCGAAGAGGTCGGACTTGACCCCCGCCTCATAGCTCCAGACCGTTTCCGGACCAAAGGGCTGGAAGGCGTTGGGCGCGGTGCTGCGCGCGTTCCAGCCGCCCGACTTGAAGCCGCGGGTGGCGGAGGCGAAGAGCATCACGTTGTCCGAGGCCTTGAAGTCGATGGCGAAGCGCGGCGTCCACTTCTTGGTTTCAAGCTCGGTGGGGATCACCTTGTTGGAGGGGGCGATCAGGTTCTCGTTGACGAGACAGTTCGCCTCGACCGTGCCGTCGTTGCAGGACGCGCGGTTGTCGGTCACCCGCACGGTCTTGGTTTCATCCGTGTAGCGGACACCGGCGGTCAGCGTCAGCTGCTCGGTGACATGGAAGTCGGCCTGCAGGTAGCCAGCGTAGGCTTCCGTCTTGTTGTAAAGGAGCCGGTCGGCGAGGAGCAGCGGCACGCCGGAGCCGAGGGTGAAGACGTCGGCGAAGTCCGTATGGTTCTTTTCGTTGATGTAGTAGCCGCCGCCCACGAAGTCGACGAGACCGTTGAACAGCGTGCCGTTCAGCTTGATTTCCTGGGTGAACTGCTCGTGCTTGCCGTCGTTGACCACGGTGAAGCCGCCGTGCGGGAAGCCCTGCACCGGCGGGATGGGATTGCTGAGGGTCGCCCCCGTGCGGCCGTCATAGAAGTCCAGGGCATATTGCTGGACCTGATGTACGTAGCCGGAGATGAAGCTCAGCGTCAGGTCTTCGCTGATGTCGATGGAGAGATCGGAGGTCGCGAGATCCGTATCCGTCCGGTTGCCCTGCAGGTAATATGCCTTGCGACCCGTGATGCCGAGATCGACGAAAGGCGAGTCCGCGGAGGTGCTGCCGGAACGCAGGCCGGTCGTGGCGAAGCGGCCGTTGCAGTCCGAAGGATTGGCCGGGTTGCATTCATAGTTCAGGATGTTTTCGGCGTCCGCGGCGATGCGGGCATAGGAGCTGCGCCACCGCACGTTGTCCGCGAAGTCGGCGCGAACGCCAAGGCGGACACCCCAGCCGTCCTCGTCATTGAGGCGCTGGTTGGTGGTGACGTTCTTCACGTAGCCGTCGTCATCCTGCCAGTAGCCGGACAGCTTGATCGCGAACTTCTCGGTGAACGGAACGTCGAAGGAGCCGCGCACCATCATCTTGTCGTAGCGGCCATAGCCCACTTCCGCGTATCCGCCGAACTCCTCGCCCGGATCGCGCATGATGACGTTGACCGCGCCGCCCGTGGTGTTGCGCCCGAAGAGCGTGCCCTGCGGACCGCGCAACACTTCGACGCGCTCCACGTCGAAGAGGTTGATGTTGTTGGCGTTCTGACGGCTGAGATAAATGTCGTCCACATAGGTGCCGACGGGCGGGTCGAAGGTCGGGATCGATTCGGTGTTGCCGAGACCGCGGAGATAGAAGGCGTTCGCCGTACCCGCGCCCGTGTTGTTCATGGTGATGAGGTTGGGGACGAATCGGCCGAGGTCGAGGGTGTTCGAGATGCCCTGACGCATCAGCTGGTCGTTGGAGAAGGCGGAGACGGCGATCGGCACGCTTTGCACCGTTTCCTGGCGACGCTGCGCCGTCACGACGATGTCCTCGATGCCGCGCCAGACGGCGGCGTCCTCCGTGGCCGCAGGCGCCGCGGCGTCCTGCGCATACGCGGAAACTGTCGCCAGCGAGGTCACAAGAGCCGTGCTGGCCACACACAATATTCTCTTCATGTGGTTTCCCTTCCCAAGAATTGCTTCGATACCCCGTGCGGGGATTGCACCTTGACGGCGCTACGCATTTTTGTACTTGTCTGGACAAATTTTCATGTAATGTACGAACTGTCAAGCAGCCAAGCATCAAAGGGGAGAAAACGATGGCGCTTTCCGATCTGGCCTATCCCAGTCTGGTCTATTTCCACATGTTTCTCTTCGTCATGTGGCTTGGCGCCGACGTGGGCGTCTATCTCGCCGGCCAGCATTTCCGAAAACGCGAAATTTATTCGCTGGATCAGCGGATTGCGCTGTTGAAGCTTCTCGTTCTGATCGACATGACGCCGCGCTCCGCCTGGGCGCTGATGGTGCCGGTGTCGCTCTCCGTCGTCACCATGGGCGGCTACTGGGCGGTGCCCGCCTGGCTGCTGATTCTCGCCTGGGTCATCGCCGGCATCTGGCTGTGGCTCATCTGGGACGCCCACTATCACGACATGACGCCGCGCGCCGCCCGCAACCGGCGAATCGAGAGCTGGCTCCGAATCGGGCTCACGCTGTTCTATCTCTGGCTCGGCATCCAGTCGCTGCTGACCAACGCGCCGCTCGAGCCCGACTGGCTGGCGTCCAAGGCGCTTCTGTTCGGCCTGATCTTCGCCGCCGCCATCATGATCGACGTCACCTTCAAGCCGGTGGGGCCGCAGCTTGGCCGGCTCCTCAAGGAAGGCTCCAGCGACGAGACGGAAATTCCGCTGCGCCGGACCATGGACCGCACGCGGGTCTGGGTGCGCATCACCTATCTGCTTCTGGTCATCATCTCCTATGTGGGCCTGGTGAAGCCATTCTGATGGCTTCACCGCGGCGGATGGCGAAGCGCGACTTGAAATTTGTCTGGACAACCTTATAAGCTGTGACCGGGAGTGAGGAAGTGAGCAGAGTGGTATCCTTCGCCAGCATGTTGTTCGTGCCCGGCAGCCGGCCGGAACGCTTCGCCAAGGCGCTGGCGAGCGGCGCCGACATCGTCTGCATCGACCTTGAGGACGCGGTGCCCGCGGCCGACAAGGCGGCGGCGCGGGCGGCGGCCCTTGAGGCCATTGCCATCATCGACGGACGCGAACGGCTGGCGCTGCGCATCAACGGCGTCACCACCCGCGCGGGCCTCGAGGATCTGGTGGCGCTCGCCGATGCGGCCGTACCCCCTGCCCTTCTGTTCGTGCCCAAGGTGGAAAGCAGCGCCGAGATCGCCGTCATCCGCGGCGCTCTGGGCGACAAGGCGCCGGGCATCGTGCCGCTCATCGAAAGCGTCGCAGGCATGGATGCGATTCGCGACATCGCCCGGGCGCCGGGTGTCGCCGCCATGATGTTCGGCGGCGGCGACTTTGCGGGCGAACTTGGCGTCGAACTCACCTGGGACGCGCTTGCGACGGCGCGCGGGCTTTTCGTCATGGCCTGCGCGGGGGCCTGCATTCCGGCGATCGACGTTCCCTATCTCGCCCTCGACGACGCGGAAGGGCTGCTGGCCGAATGCAGGGCCGTGAAGCGCCTCGGGTTCACCGCCAAGGCGGCGATCCATCCGGCGCAGGTTGCCGCCATCAACGAGACATTTCGTCCCACCGCCGCCGAGATCGCCGAAGCGCGCGAGGCGGAAGCCGCCTTCATCGCGGCGAACGGTGCGGCGGTCAGATTCAAGGGCCGCATGCTCGAAGCACCGATCATGCGCCGCTATCAGAGGATTCTAGCAATGGAGAAGATTCACAATGCGTGACGGCGTGATCGAAGTCGAACCCGGACGGTATCGCGAAACCTTCGGGCGTTATTTCGAGGACTTTGTGGTCGGTCACATCTACGAGCACCGACCCGGCCGGACTATCACGGACACGGACAATGTCTGGTTCACCTTGCTGACCATGAACACCCATCCGGCCCATTTCGACTATGAATTCGCGAAGAAGACCGAATTCAAGAAGCCGCTGGTCTGCTCGCCCTTCACGGTCGCCCTCATGGTCGGAATGAGCGTCTCCGACATCAGCCAGAAGGCGGTCGCGAATCTCGGCTGGGACAATATCCGTCTCACCCACCCGCTGTTCCCGGGCGACACCCTTTATGCGGAAAGCGAAGTGATCGACAAGCGTGAATCGAGCTCGCGCCCGCAGCAGGGCATCGTCACCGTGAAGACCACGGGCAAGAACCAGCACGGCGACATCGTCTGCACCTTCAACCGCACCATGCTGATCTGGAAGCGCGGCTTCGGTCCCATGGACGACTAAGGACCGCCTGAAATGAGTGAAAAAGTCATACGCAGCATCGACCCCGACGAGGAGGCAGCGCTGCTCGATTCCATCGACAAATGGATCGAGCGCGAGGTCCGGCCCGTGGTCATGCATCACGACCACAACGACATCTGGCCCGCCCATCTCGTGGAGCAGATGAAGGAAATGGGCCTCTTCGGCGCCACCATTTCCCAGGAATACGGCGGCCTCGGCCTGCCGGCGACGACCTACGCCAAGATCATCTCGCGCATCTCGTCCTACTGGATGGCGCTCACCGGCATCGTCAATTCCCACCTCATCATGGCGGCGGCGGTCGAGCGCTTCGGCACGCCCGAACAGAAGGAGGAATGGCTGCCCAGGTTCGCAAGCGGCGAGATCCGCGGCGGCCTCGCGCTCACCGAGCCTGACGCCGGCACCGACCTCCAGGGGATCCGCACCACGGCGGTGCGCGACGGTGACGATTACGTCATCAACGGCACCAAGACCTGGATCACCAACGGCATCGAAGGGAGCTGCTTCGCCCTTCTCGTCAAGACCGATCCCAATGCCGAGCCGCGCTACAAGGGCATGAGCTTCTTCATCGCCCCCAAGGGCCCCGGCTTCACCGTGGGCAAGAAGCTCGAGAAGCTCGGATACAAGGCAATCGACAGCGCCGAGCTCGTCTTCGACAACTACCGCGTGCCGGCCAAGAACCTGATCGGCGGCGTCGAGGGCCAGGGCTTCTTCCAGGCGACCGGCGGTCTCGAGCTCGGCCGCATCAACGTCGCCGCCCGCGGCGTCGGCCTTGCCGAAGGGGCGCTGCGGCTTGCGACCGAATATGCCCAGATCCGCAAGACCATGGGCAAGCCCATCTGCGAGCATCAGGCGATCCAGCTCAAGCTCGGCGAGATGGTGACCCGGGCGCGCGCCGCGCGGCTTCTCGTCATGGATGCGGCCAGGGCCTATGACCGCGGCGAACGCTGCGACATGGAAGCGGGGATGGCCAAGTTCTTCGCCTCCGAGGCGGCGGTGCGCAATTCGGAAGAAGCCATGCGCATCTTCGGCGGCTACAGCTATTCCAAGGAATACGAGATCGAGCGCTTCTACCGCGACGCGCTTCTGATGTGCATCGGCGAAGGCACCAACGAGATGCAGCGCATCATCATCGCCAAGCAGTGGGTCAAAAGGAATCCGGTGTGAGCAGCAATCTTCCCCTCACGGGCTTCCGCGTCCTGTCGGCGGAGCAGTATGGCGCCGCGCCCTATGGCACCATGTTCCTCGCCCAGCTCGGCGCGGAGGTCATCAAGATCGAGCAGCCGGGTGCGGGCGACACCGCGCGCGCGGTGGGGCCGTTCTTCCTCCGCGACAACGAAAGCCTGTTCTTCCAGACCTTCAACCTCAACAAGCGGTCGATCACCCTCGACCTCAACAGCGCCGAGGGCAAGGAGATCCTGCACCGCCTGGCGCGCGACGCCCATGCCCTGGTCAACAATCTGCGCGGCGACCTGCCGGAGCGCATGGGCCTTACCTACAAGCACATGCAGGAGACGAACCCGGCCCTCGTCTGCGCCCATCTTTCGGCCTATGGCCGCGATACGGAGCGGGCCAAATGGCCGGGCTACGACTATCTCATGCAGGCGGAAGCGGGCTTCCTGTGGATGACCGGCGAGCCCGACGGGCCGCCCACCCGCTTCGGTCTGTCCATGGTGGATTTCATGACCGGCACCACGATGGCCATCGGCCTGCTCGCCGCCATGATGGACGCCCAGCGCAGCGGCAAGGGCCGCGACGTGGACGTGGACCTTCTCTCCACCGCGCTCCATCAGACGAGCTATCCCGCCATGTGGTATCTGAATACGGGCCACAAGGTGGAGCGCGTCTCCCGCTCCGCCCATCCGTCCGTGGTGCCGAGCCAGATGTTCCGCACCGCCGACGGCTGGATCTTCGTCATGGCGCAGCTTCCCAAATTCTGGAAGCTTCTGGTGGAGCGCATCGGCCGTCCCGAGCTTGCGGACGATCCGCGCTTCAGGACGCCTGCGGACCGGCTTCAGAACCGCGACGTCCTGATCCCCATCCTCGAGGACGTCTTCATGACGCAGACGACGGCCCACTGGCTCGATCTCCTGGCCGGGGACATGCCGGTCGCGCCCGTCTACAAGCTGGATGAGGCGCTGGACAATCCCTACATGGCCCGGGTCGGCATGCTGGACAAGGCGCCCCATCCCGACCGCGAGGACATGCGGGTGCTCGCCAACCCCATCCGCATCGACGGCAAGCGCCTGCCCAACCGGGCGGCCCCCCTGCTCGGCATCGATACGGACGACGTTCTGCGTGAAGCGGGCTACAGCGCCGACGACATCGCGGCCTTCCGCGCCAAGGGTGTGATCTGAGACCATGGCGAAGCTTGCCGGAATCAAGGTCATCGACCTGTCGCAGTTCCTGCCGGGGCCGATGCTCACCCTCATGATGGCGGACCAGGGGGCAGACGTCATCAAGATCGAACCGCCTGCGGGCGACCCCGCGCGCGGGCTGGAACCCTATGAAGCGGGCCAGTCCATCTGGTTCCGCAATCTCAACCGGGGCAAGCGCAGCATCGCGCTCGACCTCAAGTCGGAAGCGGGAAAAGAGAAGCTCTGGGAGCTGATCGCCGACGCCGACGTCTTCGTCGAAGGCTTCCGCCCGGGCGTCATGGCGCGGCTCGGCTTTTCCTACGAGGCGGTCGCGGCGCGCAATCCGCGCATCGTCTATTGCTCCGTCTCCGCCTTCGGGCAGGAGGGGGAACTGTCGCACCATCCGGCTCACGACCTTGCGGTGCAGGCCTTGTCCGGCTTCCTGTCCGTCAATGACGGGCGCGACGGGCGGCCCGTGGTGCCGGGGGTGCCCTCCGCCGACATGGCGGCGGGGCTGACCGCGCTCTCGGCCGTGCTCATGGCATTGATCGGCCGCGAGCGCACGGGACGGGGCGACCATATCGACGCCGCCATGTTCGACAGCCTGATCCCCTGGTGCGCCCATATCGTGGGGACGGCGATTCATGGCGGCGAGCCGCCGCGCTCCCACAGCCAGCGCTCCCTGGGCGGCGCCGCCTTCTACAACGTCTATGAAACCGCCGATGGAAAGTTCGTGGTGCTGGGCGGGCGCGAGACCAAGTTCGTCGCGAACCTCCTCAACGCCCTCGGCCGTCCGGACCTCATCCCGCTCGGCAGCGAGCCGCCGGGACCGGCGCAGGCGCCCCTCGTCCGCTATCTCGAGGAAACCTTCCGCGCCCGCACGCGCGACGAATGGGTCGCCTGGTTCGCCGACAAGGACGTGGCCTTCGCCCCCGTCCTCGACTTCCGCGAGGCCTTGTCCGCGCCCCACGTCGCCGAACGGGGCATCGTCGTCGAGGCCGACGGCGCCCACCATATCGCGCCGGCCATCCGCTTCCGCTCCGAACCGGACTGGAAGCCGCGGCCGGCGCCGGAGCTCGACGCCGATGGCCGCTGACCTAGCCGTCCACCTCCATATGCATGGAGTAGGCGAAGCGGTCGCCGGGATGGTGGCTGGCGGAGAATTCCAGCACGCGCCCGCTCGCGTCGTAATAGCAGCGGAGAATGCGCAGGCAGGGGCTGCGGCGCGGAATGCCGAGCTCCGCCGCCACCGCCGTGCTCGCCGGCACCGCCTGGATGTCCTGGGTCACCCGCACGATCTTCGTGCCCGACAGCCGTTCCAGTTGCTGGAAGATGGTGTCCTGGTTGGGCTTGATGGCCTTGGCCGCCGCGAGAAGGTCGGGATGGATGTAGGTGTCGGTGAGCGCGATGGGCTCCGCCTGGCCGGTGCGCGTGCGCAGGCCGCGGAAATGATACCAGCGGCGCTTGTCCGTGATCCCCGCATGGACGGCAAGGGACTTCGGCAGCGGCACCTCGCCCTGGGCCGTGAACAGATAGCGGGTGTCCCGCGCGTATTGCAGGATTTCGCCCACGTTCGACAGCGGCTGATAGAGCGCCCCGCCGCGGGCGGACGCCGGCTGGATCACCGTGCCCGAGCCCTGGCGTCGCTGGATGAGCCCTTCCGCCTGCAGGGAGCGCAGCGCCTCGCGCACGGTGAAGCGGCTCACCTCGAAACGGGCGCAAAGCTCGCTTTCGGTCGGGAACGGATTGGGGTGAAGATAGTCGCCGCGAAGGATCTCCGCGCGCAGTTCGTCCGCAAGTTCCTGATAACGGGGCTTGCGCGCCCGCTTCACGGCTACCGCCTGACTGGAACCCGGCAAGGCAATACTCCTTTTCTCAAATTGGCTCCCGGGAGACTGCCCGGTGATTGACGCGAATTATAGCTTAACAGAACGGCTTGCCCAGCATTGTCTGACGCCCGTTTCAGAAGTTATCCGGACAAAATCCCGGCTTCATCTTCTGGACTGGCTGGGCTGCGTCATGGGTGCCCGGCGGGGCGAGGTCGCCCATGCGCTGAAGCATATGGATGATCTCTCGCCTGCAGGCAAGGCGGCATGGCTCGGCAACGTGCTGGAGATGGACGACGTCCATCGCACGGCGATCCTCCATCCCGGCCCGGTGGTGTGGCCGACGGTGCTCGCCGCCGCCCGCGGCCACGGGATGGACGAGGTGCTGGACGCCGCCGTCCGGGGTTACGAGGCGATGATTTCGATCGGCGCGACCTTCGACGCCCGTCATTACGCCCACTGGCACAACACGGCGACCGCGGGCCTGTTCGGGGCGGCTGCAGCCGCCGCCGCCTTGCAGGGCGCCGACCGGGCGCAGCTCGTCGCCGCCCTCGGCCTTGCGGGATCGGTGACCGGCGGCTTCTGGCAGATGCGGCACGAGCCGGTGACCGCCAAGCAATGGCACATCGCCCATGCCATGCGCACGGGGCTGGAGACCGCGGCCTTCGCCCTCAGGGGGATCACGGGCCCCCGCTTCATCCTGGAAGGGCCGCAGGGGCTCTATGCCGGAACCTGCGACGCCGCGAAGCCCATGCTGCTGGCGGACGGGTGGCGCATCAGCGAAGTGAGCTTCAAGCCCTGGGGCGCCTGCCGCCACGCGCATCCCGCGATCGATGCGGCCCTCGAGCTCAAGAAGCAGGGCGCGCTTCAGGGCCCGGTGACCGTCGCCACCTACCGCGACGCGCTCACCTTCTGCGACCGGCCGGAGCCGCGCAGCGTGATCGAGGCCAAGTTCTCCCTCCAGCACGCGGTGGCGGTCGTCATGGAGCGGGGCGTGCCGGAGCTCGCCGATTTCGAGCCCGAGGCCATCGCCGCCCTTGCGGATGCCCGCAAGCTCGTGACGGTGGAGGAGGATCCCGCGCTCACCGCCGCCTACCCTGCCCATTTCGGCGCGCGGGTGACAAGCGCTGGCGCAAGCGTCACCCTGGCGGATACGCTGGGCGATCCCGAGCGGCCGCTCGATGAAGCGGGCGTCGTCGCCAAGGCGCGGGCGCTCATGGATTGGGGCGGGCTCGGTGGGCGGGCTGCGGACGAGGCGATCGCCGCCGCCCTTCACGGCGACCGCCCCGACGCTATCGTGGATATTCTGGAGCGCTGGCTATGACCGCGACGGCAAAAGTGGTTGAATTCGCGCGGGCGCAGCATCGGCTGCCCGCGGACGTGCGGGCTGCGGCCGTGGACCTTCTCGGCGATACGCTCGCGGTCGGCGCCGCGGGCTCGACCGCCCCGGGGGCGGACGGCGTGCTGCGCGCGGCGGAAGGCTGGGGCGGGGGTGATGACGCCCGCGTCATCGCCCGGGGCGTCCGCCTTCCCGCAAGCGGCGCCGCCTTCGTGAACGCCTTCCAGATCCATTGCCTCGAATGGGATTCGGTCCATGAACCCGCGGTGGTCCATGCCCTGTCCACCGTGACGGCGGCCCTCGGCGCCGCCATCGACCGGCTCGGCGGCTGCGATCCGGAGGAAGCGGTCACGGCCCTGGCCGTCGGCGTCGATATCGCAAGCGGCCTCGGCCTTGCCGCCGACACGCCCCTCCGCTTCTTCCGCCCGGCGACCGCCGGTTGCATCGGCGCCGCGGCGGCCGTCGCCCGCATCATGAAGATCGAGCGCATGGAGGACGTGCTGGGCCTCGCCTATTCCCAGTGCGCCGGAACCATGCAGGCCCATGTGGAAGGATCGATCGCCCTGCCCCTGCAGATCGCGAACGCCGCGCGGGCGGCGATCACCGCGGCGGACCTGGTGGCGAATGGCCTCACCGGCCCCCATGACGTGTTCGAGGGGCCGTTCGGCTATTTCACCCTGTTCGATAACGGCGACTTCACGCGGTATACGGACCGGCTCGGCAGCGTCTGGCGCATCGCGGAGGTGAGCGTCAAGCCGTTCCCCTCGGGCCGGGCGAGCCACGGGGTGCTTGCGACCCTCTCCCGCCTTATCCGGGACAAGGAATTCGCCGCCGACGACGTGCTGCAGATCGAAGCCTTCGTGCCGCCGCTCATCCAGCGGCTGGTGGGCCGCCCCATGAAGGCGGACATGACGCCCGCCTATGCGCGGCTCTGCCTGCCGTTCCTCGTCGCCCTCATGCTGCGCGACGGGCGCATCGACCCCAGGCGCTTCACGCCCGAGGCGTTCGCGGATCCGGAGCTTGCCGCGCTGGCGTCCCGGCTCGTCATCACCCTCGACGGCAATCCCGACCTCAACGCCCTGTCGCCGCAGCGGCTGGTGATAACCCTCAGCAACGGCCGCGTGCTGCGGCACCACATCCCGAAGACCGCGGGCCATCCCGAGGCGCCGCTCGATGCGGGCGAGACCGCGGCCAAACGGAATCTCGCGCGGGAGCTTGCGCTTTCCGTGCCGGATCCGCGACTGTTCGAAGATCCCCTGTCCTACTACACATGTCCGGAGGCGAAATGACCTTCCCCACCTATTTCGAGGCCCTCGACATCCGTCAGCTGCTGGAGGAATACCCCGTCGGCGACGCCTTCGTCCGCCGCTACACCTCCATGAGCCGCGACGAGCTTTTTGACCTCCAGAACAAGCGCTTTCTCAAGCTCATGAAGCGGGGCTGGGAAATTCCCTTCTACCAGCGGCTGTGGGGCGACAAGGGGATCGAGCCCGGCGACATCCGAAGCCTCGAGGACATCACCAAGCTTCCGGTCTACGACAAGTCGGACCTCATGAAGTCCATCGCCGAATTCCCGCCCTATGGCGATTTCGCGGGGATTCCGGATTCGAACGACCGCCCGCCGGTGATCTTTCATACGACCTCCGGCACCACTGGCCGCCCGCAGGCGCTTCTCTTCGGCCCCAAGGGGCGCGAGGTGACCAATCTTCTCGTCGGCCGCATGTATCGCTGGCAGGGGCTGAAGCCGTCGGACGTGGTGCATTCGGTCTATGGCCACGGCATGATCAACGGCGGCCACTATATCCGCGAGGCCGTGACCCATTTCACCAATTCCCTGTTCCTCTCCGCCGGCACCGGGATCGAGACCCGCTCGGTCAACCAGGTGCGGCTCATGGCCGACTTCAACGTGACGGTGATCGTCGGCTTCATCGACTATATCCGCAAGCTCGCCCAGGTGGCGAAGGACGAGGGGCTGCTCGACAAGATCAATATCCGCATGATCTGCGGCCATCTCGGGACCGAGGACCGGGCGGCGGTGGAAGCGGCCTGGGGCGGCGCCAGGGCCTATGACTGGTACGGCGTGGGCGACACCGGCACGATCGCCGGCGAAGGGCCCGAGCGCGACGGCCTCTATGTGTGGGAGGACGCCCAGTATCTCGAAATCCTCGACATCGACACCGGCAGGCCGGTGGCGCCGGGCGAGACGGGCGACATGGTGGTGACCTGCCTCTTCAAGGACGACGTCGCCCCCTGCATCCGCTTCAACACCCACGACGTGACCCACGAGCTTCTGGGCCGGAACCAGACGGGCATGGTGTTCAAGCGCATCGCGGGCTTCAAGGGCCGCAGCGACAACATGGTGAAGCTCCGCGGCATCAACGTGTTCCCCCATGCGATCGGCGCGCTCATCGAGAACCGGCCGGATCTCACCGGCGAATATGTCTGCCGCGTGTCCCGCGACGCGTCGGGCCGCGACGAGATGCTGGTGATCCTCGAAAGCCGCGGCGGCACGGACGAAGCGGCGCTTGCGGCCCTCCTGCGTCAGGGCCTCGGCGTCGAGGTGGACGTGAAGCTCGTCGGCCCCGGCGAGACCGCGGCGGACACCCAGATCGAGGTGCGGCAGAAGCCCATCCGTCTCATCGACGAGCGCAAGCTATGAGCGACTGGCGCCACGCGGACATCGCGACGCTCCACGCAGCCTATGGGCAAGGCGCGGTCACGGCGCGCGCGGTGACCGCCCATTTCCTCGACCGCATCCGCCGCCACAATCCCCAGCTTCACGCCTTCATCGAGGTTGACGAAGCGGGGGCGCTGGACGCGGCCGCGGAATCCGACCGGCGCATCCGCGAGGGCGCGTTGCGTCCGCTCGAAGGAATCCCTGTCGCCGTCAAGTCCAACATTGCGGTCAGGGGCCTTTCCTGGAACGCGGGCATGGAGCTTCGCCGCCACATCATCGCGGCGGAAGACGCGGAAACCGTCGCACGCCTTCGTCATGCCGGCGCCGTCATCCTCGGCACACTCAACATGCATGAGGCGGCGCTCGGCGCCACCACCGCCAATCCCTGGTTCGGACACGCCATGAACCCGCACCGCCCCGGCCACACGCCCGGCGGATCGTCGGGCGGCAGCGGCGCCGCAGTGGCGGCGGGGCTTTGCGTCGCGGCCCTCGGCACCGACACCCTCGGCTCCGTGCGCATTCCCGCGGCCTATAACGGCGTCTACGGCATCAAGCCGACGCAGGGTGCGGTATCCGACGACGGCCTCGTGCCCCTCAGCACCTGGCTCGACTGCATCGGCCCCCTGGCGCGCACGCTCGACGATCTCGACCGCATGCTGCGCGTGCTGACGGACGTGAAGCCCGCCGCCGGCCCGCGCCGCCTTCTGGTGCTGGGGCAGCTGGAAGAAGGGTGCGAGCCCGAAATCGTCGCTGCCTACGAACGCGCGCTCGCCGCGCTGCCGCTCAAGCCGGAAGCCCTCGCCCTCCCCCACAGCCTGGCCGAAATCCGCTTTGCGGGCTTCGTGGAGACGGCGCGTGAGCTTACCCGGCATCTCGGGTCCAGCATCGAGACGGACGCCGACCGCATCTCGCGCGAGCTCCATTTCCTGCTCGGCGTCGCACGCAAGAAGGAAAGCGAATATCCGGCGCTTTACGCCGTCCTGCAGGCGACGCGGGACGCAATCCGCGCCGCCATCGGCCAGGACGGCATCCTGCTGACGCCCACGACGCCGCAGGCGGCATTCGTCCATTGCGACCGCCCGCCGGCAACACAGGCGAGCTTCACGGCCCTTGCCAACATCGCGGGGCTTCCCGCCATCAGCATCCCGGCGGGCGTCAATGGCGATGGCCTGCCCGTCGCCGTGCAGGCCATCGGCTGGCCCGGAAGCGAAGCGGCGCTCGTCGAGCTCGCGCGACAACTTGAAACGGAACTGGGTGGTTCCATAATTCCCGCCCTCGCCTAGATCAAGGAGAAGTCCCATGCGGATCATCGTCCTCTTCAATCTCAAGCCCGGCGCCGACCGGAGCGCCTATGAAAACTGGGCGCGCAGCACGGACATTCCGGGTGTTCGCGCCCTCGGCTCCATCAAGGACTTCCAGGTCTACCGCACCACCGGGCTGCTCGGCGCGGAAGACAGGCCGCCCTATGAATATATCGAGGTGATCGACGTCGCCGACATGGAGGCTTTCGGCCGCGACGTCTCGAGCGACGCCGTGCAGAAGGTCGCCGCCGAGTTCCGCAACTTCGCCGACAATCCCCTGTTCATCACCACGGAGGCCCTGTGATGCGGCGGTTCGAAGGCAAGACCATCGTCGTCACCGGCTCCGGCCGCCACAAGGGTCTGGGCCAGGGCATCCTCCAGCGCTTCGCCGACGAGGGCGCCAATTGCGTGGTGTCCGACATCGGCCGCCCCGCCGAACATATGGGCGAAGGCGACATCGGCACCACGACGGAGATGGAGGAAATCGCCGAGGAGCTGCGCCAGCGCGGCGCGAAGGCGATCGCGGTCCCATGCGACGTGCGCAAGGAAGCGGATTGCGAGGCCCTGGCGCGCAAGGCTAGGGAAGCCTTCGGCTCCCTCGACATCTGGGTCAACAACGCCGGGATCGGCTACATCATGAAGCCGCTGCTGGAAACCACGGCGAGCGAGTGGGAGGCGGTGATCGGCGTCAATCTCACCGGCGCGTTCTTCGGGACGAAGGCGGCGGCGCGCATCATGATCGAACAGGGCCGCGGCGGCCGCATCATCAATATCGCGAGCCAGGCGGCCAAATCCGGCTTCCCGCACATGGCGCCCTATACCAGCTCCAAGCACGGCATGGTGGGGCTCACCCGCTCCACCGCCATCGAGCTCGGCCCCCACGGCATCACCGTGAACGCCGTCTGCCCCAATCACGTGACCACGGGGCTCGGCGCCAGGCAGAACGAATATTTCTCGAAGCTTCTCGGCTTCGACAGCGTCGAGGCCTATCTCGACAACATGAAGCGCAAGAACCCCATGGGCCGCCCGGGCCTTGCGAGCGACACCGCCGCCGCCTGCGCCTGGCTGGCGTCGGACGACGCCTTCTATGTGACGGGCGAGGCCCTCAATGTTTCCGGCGGAGAGGAAATGCACTGATGCAGGAAGAACGGATCGACTGGCCGAACGACGCCAGGATCGCATTGTCGGTCGTGGTCAATGTGGAGGAGGGCTCCGAAATGACGGTCGCCCGCGGCGACCGCGGCATGGAGCCGGTGGACGAGCTGGGCATCCACATCAAGTCGCCCATCCGCAACTACGGCAATGAATCGAACTATCTCTACGGCATCAAGGCGGGCGCGCCGCGCATCGTGAAGCTGTTGCGCAACTACGGCATCAAGGCGAGCTGGACGGTCGCGGCCATGAGCCTCGAGAACCATCCGCAGATCGCCGAGGCCATCGCCGAACTCGGGCACGAGCCCGTGAGCCATGGCTGGCGCTGGATCCACCAGTTCAAGATGAACGAGGAACAGGAGCGGGAATTCATCCGCCGCGCCGTCACCTCCATCGAGCGCACGGTGGGGGTCCGCCCCTATGGCTGGCTCAGCCGCTATTTCCACACCGACAACACCCGGCGCTTGCTGATCGAGGAAGGTTTCGAATATCACATGGATGACTATTCGGGCGACGTGCCGTTCTGGGACCGCGAGACGGTGCCGGGCAAGCCCATCGTCATCGTGCCCTATCAGCTCGACAGCAACGACATGAAGATGTGGACCGACCCGGCGATGACCCCGACCCAGTGGCTGGACTACGCGAAGCGCTGCTTCGACCAGCTCTACCGCGAGGGGCAGGAGGGCAATCCGAAGATGATGTCCCTCGGTCTCCATCTCCGCATCATCGGCCGTCCGGGGCGCATCTGGGCCCTTGAGGAGTTCTTCCGGCACGTGACGAGCAAGCCCGACGTCTGGATCACCACCCGGCGCGAGATCGCCGAACATTTCCGGAAGGTACAGCCTGCATGAGTTTGCGTCTTGAAAGAGACGGCGCCGTCGCCCGTCTGATCCTGGACCGCGCGGAAAAGCGCAATGCCTTCACCCAGGCCATGTGGGAAGAATTCCCGCGGCTTCTCGCTGACGCCATGAACGATTCCGCCGTCCGCGTCATGATCCTGCAGTCGGCGGCGCCCGGCATCTTCTCCGCCGGGGCTGATATCGCGGAATTCTCCACCGGCGCCCGCGATCCCCAGTGGCGCGCGCGCAACCAGGCGGCGATCCGCACGGCGCAGTACGAGCTTGCCCGCGCGCCAAAGCCGGTGATCGCCCTTGTGGACGGCGACTGCGTGGGCGGCGGCTGCGGCCTCGCGCTTGCCTGCGACATGCGGGTCGCCACCCCGCGCTCCCGCTTCGGCATCACGCCGGCGAAGCTCGGCCTCGTCTATTCGCTCCACGACACCAAGCTGCTCGTGGATCTCGTGGGGCCGGCCCAGGCCAAGCGCATCCTGTTCACGGCGCAGCTCATCGGCGCCGAGGAAGCGGCGCGCATCGGCATGGTGGAATTCCTGACCGATGACGCCGAGGCGCAGGCCCAGTCGCTTGCGGAAACCATCGCCCAGTCCTCGCCCCATTCGGTGCGCGAGACCAAGGCCATGGTGCGCCGCATCCTCGACGGCCAGGCGGAGGACAACGACGAGACGCGCGCCCTGTTCGATGCGGCCTTCACCGGCCCCGATTTCGAAGAAGGGGTGTCGGCCTTCCTCGAGAAACGAAAGGCGGTCTTCAAATGAAGGGCGGGCTCACCCACGGGCAGATCGTCGGCGGCGTCATCACGACGCCCGATCTCGACGCGGCGATCACGGATTACGCGGACAAGCTGCAGCTGACCCTCGTCGAGCGCGGCGCGATCGATGCCGACCTCGCCGCAAGCTGGGGCTGCCCGGCGAGCGCCGGCGCGCGCTTCGCCGCCCTGCAGCCGAAAAGCGGCGCCCATTGCTTCTTCCGCCTTGTGGAAGCACCCGTCCCCGCGGATTTCCGCCCCACCCGCACCTATGGCTGGGCGGCCTACGAGATGACCGTGCAGGACGTGACGGGCTGGCCGGAGCGCCTTGCCGGCAGCGGCTTCCGCATCGTGGGGCAGCCCAAGCCGCTCGACGGCCTTCCCTTCATCGTCGCCATGCAGATGCTGGGGCGCGGCGACGAGATGCTTTACCTCACCGAGATCTTCGGCGATACGCCGGGATCCGAACTGCCGCGCGCCGCATCCTTGTCCGACCACATCTTCATCGCCGTGCTTGCAAGCCCTGACCGCGAGGCGAGCGTCGCCTGGTATCGCGACCGCCTCAGGCTCGAGCCCGGCGGCAGCTATACCCTGACCTACACCATGATCAACAACGCCTTCGGCCTGCCGCCCACGCACCGCACCACCCTCACCATGGTGCAGAAGGGCGCGATGCCGATCATGGAGGTGAACGACTATCCGGCGGAGGCGACGGAGCGGCCCTGCAACCCCGGCATGCTGCCGCCGGGGAATTCGTTGCTCACCCTTGCGGTTGATAGCCTCGGTGCGCTCGATCTCCCCTTCATCGCGCAGCCCAGGCCGCGTGAAGGCGCGCTTTATGGCGGCCGCCGCGCGGCGACGGTGCGCGGGCCTGCGGGCGAGCTGGTGGAGCTTCTGGAAATCGCCTGATCAGTTCAAAAAAATCCCGCCCCCGCGGAGCAATACGGGGGCGGCAGTGGTGCCATCCCTGTTGTCAGGGAAGAAGAATGCTCGAACCCGTGGTGCGGCGGCCTTCGAGATCCGCATGGGCCCTGGCCGCGTCACGCAAGGCATAGCGCTGGCCGATGGTGACCGAAAGCTTGCCTGAGCGCAACATGTCCCAGACCCGCGCGGCGCCCGCCGCCCGTTCGCCGGGTTCCGCGTAATAGTGATAGAGCGCCGGGCGCGTATGGAACAATGATCCCTTGCGCGCGAGCGGTCCCATGTCCACGGGCCCCGTGGGCGCGTCCGCATTGCCGTAGACGACGATGAGGCCGCGCACCCCGCAGCTGTCGATGGAGGCATCCCACGTCGCCTTGCCGACGCCGTCGAACACCACGCGGACACCGGCGCCGCCGGTGATTTCGCGCACCCGCGCCGCCGTGTCCTCCTCGGTATAGAGAATGAGGTGATCGGCCCCGGCGGCCCTCGCCGCTTCGGCCTTGGCGGGCGTGCTGACCGTGCCGATGACGACGGCGCCGACGGCCTTCAGCCACTGCAGGAGCAGAAGCCCGAGCCCCCCCGCCGCCGCATGGACGAGTACGGGTGAGCCCGGTTCCACCTTCGCGCAGCGTTCCACCAGGAACTCCGCCGTGCAGGCCTTGAGGAAGGCGGCGGCCGCCACTTCGTCCGAAATGTCGTCGGGGATGGGGAACCACAGGAATTCGTCCAGCACCCGCTCGGTCGCGTAGCTCCCGATGTCGGGGCCGAAGGTCACGACGCGGTCACCGGGCTTGAAGCGGGTGACCCCCTCGCCCACCGCTTCCACGACGCCTGCGGCCTCGACCCCGAGGCCGGTGGGCAGCGATACGGGATAGATTCCGCGCCGGTGATAGGTGTCGATGAAATTGACGCCGATCGCGGTGTGGCGGACGCGAACCTCCGTGCCGCGCGGCGCCGGAATGTCGACCTCCTCGAAGCGGATGACGTCGGGCGAGCCGGTCTCATGGACGCGGGCGACAAGCGCCATGTCGCCCTCCGTTACCAGGTCTTGCCGCCGACCCAGTCGCCGGCGGCGGCATTGAAGGCGCTGATCTCGATGCGATCCCAGATGTCGGCGCGGAAATAGGGATCCTGCTCCAGAAAGGCGCGGGCGTCTTCAACGCTTTCCGCCTTCACCACCAGAAGGGATCCCACGAAATTCCCCGCCTCGTCCCGCAGCGGCCCGGCGACCGCGATGCGGTCCAGCACCTTTTCCACATGGGCGAGATGCTGCATGAGCTTTTCCTTGCGCACCGCGCCGGCGCCGGGCTTGTCGCGGGTGACGATCGCATAGAGACCAGACATCATTCTTGCTCCCCTGTTGTCGTTCGCCCGGACGACCCCGCCCGGGCGAACATGACCTAGCCTATCAGAACGCCTTGCGGACGATCACGCCCCATTCGGCCTTCGAGGGCGGCGTGATGCTGAAGGCGCGGACCGAATCGCCCGTCGCCGCAGCCGGCACGCCGAGATCGATATAGCGCATGATGCCGTCCGGCGTCTCGTTGCCGAGCACGTTCTTGCCGTAGGCGGTGACGCGCCAGCCGTTGTTGTCGGTCACGCCCGCCTGCAGGTTGACCTTGGTGGCGTCGCCGGTATGGGCCAGGTTGTGCACCTGGGCGTAGAAGCGGCTGCGATAGATCACGTCGATGCCGGAGAAGAACGCCCAACCGTTTCCGATCTCGTGATCGAAGCGCAGGCCGATGGCGCCGTTATGCTTGGATACCAGCGGCGGACGCTGGCCGACGATGGACGCCGCCTCGCGGCAGCCCGGAAGGTCGAGATTGATGGCCGAGCCGGTCTTGCAGGCCGCGCCCAGCAGCAGGACCGCATGATCGGGCTCGACACCCTCGCGGATCTTGGCATCCAGATAGGTGTAGTTGAACTGCAGGGTGAACATGCGGTTGGCGAGCGGCAGCGCGCCTTCCACCTCGATCCCGCGGATCCGCGTCTTGCCGATATTGGCCTTGTAGGAGTCGATCAGGGTTTCGGTCACATAGGTGTTGGTCAGGACCTGGTTCTTGTAGTTCTGCCAGAAGGCCGAAACGTTCAGGTAGTCGAAGCCGAACTTCGAGGTCTTGAAGCCGATTTCGTAGTTGATGAGCTTCTCTTCGTCATAGGTGGTGGTCGGCGCGGTCAGCGGGTTGAAGCCGCCCGGCGAGTTGCCCTGGGAATACTGGGCATAGACCGACCAGTCGCGGGCGGGCGACCAGTTGACGGTGACGCGCGGCAGGGTCGCCTTGAACTTGGCGTTGCGCTCGCCAGCCGTGCCGACGATCTGGTCGGGGTTCGGGTACAGGAGCTCCGCCAGTTCCTCGTCGCTGAAGAGGTCGCCGGCGCGGTAGGTGACGCCGGTCGAGCGCACCTTGTCGATCTGGCGACGCAGCTCGGCGCCGATGGTGAGGTCCTCGGTCACGTCCAGATCGATGCCGCCGAAGAAGGCGAGGTTCTTGACCCGCGTGGCATCAGGCAGGATGTCGAGGCCCACTTCCGTCGCCTCCACATAGTCCGGATTGGGCTTCACGCGGTCGCGGCTGGTGAACACACCGACGCGCCAGCGGAAGCGATCCGCGCCGGGCGAGGTCAGGCGCCATTCATAGGTCTCGGTCTCGCGCTTCAGGCCGTCGGTGGTGTTGAACGGCGACTGGCTGCAGTCCTGGTTGCCGATCGGAATGAAGGCGCAGGCGCCGCGGAACAGGAAGAAGTTGCGGTCGTCGAAGGACTGGTCGGTGCCCACCACCTGGACCATGTCGCTGTAGCCCACCTGGAACGACGCCTCGTAGCCCGAGCCCATGATGTCCCAGCGAATGTCGCCGATGAAGCGGTCGGCGTTGCGGTAGAGGCCCGGCCGCATCAGGCGGTCCGTATTGATCCCGTAGGACTTGGGAACCTGCACCTCGCCGCAGTAGTACTGGCGGGTATCCAGAAAGCAGTTGTTCTCGGACGCGGGCTGCAGGCCGATGGCATAATGGCCGTCGTCGTCCTTCTGATGGATCCACTGCACGGAGGCGCTGATGTCCGGCGTCGGATCAAGGAACACGCCCGCCATGTACTGATGCGTCTTCTCGTCGCCAAGGCGCTCGCCCGGGATCAGCGCATTGTCGTACTGGCCGTTCACGTCATAGAACTTGAAACCCGCCTGAACGCCGAGCCAGGGGGTGACCGGCGTCGAAAGGAAAGCGCTGAATTCCTTGCGGTTGTAGTTGCCCACATTGGCCGTCACCTGCCCCTCGAGCTCCTCGCCCGGGCGCTTCAACACCACGTTGACGGCGCCGCTCAGGGTGCCGCGGCCGAAGACCGCCGACTGCGGGCCCTTGATGACCTCGACCCGCTCCACATTGGCGAGATCGAGCGACGAGAAGTCGCCGAGATAGGGCACGCCATTGAGGAACACGCCCACCTTGCCCTCGGCCATGAGGATGTTGGACGCGCCGCGGATCACCGGACGGTCGCCGTTGCGGCCGAAGGCCTCCTGGATCTGGAAGCCGGGGGTGAATTCGGCGATGTCCACGATGCTCTGCACCAGCCGGTCTTCCATGCGCAGGGAGTCGAAGGCGCTGACGGCGATCGGCACGTCCATCAGGCTTTCCTCGCGCTTGCGCGCCGTGACCACGATGTTCTCGAGGGTCATGGACTGGCTGGACGCCGTGGGCGCGGCGTCCTGCGCCTGGGCGTAGACGGGCGCCGCGAAGGCGACGGCAGCCGCGGACAGCATGAGGTTGAGGCGGCGAAGAGAATGCAGTCTGTGGGTCATTTGCAGAAACCTCCCTGACGGATTTGCAACTTCTATTGGTTCGAATTCAGCCTAGATTTGGCCGCGTATCTTGTCCAGACAAATTTTCCTTCAAGTCTTTCCAGATACCGCTCATATCCAACCTAAACTGCGCTTTGATGATCTGAGTTCAGGTAAAAGATTAACTCAAAATTGGATCCAACATTAACGGCCCAGCCCGATGACGCCGGGATTCATCAGGCGACCGGGATCCAGGATCGCCTTGATGCCTTTGAGAAGCTCGGCCGGAACGGGGGACAGCGCCTCGAGATAGGGATAGGTCCGGCCGATCTGGTTCGATGCGGCCCCGAGCTTTCGGAAAAGCTGCACCGTCTCGAGGCGCAGCTGGTCTACGAGCTTGCGGGCCGCGGGATTGGTCTCAGGCTCCGTCATCTTCTGCAGGAAGGCGGGCTCCGGCGCGCGGCGGTGGAGCGGCTGCCAGGAATCCTTCCAGTGGAACACGGGCTCGAAGCTGAAGGCATGGTTGGAGAGCGCCGAGGCGAGCCGGGTAAGCCACACGCCATGCGCCGCCATTTCGGAAAGATAGGGCGCGATCATGGCGTCGAACGCCGCGATAAGATCGCGCGCGTCGGAATGCGCCACCTTGGCGTTCAGCGCCGCCCAGCGGCTGCCGTCGGCGCCGAGCACCGCATTGAGATCCTGGAAAAGCGTCGCCCGCGCGACCCGCGGAATGGTGGGCGCGACCGGCCGCCCGCCGAGATCGGCGGCGATCCGCGCCGCGCGACGGAGGTCGTGCCGCACGGCGGCGGCGCAGCGCCCGGCCGCCGTCATGTGGAGGGAATAGTGCCCCGGCGGGATGAACTGCGTCCCCCCGCGGGCGAGGGACAGAAGCGCCGATGCCGCGCGCAGCGGTCCGCCCGCACGGCGCGCGACGGAGAGCGCCGTCCGCAGTTTTTCGCCGCCATCCGCCGCGATCGCCCCGGTGGAGACGGGATCGAGCACATAGATTTCTTCGGCGAGATCCGCCCGCGCAATGGCCGAAAGCGCATCGGCCGCATGCGCGAGATCGGCGAAGGCGAAGCTCAGATAGTCCTCATGCCGCGGCGCTTCGATGAGGCGCAGGCTTGCCGCCGTCTTGATGCCGAAGGCGCCGCCGTCATGGGTGAAAAGGCCGGTGAGATCGGGCCCGAAGCTGCGGAGGAACGGCTTCGCGCCCACGGCGAGCGCCCCCTGCCCCGTCCTCAGGATGCGCCCGTCGGCCAGCACCACTTCGAGCCCCAGCACCATCTCGGCGGCGGAGCCGTAGCGGGCCGAGCCGAAGAACAGCGCCCCGTGGGACAGCCCGCCGCCGACCGTGGCGCCCGCGCCGGAAAAGGTGCCGAAGAACGGCAGCCGCAGCCCCCGCGGCTTCAGCGCCGCCGCGATTTGGCGCCAGGTGACGCCCGCTTCCACCGTCATCACCATGTCCTGTTCCGATATGTGGATGATGCGGTCGAGGGCCGAAAGGTCGAAGGTCACGGACCTGTCCGTCGGCGGCGCATAGCCGCCCGTATAGCTGAGCCCGCCGCCCCGCGGCAGGACGGCATAGCCGCGGGACGTTGCGGCGGCGACAGCGGCGGCAAGGGCATCCCGGTCCTGCGGCCGCACCACGGCGGCCGGCAGCGCGCCCGTCACATGGAGATCGGCGGCGGCAAGCCGCCGGGCCTCCATGTCCGTGAGGACGGAGCCCTTGCCCGCGGCGCTTTCCAGCGCCGCCAGCAGGTCCTGGTCGGTCACATGGGTTTCCACAGGCTGACGACCACGATTCCGGCGATGAACACCCAAAGCAGGATCAGCACGCTGGTGGCCCGCCAATAGGTGCGGCGGATGATGGCGTTGGTCTCGTCCGTCGGCCCCTCCTTGGCCATTCTGGCCCAGGTGCGGAAGTGGGACAGAAGCGCGATGCGGATCCCGACGCCCGACGCCATCACCCCGGCAAAGAGGCCGAGCTTCCAGCGCAGGAACAGCGGCATGGGCCAGTCGCCGCCGATGAGCCCGAAGGCGAGCGCGATGAGGATGACCATCAGCACATAGCGCGAACCGCGGTCGAAGGTCTGGAGCTTCTTGCCCACGGGCGTCTTGCGCAGGCGGTGCGTCACCTCCACAAAGGCGAGCCACAGGGCGGCAATGATGCCGGCGGCGATGGCCACGGTCTCGCCCCCGGGGAACCAGCCGTAAAGGGCGGCGATCGCCGTCCCCAGCCCCGCCTGCAGGATGAGGGCGTAGCGCACATGCTGGTCCACCTTCATGACATGGTCCATGAGGCGCGAGCGGTCCGGGAACGGCAGCTCGTCATGATAGCAGACATAGCGGTAGGTGCTGTTGATGACCAGCTCGGACCCGAGCCAGTAGCCGAGCACGGTGATATGGGCGGCGAGCAGCCAGGAAATGATCATCGCGCGTCTCCCGTGGCGTCGTAAGCGGTGAGTTCGTAGGCGGTCATCATGTAGCCGCCGACGGTGGCCTTCAGCAGCACGTAATCACCATCGGCCGTGCACCAGAGATCATAGGGCGGATAGGCTTCGGGCAGCCCCGGCACGTCCACCATGCGGAAATGGAGGGCGTCGAACCGTCCCGCCGCCACGGTGAGCTTGGTCGGGCCCACATACTGGATCGCGAGATCGGTGCGGAAAAGAAGCGGCCCCGTCGCCCCGCGGTGGTCTGGGGACGACAGCAGGATGTCCCGGATCACCTGGACGCCTGGGCCTTGAGAGAGGTCGTAGAGGGAGAGAAGAAACCCGTCATTGACCATGGCATGGTTGCCGAAGGCGACCAGAGGCTTGTCGAGCGCCATCGTCTGGGTGACGCGCCCTTCCGCCGTGGTGAAGGCCTCGCACTCGGCCAGATCATCGGCAAAGCGGAACCAGCCCGAGCCGCGGAAAGCCCCGCCCACCGCGATGCGCACGAAGCCCTCGAGCGGCCGGTTGTCGGGGCCGAGGCGCAAGCTCACGTCGCGCACCACGGCGGGGGCGTCATCGATCTCGCCGTGGGCGGCGATCACCCGCGAGCCGTCCTGATGGATGTCCATGCGGAACTGCTCACGCCCGCGCTCGGCGCCCTTCCGTTCGGGCTTGTCGCTCGTATAGCGGATATAGCCCGTGATGCTGCGGCGAACGCCGCCGGTCGCTTGCCTGTTCGCCATCATCTCCCCCTCCTAGAACCTGCTCCCCCCTGCCTCATTTCCAGTTGGACTTGTCGCGCAGGTAGCGGGCTGCATCCTGCAGGTCCTCCGGCTGGTAATCGGCGAAGAGATTGGGCGAGTAGCGCGGCACATAGCCGTTGAGCACGTCCATGTAGAGCGCGGGATGAAGCGTGGGCTGGCGATGCCGGGCGCGGAAGGCGCCGATGGGAATGCGCGCGGTGACCAGCGTCTCGTTCGGCGACTTCGCGATCGCCATCGCCTCGCCGTCGGGACCATAGATGGCGGAGCCGCCCGCATTGCTGTCCTCGAAGAAGGGCGAGCCGGGCGAGATCGCCTGGTTGGCGACGGCCACATAGACGCCGTTGTAAAGCGCGGTCGCCGCCACATCGAGCGGGCTGAAGCCGCCCGTCGCCGTGCGCAGGATCACTTCCGCCCCCTTGATGGCCATGGCGCGGAACAGTTCGGGCTCCCGCTGCACGGAACTCATGGCGATGTTGCCGAGGGGCGTCTGCACCACGGGAATGACGGCGTCCTGCCCGTACATTTCCACGTAACGGTCGTAGACGTCGTAGATGGTGGTGGTGAAAAGCTCGATCTGGCCGCCGAACGCGCCCTTGATGTTCCGCGCCTTCCATTCGCGCGCGAGAATCTTGCCGTCGGGCCCGATCATGGTGGTGATCGACAGCACATGGCCGGGCCAGTCCTTGTCGCGGGCATAGGAGCCGAACACCAGATAGATGCCGCGCTCCCGCGCCTTCCTGGCGAGCGCCTCCGTCTCCTCGCCGGGGATCTCGATCGCGACCTTCAGGATGTCCTTCCGCGTCCATCCCGCGCCGAAGCCGGTGATGGGGAATTCGTGGAAGAACAGCATGTCCGGCCCCATGCCGAAGCCGAATGCCGCGTCGATGAGGTTCAGCATATGCTGCAGATTGGCCTTGCGGCTCGCATCCACCCGGCCGAGATCGACGGGAATCGAGCGGGACTGGGCGACGCCCAGGGTCCACATTTCCTTGGCGAGCGGCACGGTCGGATATTTCCCGTCCGCCCCGATCTCCACAGCCTTGCCCGGCGTCGCCGCCCCGGCGATGGAGGGCGCAAGACCCAGGGCCGCCGTCAGGCCAAGCCCGCCGGCAGCGCCCAGAAGCCCGCGGCGCGTGAGGGCGCTCATTTCGCACCTCCGCGGCGTTCGACCCGGCGACCATGGGATTCGGCAACCGCCGCGCGGGCGACAGAACTGGAAATTCTCATCTGGGCTCCCCTTTGTGCTTGATATGATCGGGCGGAACCGTTCCGGCCCCGGTGCCTTCCCCGCGCTCCGCCCCGCCCCACTTGTCTGGACAAATTTTCACGTTAATCGGGGGCTGTCAAGCGGCTTCGGACTGTTTGCCGCACGCAGAAAGGGCGCAGCCCGGCACCGTCGCCATGCGTCAGGATCGCATGTCGGCGGCCCGGGCAGCGCCCTGGCGGATTGTCGTCGGATTGTGTCCGAGCCTCACTTGCGCGCTTGCTTCATCGCGCCTCAGATGGCGCCGCGCGGCTTGAAGCTGTAGTAGCTCGGATCGTCATAGGCCTTCCAGTCGCGGGACACGCGCACCTCGTTGATGACCGTGCGCTGGAACAGGCGGCCCTTGCGGTACCAGTGCCAGGTGCGGTTCTTGGCCTCGCGGTCCTCGGCCACGGTGATCATCTCGTAATAGCGGAAGTCCGGCTCATGGGCGCGGGTCCAGCCGACCATGATCGTGCGGTTGGTGGGATCGAGGCTCACCGAGCCCGTCCAGCCGTCGATGAGATCGTTCTTGATCCACACCCGGTCGCCCTTGAAGACGCCGTCGAAATACCGGATCTCCTGCGTGCCGTCGGCCCAGGTGTAGATGTTGGTCTGGGACAGGCGCGCTTCGCCGTCGGGGCCGTCGAACAGACGGCAGACGAGGCGCGACTTGTGCCGGTCGATGATGTTCTGGTCGGCGTCCAGATGGACATATTCGCCTTCCCAGACGCCCGCCTGGTCGGCAACGAGCGGCATCTTTTCGCTGATGATCTTCATGCTGAGCACCTCCGTTATCGTTTTCCGAAGATTGCCCAAGGAGGGGTGTTCTTGGCTAACAACTTTTTGTCTTTGTCTCCATCCATCGGTTGTATATAAGGATGCCATGGAATCCCGTCACATCCGTCATTTCCTTGCGGCCTACGACGCCGGCACCTTCGCCGCCGCCGCCGAGCGCCTGGGCCTCAGCCAGCAGGCGGTGAGCAAGAGCATCCTTCGCCTTGAAAGCCAGCTCGGCGTGCGTCTCTTCGAGCGCGACGGGCGGCGCATCCGCCCCACCGAATATGCCGAGCTGTTCCTGCCCCATGCCCGCACCATGGCGGCGGAGGCGGAGCGATTCCGCGCCGGCCTCGATGACATGCTGGGCGGGCGGCGCGGCCTGGTGCGTGTGGGCGTGGGGCCGAGCGCCGCGGCCCACATGGTGGCCGCCGCCGCCGACCATCTGGTGCGCGAACGGCCGGGGCTTCGCATGCAGGTGCTGGCCGGGATCTACGAGGACATGATCGAGGATCTGGTGTGCGGCAAGCTCGACCTGTTCGTCGCCGTGCGCCTCGTGGAGCGGCGCTCCCCCCTGATCCGGGAAGAAAAGCTCTGCGACATCGATTATGTGGTGGTGGCGGGGCCGGACCATCCGCTGGCCGATCTCGAGGACATCACCCTTGAACGGCTTGTCCAGGAGCGCTGGATATCCGGCGCCAATCTCGGCGTCATCGAGGAAGCGATCGAGAACAGCTTCGCCGCCGAGGGTCTCGCCCTCCCCCGGCCGGAGATCGAGACCACGTCCCTGCTTTTCACCCTCGCCATGCTCGACCGCGGGCGGCATCTCAGCATCCTGCCCGAAATGCTGGTGAGCCACGAAATCGCTTCCGGCCGCCTCGTGAAGCTCAGGCTGCGCGCCGCGCCCTGGCGGCGGCCGCTGATCGTGGCGACGCGCGCGCGGGGCGTGAAATCTCCCCTCGTCGAGATGCTGATCGCGCAGTTCAGAAATCATCTCGCAACGGCACAAGGATAAGAGCCGGAGCGAAAGCGTCGGAAATACTTACATGTCCGGCCTCACCACCCGGCCAAGGGACTGGCAGGGCTTGGCGTTCGGATTCGGCATGAAAATTGCGTTAAAGTGGGCGCCCATGAATTCACCTTTTGCCAGGCGGCCGGCAGAGCCGGTGACGTCCTTCGGTGGATTTCCGCGGCCTGCCTGTCGCCCGATGGAGACAGGACATGTTTCGTATCGTTGTTTATGCGCTCGCCGCCCTCGCGGCGGGATCGCTCGGCGGCACGCAGGCCGCGCCCATCACATTCACGGCAAGCCTCAGTGGCGATGCCGAGAATCCGCCGATTGTGTCACCGGGCACCGGCTCCGCCACCGTCATCTTTGATCCCGACGCCCACAGCATGAGCGTCAATGTCAGCTTCGACAATCTGACGGGAATGACCACCGTAGCCCATATCCACGGCCCCGTGACGGAGCCCGGCGGCAACGCTGGCGTGGCAACCCAGGTGCCGAGCTTCGTCGATTTTCCGGCGAACGTGACGAGCGGCAGCTACACCCGCGACTTCGACACCCTGGACCCTGCCACCTACAACCCCGCCTTCGTCACCGCCAATGGCGGCAGCGTGGAAGAAGCGGAAGCGGCGTTTTTCGCCATGCTGCTGGCGGGCAGTGCCTATCTCAACATCCACACCACGAATTTCCCGGCGGGCGAGATTCGCGGTTTCCTCATCGCACAGACGGTCGCGGCGCCGCCTGCCGGCTTCATTCTCGCCGCGGGCGCCCTGTTGCTCACCGGGATGCGGCGGCGGGCGTGAAGGGTTTTATTGCCACTTCCAGCGGCTGCGGGTTTCAAGATACTGGTCGAGGCCCGTCTTCTTCAGGATGTCGCCCAAGGCCCATTCCGCCTCGCCGAGCACTTCGGCAAGCTTCACGGACCGGTGGCGGCCGTCGGATATCAGAAGCTCGCCGTCCACGTAGACTTCGCGCACCGCCCAGGGATCGTTGGAATAGACGAGGTTGGAGAGCGCCGTCTGCCACGGCGCGATGGGCAGGCGGCTTGCGTCGATGACGATGACGTCGGCGCGCTTGCCCGTTTCCAGGGACCCGATCTCGTCTTCCATGTGAAGCGCCGCGGCGCCGCCGCGGGTCATGAGCTCGAGCGCAAGCTCCGCCCCGCCGAAGGACGCCCGTTCCAGCCGCTGCTTCTGGAACAGCATGGCCATCTTCATGGTCTCCCACACGTTCTGGCTGTTGTTGGTGGAAGCACCATCGACGCCAAGGCCGACGCGCACGCCCTTGTCGAGAAGCTCCGCAAGCCGCGCGACCCCCGCCGCGTAATAGGCGTTTGCCACGGGATTGTGGGAGATCCCCGTCTGCCGTTCGGCAAGGCAGGCGATCTCGTCGTCATCAAGCCAGATGGTATGGGCGAGAAGCGTCTTTGGCCCCAGCACGCCGAGGCGCTCGAGCTCCGAGACGCTGCCATGGCCGAAGCGGGCGCGGCTTTCGTCCCGCTCGTCCTGGGAGCTTGCCACATGCATGGTGAAATGGCTGCCCGTGCGCACCGCCAGGGCATGCATGGCCTGGATCATCTCCGGCGTGCAGCGGAGAACGCCGAGCGCTTCCGGCACCACCGACAGGCGGTCGGAATTGTAATCCCTCTGCAAGCGCAGAAGCTCGTCCGTCGCCTGTTCCGGGGTTTCGCGGAAGGCCTCGGGGATGAACTGGGCCGGGCTGCTGTCGTCGGCGCTGTCCATGACGATGCGCGACACGACGGCGCGCATGCCGAGGGTCTGCAGCGCCGTCATCACGCCGTCCATGGATTCCCGGCGCGGCGTGCAGATCTCGCCGCTCGCCGTGGTGGTGACGCCCGTGGACAGCAGCTCGAGGCCGGACAGGAAGGTCCCCGCCGCCGCCGCGCGCGCGCTCATGCTGTCGAGGACCGGCCACATGCCCTTGGCGAACCACACTTCGAGCGGCATCTCGTCATAGATGCCGCGCAGGACGCCGTTCCCGAGATGGGTATGGCAGTTGACGAGGCCCGGCATGATGATGTGGCGCTCGAACGAACGGCGGGTCACGTTGGGGGGAACGCTCCCCAGTTCCGACATGGGCCCCACACGGTGGATGCGCCCGTCCTTCAGCCACACGAAACCCCTGGCGAACGCCCGGCGCTCGTCGTCCATGGTAATGACCACGGCATCGGTCAGGATCACTTCCGGTCCCTTGGGGGTGATCCGGTCGCTGCCCGGCCTTGCGGCCCGTGCCGCATCCTCTTGCCTGCCTGTCATGTACTACTCCCTGGAAACGCGGACGGCACCGGACGCGGCCGGCGCCATGCCGTTCTTGGATCCACTATCTGAAATTCCCCGGTCATTCGGCCACCAACTTCCCGTCTTTTTCAGCAACCATCCGTCACGGCGCGCGTCAGGCGGCGGAAGGCCGGATAGGCGCCCGCAAGGAGCAGGAAGGATCCCGCGGCCGATCCCGCGAAGGTCGCGGACAGCGCAAGATCGATGGCCGAGCCGCCGGGCCAGAAATCGTTGAGCGAGCCCACCGCGAGCGGCCCGAAGGTCGCCGAGACGAGCCCGACGAGGGCGGTATAAAGGGCCGTCATGCGGCCGCGGAGCTCGTTCGGCGTGATGTCGGCGATGGCGGCGAGCACCGCGACCGCGGGATAATTGGCGAAGACGCCGGACAGCGCGAACAGCGCCATGCACCATTTCCCGTCCGGCATCAGGGGCGCGAGCGCGCCGGGCACGAGACAGGCGAGCGAGCCCCAGAGGCATACGAGCCAGGACGCATGGGCGAAGCCGCGGCGGGTGAGCCAGTCGGTGACCCAGCCGACGGAGACGGAGCCGAAGACGCCGACCACGCCCGCAATCGCGCCGAAGACCAGCGCCACGTCCTGCGCCGCCCAGGCGTATTTGCGCATGAACAGGGCGGGCATGAAGGCAAGCTGACCGTACATGGCGGCGAAAGCGAAGGCGACGCCGCCGAAGAGCGCGGCGAAGACCCAGCCGCGGCGGAGAACGAAACGCACCGCCGCCCCGTGGGACACCGGCTCCTCGCTCAGTTCCTGCCGCACCGGCTCGCGAAAGCCCATGAGCAGGATGGGGATCAGAAGCCCGAGCCCGCCGAGCAGCATCATCGCCGCCTGCCAGTCGGCCACACCGAGAGGGCCTGCCATCAGGCTGCCGACGGCGACCGCCGCCGCCGCCGCGAAATAGGCGCCCGAGGTACCAAGGGCCGTGCCCGCGACGAAGACGCCGTAGCCCGTCGCCCGCCGCTCTGGCGGGAACATGTCGGCGATGAGTGACGTGGATCCCGGCTGCACGATGGATTGCGCCGCGCCGGTAACGATGCGGCCGACCACGATGCTCATGTAAGAAAAGACGCCGAAGGCCGTGCCCGCGCTCCAGATCAGGGCGCAGACCGCAATGAGGCGCAGGCGATGGAAACGGTCCACGAGCCAGCCCATGAACGGCGCAGAGAGGGTATAGGGTATGGCGAAGCACGCCCCGGTGATGAGCCCGATCGCCGTGTCGCTGAGGGCGAGATCGGCGCGCATGGGCTCCACGAAAAGGCTGATGCCGATCCGGTGCAGGAAGCCGATGGCATAGGCGAAGGTGAGCGCAAGCGTCATGCCCCAGGCCGCGCGCGTCGATGGCCATTGTGTCGCCGGGATCATGCACTCAACTCCTGCACCACAAGAGGCCGCCCCACCCGGCGGAGCACCAGAAGGCCCGCAATGAGCAGCAGGGCGGCGACGCCGAAGACGCCAAAGCGCTGCTCCCCCGTGATCACGGTGGAGAGCGCCACAAAAAGCGGCGCCATGAAGGATGACGCCCGCCCGATCATCACGTAAAGCCCGAAGGCTTCGCCGAGGGCGTCGGGATCGGCGAGAGAGACGAGAAGCGACCGGCTCGCCGCCATGATGACGCCGAGCATGCCGCAGGCGGCGACCGCCAGGGCGAGATAGGCGTAGTCGGCGGGCCCCGTGAAGCCCCCGCCAGCGCCGCGCGCCGTCGCGATCACCAGCGCAAGCGCCCCCGTGATGGCGAGCAGGCCGGAAAGCGCCAGCACCAGCGTGCGGCGCGTGCCGAACAGCCCTTCAAGCCGCCCGGCGACGAGCCCTGCCGCAGCGCCGGCGATGAGGCCGAGGAAACCGAACACCGTCACCTCCGCCGTGCCCCAGCCGAGACGAGTCGCGGCGACGATGGAGATGAATGAGAAAAGGCACATGGTGCCGTCCCAGTAGAGCATGCGCGCAAGCAGAAAGGTGCGAAGGCCCTTCTGCGCCATGAACCGGGACCAGAGGCCCGAGAGCTCGCGAAAGCCCCGGGCAACCGCCGCGCCGAGCGACGCCTCGCTCCGCGCCGCGGGCTGCGGGCAGAACAGAAGGCACGGCAGAATGAAAAGGACGAGCCACAAGCCGCTTCCTGCGGAAAGCGCCCGCGCCGCCACATCATCCCCCACCCCCGCCGCCGTCGCGCCGTAGCCGAGGCCGAGATAGAGAAGGCTCGCGACGAAGCCGAGCCCCACGCCAAGGCCGCTCAATTTTCCGGTCTCCGCCGCGGGCACAAGCCCGGGCAGCAGGCTGTCCGTATGTATGCGCGACCATTCGATCCCGAGCTGGGCGAGGCCGACGGACGCCAGCACCCACAGCACATGCCCCGGCGTGGCGGAGGCGAACCACAGGCTCAGAAGCGCCGCACAGGCAAGGGCGACGCTCATCACCAGCCACGGCCGCCGCGTGCCGGTGGCGTCCGCCAGCGCCCCGGCGACGGGCGCCGTCAGGATCAGGGTGAGGCTCGTCGCCGACAGGCCATAGCCCCACCAGGCGGTGCCGCGCACCGGGTCCGCGGCCACGACGCTCACGAAGAAGGGCGGAAAGGCGAGCGACAGCACGAAGGAGAAGAACGGCTCCCGCGCGAAGTCCGCAAGCGCCCAGGACAGGCGGGCGCGGCCCGCTTTCTCAGACAAACTTGGCCACACCGAGCACTACCATCACACCGGACAGGGACCACATGCCGAAGGCGATCCAGCGCGCCCGGGCGAGGGAATCCGTGAAGAGGGCGTCCACCTCGGGGCTTCGCCCCTCGGTCGCGAGGCGCCGGAAGCCTTCGGCCCAGGCGCGCATGATGTGACGCAGGATGAGGCCCACCACGATCATCAGGCCAAAGACCAGAATCTTCGCCGCGATGAAGGTATGCGGGATCGGGTCGTCGGTCGCGAGCGACCACAGGCCGATGCCGATGAGCACCGGCGCCATCGCCATGCGGATCCGCGTGTCGATCAGGCGGATGCGGTCGCCAGCAGGCGAGCCCATCCTGCGGTAGCCGTTGATGTTGAGGACGAGCCAGGCGATGCCGAGGATCCAGACCGCGATCATGAACGGCCCCGTGGGCGACCACAGGCCGTAGAAGGATGCAAGCTGCAGGCCCACGGGCAGAAGCAGGGTGAACGCCATGCGCGGCATCAGGTCGATGCGGAACGCCGCCTGCAGGAAGCGCCGCCGCTCGTCCATGGGCAATTCCGGATTGGCGACGTAGCGGGAGGTGACGAACACCCCCCAGTCCGCGCCGAGCCAGTAGGCGAACAGCAGCACATGCACGATCACGAAGACGGTATGGACGGTCATGGGTTGGCACCCCGTCACATGGAAAGTTCAACGAGCTCGTAGGTGGTGGCGAGATAGCCGCCGACCCGGATCTTCACGAAGATGAAGTCGTCGGGCAGGCACCACAGCTCTTCCGGCGGATGCTCCTTGGGCAGCGCGCCCGCGAGATGGAACAGATAGCTGTCCACCTCGAAGGTGCCGGCGCGCACCGTGATGGTCTCGCGCCCGCGATATTCGATGCCGAAGCGGATGGGCAGGATCATGGGCCCACCGCTGCCGTCATGCTCCAGCGAACTCAGGTAGGACCGCTCCATCATCTGGACGCCGCCCTTCTTGTGGTCGTAGGCGGCAAGATGCCAGATGTCGCAGGACAGGGGGTGAGGTCCGAAGGTCTCGATGGGCGACGGCAGGCTGATGCGCTGGTCGATGCGGCCGAGATCGCGGTTCCAGCTCTGGAGCTCGATCTCCGTGCCGTTGAAGCGGTACCAGCCGGTGCCCTGCAGGCTGCCGTCCTTGATGAGACGGATATAGCTGTCGATGGGCCGGAAATTGCGGTCCACCGAATAGACGATGTCCTTGGACAGCGCCCGGTCGAAGATTTCGCATGTGGCGTGCAGCGTGCGGCTGCCGTCGGGGGCGACGCTCACCGAGAAGCGCTCGGTGCCGCGCAGGCCGACCTCGTCCCCGATGGCCTCGATGACGCCCGCGTAATGGCGGCGTCCCTGCCCTTGCGATCGTGATGACATCCCTTGTCCCTCCCTCAAGACAGGTCCGGCACGGATGATACCGTGCCGGAGCCGAATGCGGATTGGCCCGCCGTTACATCTGGTAGCGCGCGGTGAGCGTCCACATGCGCGGCGGATTGAAGTAGATGGCGTTGAAGCCGAGCGCCGGGATGAAGAACTGGCCGGTGGAATATTCTTCCTTGAACAGGTTCTTCACCGCGAGCGCAAGACGGAAGCGGCTGTCGTCCGTCTCCCAGGCGACCTGCGCATCCACGAGATCATAGCCGTCCTCGCGCGACGCCACCGGGTTGCAGGAGCTGTGATAGTAGCCGCTCTTGCGGGTCCAGTTGCCGCCGATGGACATGGTGCCGCCCAGCACCTCGGGGATCGCGTAGTCGATCGCAAGGTTGCTCGAGAAGCTCGGCGCGAACTTCTGCCGGAGCTTCGCCGTGCCGGTGCCCACCGGGCCGCAGTCCGCCACCTGGTCGAAATTGATCTTGGTGTACTTGTTGGCGAGATAGCCGACCGAGGCATTGACCTGCAGATTGCGGATGGGAAGCGCGGTCAGTTCAAGCTCCACGCCCTCGGTGCGCACGTCGCCCACGGAGAAGCGGGTGAGCGCGCCTGTCACCTGGTCGGTGCCGGTGCCCTGCAGATCGTCGATCTCGTTGCGGAACACGGCCACGTTGGTGCGCAGGCGGCGGTCGAGCCAGTCGGCCTTGACGCCCGCCTCATAGGCCCAGACCTTCTCCGGCGCGATGGGCTCGAGCTTGTAGAGCTGGGTGCTCATCTCGCGGCCGTCGAACGCGCCCGACTTGAAGCCCTTGGAGACCGAGGCATAGAGCAGCAGGTCATCGCGCACCGCGTAATCCACCGCAAAGCGCGGCGTGACGGAGGACCAGCTTTCCTTGATCTGGCGGGCGAGCGGCACGGTGACCGCGCCCGCCGGGCTCGCGCCGTCGCACGGGCCGGCGGAGAACACGTCGCGGCCCACGGGCGCGGCGCAGATCAGGCTCGGCGAACCGTCGGGATGGAACATGGCCGAGGCGAAATCCTTCTCGTCCCGGGTCCAGCGGATGCCGGTCGTCACCGTCCAGCGGTCGGAAAGGTGCCACGAGCCCGACGCGAAGACGGCGATGCTGTCCGTATCCAGCGTGGTGTCCGCATAATCGTTGGCGCCAGCAGGCGCGAGGATCATGTTCTCGGTGATCTGGCTGTTTTCCTCGCGGAACCAGTAGACGCCGACCACGTAATCAAGCAGTCCGCCGAAGGCCTGGCCGGACGCCTGCAGTTCCTGGCTGAACTGCTCCTGGTCCTGGTCCTGATAGAGATGGAGGCACGGCAGATCGAAGCCGAAGCAGGTATCCTGCCCGTCGGCGTCCAGTACGAATTCGGAGCTCATCTCGCGCCAGGCGGTGATGGAGCGCAGCGTCACCGCGCCGAGATCGTAGCTGATGTTGAGCGAGGCGCCGCGCTGGTCGATCTCGCTCATGGGGTTCGTGAGATCGGAGCGCAGGGTGTAGACGTCGCGGTCGCCGTCCACCTGCTGGTTCTTGTCCCACAGGCCGAGATCCGCCGGCGGCTGCAGGAGGACGCCGGTCGCGAACGCCGGGTCCGAATGGTCGCGGATCTCGTCATAGGAAATGAGGATGTCGAGGCGCTCGTTGGGCTGCCAGCGCAGGGAGGCGCGGCCCGCCAGCACGTCCTGATCGTTGACGTCGGCGCCGTTCACCAGGTTCTTGGCCCAGCCGTCGCGCTGGCGCGACAGGAAGGCAAGCTGGCCGTAGAGCCCTTCGGCGAGCTTGCCGGAGACGCTCGCGCGCACGTCGATCCGCTCGTGATTGCCGACGGTGCCTTCGAGCATCAGGCGGGTTTCCTCGTCCGGCTTGCGGCTCACGAGCTTGATGGCGCCGGCCGAGGTGTTGCGGCCGTAGAGCGTGCCCTGCGGTCCGCGCAGCACTTCGATGCGCTCGATGTCGTAGAGGTCGAACAGCGCGCCGTTCTGACGCGGAATGTAGACGTCGTCCACATAGATCCCGACCGGCGGGTCGGAGGTGAAGAAGCTTTCATCCTCGCCGATGCCGCGGAGCGCGGCGCGGGCGCCGTTCTGCAGGCCCGTATTGGGCTCCATCCAGAGGTTGGGGACGAAGTTCTGCACCTCGCGGACGGAGAAGACCTGCATGCGGTCGAGGGCGTTGGCGTCAAAGGCGCTGACCGCGATCGGTACGTCCTGCAGACGCTCCTCGCGGCGCTGGGCGGTGACGACGATCTCGTCGAGGGCGATGCCCTCCCGCAGCTGGGCGTGGCCGCTGTCGGCGACGAATACGGATGAAGCAAGGGCAATAGGCAGTACTAACGAACGACCAATGGCGTGATCCATGGAAATCCTCCCGAAATCTCCCACAGTGACCGGCGCTTGTGCCCGATCATCCAGCTTCATGCTGGGCCGCAGATCGCCTTCAAGGCCATCAACTAGTTGTCTTTATCGGCAACCCGCGGTTGGCAGGGTTGCGGAACTCCCCTTCGCCACGATCTTGCGCACCTCGTCGAGGAAGCGGACGGAATCGGGCGAGCGCGTGCTGTTCTTGCGGAAGAAGACGGCGGTGGGCCGCTGCCACGGCGGCGAGGCCACGTCGATCACCGCGAGCAATCCCGCCTCCACGTCGCGCCGCACCATCTCGTAGGGCAGCAGGAACAGGGCGTCCGACGCCTGGGCGAGGCTGACGGCGAAGGCCACCGAATCCGTCCGGAACTGGGCCTGCGGCGGCTCGAGCCCCGCGGCCTCGAAGCTTTCGCGCGCTTCCTCGATCGCCCGGTCCTCGTCCAGTCCCATGATCCAGGGATAGGTTTCAAGCTCCTCGAGGGTCACGGCCTTGCGCCCGGCCAGGGGGTGTCCCGCGCGGCCGAACAGGTGATAGGTTTCCTGATTGACGATGTGATGGCCGATCAGGGGATCCACCTCGTCCCGCGTCATGATGCTGACGAAGACGTCGATCTTGCCGTTGACGAGCTGCGGCATCAGGGTTTCATAGGTCCCTTCCACCACGGTGACCGAGAGCTTCGGATTCCAGCGCTTCACGGCCAGCACGGCGCAGGCGGCGATCTGCATGGCCGCGGCGGCGCCGACGCCGATCGCGAGATCGTTGGTGCCCGTGCCCAGCATCTGGTCGAGATCGCGGCGGAGGCTCCGCACCTCGGCGTCGATGTTGCGGGCATAGGCCTCGATGCGCTCGGCGAAAAGGGTCGGATTCACCGAGCGGCTGTCGCGGTCGAACAGCCGGACGCCGAGGCTTTCCTCGAAACGGCGGATGCTCTTGCTCAGCGCCTGGGGCGTCAGATGGCACATCTCCGCCGCGCGCCAGTAGCTTCGCGTTTCCATGAGCGCCAGAAAATGGCGCAATTGCCGGATCTCCATGGTCCTCCCCCTGTTGCCGCGATTTGTCTGGACAACGGGATCATTTCAGCATTTGGGGAGTCCCTTGGCAAGGGGCGCAGCGAGAAGCACCGGCTGGATGATGGTGTATGCCGCCCCTCAATTCCCGCCTGCCGGGGAACTTTTGCCCCCCTTGCGCCCTTATCCCCAGAGGCCGGTGCTGATGTCCGCAGGTCGGCCGGAAAGGGGGACGACCATGTATCCCTATGACGAACCCTCCGCCGCAGACCGGCCAGAAGACGTGGAAGATCGCGTGAACGAAGACGATCTCGACCGCGTGATGGCCGAGGTCCCGCGCGGCGCCATGGCCCTTGCGGGCGTCGCCCTCCTCGTCCTCATGCTGTTCTGGCTCGTCATCTATTTCGGCGTCTTCATTCCCCGCGGCCCGGTGAATTGAGGAGTCGCACATGGACGAGCGCGACATCCTGAGGACCGAGCTGCGCTGGGGCGCCGTGGTGGCCGCCGCGGTCGCCCTCATCATCGCGGTGATCGTGGTCACCGGCCTCGCCATGGCGCTGCACCCGCCGAGCAATGTGGAGCTCGTGAGCCCCACCCGCATCCATCTCGAAGGCGAGTTCGCCGAAAGCAATCTCGGCAGCATGGAAAACCCGGACGGCTCGGTGACCGTGCGCGTCGTCGCGACCCAGTTCACCTTCCTGCCGCGCTGCATTCCGGTGCCTGTCGATCGGCCGGTGAGCCTGCGCATCACCAGTCCCGACGTGATCCACGGCCTCATCGTCAGCGGCACCAATGTGAACACCATGGTCGTCCCCGGCTACGTGGCGGAGGTCAACACCCGCTTCCGCGCCGCGGGCGACCATCTGATGCCCTGCCACGAATATTGCGGCCTCGGGCACAGCGAGATGTGGAGCATCATCCGCGTCCTGCCGGCGGAGCGCTGGCAGCCGGACGAGAACGGGAGGGTCGCTTGTGACTTACAGGGCTGACCGACTGATCCTCGCCCATCTCTGGGTCGCCTTCGCGGCCTTCGCCTTCGCCGCGGTGCTTGGCGCATGGCAGATGCTGGTGCGAAGCCCGCTGCCCGCGCCCTTCGCCCATAACGAAACCTATTTCGCCTCGGTCACCGCCCACGGCACCCTCATGGCCTATGTGCTGACGACGCTGTTCGTCATGGGCTTCGGCTATTTCGTGGCGGTGACCGCCCTCGACCGGCCGCTGCCCAGCATGCGCGCGGCCTGGGTCGGGTTCTGGCTGGCGGTTGCAGGGATCGTTCTTGCCGCCGTCACCGTGCTTTCGGGCCGCGCCACGGTGCTTTACACCTTCTACCCGCCCCTCACGGGGAGCGTGTTCTATTATCTCGGCGTCCTCCTCGTGGTCATCGGCTCGTGGATCTGGTGCGCGCTGATGATCATCGCCCTCATGCGCTGGAAGCGGGAGCAGCCGGGACGTCCCGTTCCGCTCGCCATGTATGCGACGGTCGCCAATGTGGTGCTGTGGCTCTGGACCACGGTGGGGGTCGGCGTCGAACTGCTGTTCCAGGTGATCCCCGCCGCCCTCGGTCTCACCGAGACGGTGGATGTGGGGCTGTCCCGCACCCTCTTTTCCTGGACCCTGCATGCCATCGTCTATTTCTGGCTGATCCCGGCCTATATCGCGTTCTACACCATCCTGCCGCGGGCGGCGGGCGGGCGGCTTTACAGCGACACCATGGGGCGGCTGAGCTTCATCCTGTTCCTGCTCTACAGCCTGCCCGTTGGCATGCATCACCTGTTCATGGATCCGGAGCACGGGAGCGGCTTCAAGTTCCTGCAGATGATGCTGACGGCGCTTGTCACCGTGCCCACCCTGCTCACGATCTTCACCATCGGCGCGTCGCTCGAGATCGCAGGCCGGCTCAGGGGCGGCAAGGGCCTTTTCGGCTGGCTCCGCACCCTGCCCTATGACCGGCCCATGGTGCTGGCGGCGGCGCTTGCCTTCATCATGCTGGGGCTCGGCGGCTTCGGCGGCCTCATCAACATGGCCTACGGCATGAACGCCATGGTTCACAACACGTCGTGGGTCACCGCGCACTTCCACCTGATCTTCGGCGGCTCCGTCGTCATCATGTATTTCGCGATCGCCTACGAGATCTGGCCGAAGCTCACCAACCGCCGCGCGCCCTCCGTCGCCCTGCAGCGCCTGCAGCTCTGGACATGGTTCGTCGGCATCATGGTGACCACGCTGCCATGGCATGCCCTGGGCCTCTTTGGTCAGCCGCGGCGGGTTGCGACCTTCGACTACGACAACCCGATCCTCAGCCACTGGGGGCCGTGGACGGTGGTCTCCGCCGTCGGCGGCTTCATCATGCTGGTGGGCGCGCTTCTCTTCGTCTGGAACCTCGCGCGGCATCATGGCGGCGTCGTCGCGCCCGCCCGGCGCATGACCTATGCCCTCGCCGTCCATCCGCCGCAGCGCCTGCCCGCGGCGCTCAACGGCTTCGCGCTGTGGAACTGGCTGGTGCTGTTCCTGATGGCGGTGGCTTACGGCTATCCCATCGCCCAGTTCTTCCTGATCGATGTGGAGCCCGCGCTCATCCACCGCGTCGCCGGGGGAGGCCCGTGATGCAGGACCGGCCCGCAGTCCCCGCCGAACAGGAAGCCCTGAACCGCCCGTGGCGCGTCTGGGCGACGGTCGCCGTCGTCGTCTTCGTGGCGGTGAGCGTGCTTCTGGGCTTCGTCGTGCTCCCCAAGCAAGCGGGCGCCGACGACAGCCTGTTCGCCGCCATCTGCCGGGCGATCGGCATACCCGGCTATGGCGCGCCCCAAGACTCGGGAGCGGGCGCGGGCGACAAGCCGATCGCCGCATCCAACGTCGCCTGGTCGCCCGAGATCCGCGGCGGCCTCAAGCGCGCCAACCTCGAGAACGGCGCAAGGATCGCGGGCGAGATCTGCGTCAGCTGCCATGGCGAGGACGGGATCGCGGTCGATCCCATCTATCCCAATCTCGCCCACCAGTCGCCGCGCGCCATCTTCAAGCAGCTGCAGGACTATGCGGACGGGCGGCGCACCGGCGGCCAGGCGGAGGTGATGATGCCCTTCGCCCAGCAGCTCGACGACCAGCAGCGCTTCGATGTGGCTGTCCATTACGCCGCCCAGACGCCGAAACCGCAGATCGTGGCGGCAAGCGCCGTCGATCCGAGGATCGCCGAGATCGCCCGCCACGGCCATATCGGCCGCGGCATTCCGGCCTGTGATTCCTGCCACGGCATCGGGCTTACGGGACCCGAGGAGACGCCGGTGCTCAACGGCCAGCCACGGGACTATCTGGAACAGCAATTGACCAGTTTCGCGAACGGCGAACGCAGCAACGACATCTATGCGCGGATGCGGGAGATCGCGCGGCTCCTGACGCCCGAGGAGATCCGCCAGCTTGCGATCTATTACAGCGGCAAGCCGGAGACCCGCTACAAGCCGCACCCCCTGCGCTGAGGCTCAATAGGGCTTGATGAGGCTGCCGCCGTCCACGGGGAAGGCCGCGCCGGTGGTGAAGCGGGATTCTTCGGACGCGAGGAACAGGTTGGCCAGCGCCACCTCCTCCGCCGTGCCGATGCGCTTGATGGCGTGGCAGGACGCGAAATAGGCGCGAAGCCCATCGGGATCCTCGGCGGCGTCCAGATATTCCTGCAGCATGGGCGTGTCGATCGCCGCCGGATGGACGGAATTGCAGCGGATATTGTAGCCGCTTTCGGCGCAATGGAGGGCGACGGTCTTGGTGAGATTGTCGAGCGCCGCCTTGCTTGCCCCATAGGCGCAGAGCATGGCGCCGGTGCGGATGCTCTCGATCGACGAGATGTTGATGATGGAGCCGTAGCCCGACCGCTTCATGGCCGGGATCGCGTATTTGCAGCCAAGGAACGCCCCTTCCGCATTGGTCAGCTGATGGTCGCGCCATTCTGCGAGGTCGATCTCCTCGATGGTGCCGGGGCGGCTGATCCCGGCGCTCTGCACCAGGACATGGAGGGCGCCGAAGGTCCGCTCCACTTCCTCGATGGTCCGGATCCAGGAATCCTCCGCCCGCACGTCGAGGGGAAGCTCGATCGCGCCGTCGCCAAGCTCCGCCGCAAGGGCCCGGGCCCGTTCCCGGTCGATGTCTCCGATCGCGACGCGCGCGCCCTCGGCATGGAACAGGCGCACCGTCGCCTCCCCGATCCCCGATGCGCCGCCGGTGACCAGCGCCACCTTGTCCTTGAGCCTGCCCTGCGTCATTGAAGCCTCCTTCTGTCTTTCGCTGAGGCTTCCTTTGTACCCCGCGCCCCGACTGCCACCAAGGGTAGTTCTGGCGGTCCCGGCGGCGGAATCGCGCGCGGCTCAGCGCCGCATGGCCGCCCGCGCCCGCCACAGATAGATGCCGAGGCAGACCATGGAAACCAGCCAGATCGCGATGACGAGCACGATCACGCGCCCGATGGTGCCCACATATTCCCCCGTATGAATGGGGTAGATGGCGTTGAGGAAGGCGGGCCCCGGCCCTTCCTTCAGGGCGTCATGATCGGCGAGAATCTGGCCGTTCGCCGCATCCACATAGACCTGCGTGGTGCCGAAGATGCGCCGCGGCTCCTCCGGCTGGCGGATGGTGACGCGGTACCAGTAGGCGTCGGCCCGCGGCATGGTGAGGATCGAAAGCCGCGCCCCCGGATAGCGGGCGAGCGCCGTCTCGATCGCCGCGTCCGGCGAGACCGGCACGGCGGCGGGATCGCCGGTGCGGGTGACGGTGGGCGACGCGCTCACCGGGCCGAGCCAGTCATAGAGCGGCCCGCCCCAGACCTGGAGGATACCGGTGGTAACGATGAGGATCGCCGGAATGCCGAGCCACAGGCCGAGCGCGCGATGCCAGCCATAGGCCTTGGCGGCGCCGCCCTTCGCCTTTGCCGGCGCGAGCGCCCTTCCCCAGCGCCCCGCCTGCGGCCAGGCGAGCTTGAGGCCAAGGATCAGGTTGGTGAGCAGCAGAAAGCCGCTCGTTCCCACGAGCCAGGCGGACCATTCGCCGGCGAACATGGTCTCGTGCCAGGTATGGGCGATCTTGAGGATGCCCGCATTCAGGAAATCGTGGTTCGACGGCCGCTCGCGGAGCACGGCGCCGTCGCCGTCCACATGGCGGATGCGGGACTTGCCCTCCCCGTCCACGAGATAGATGTCGAAGCGGTCGGGATTGCCGCGGCTTGCATAGACATAGGGAATGCGGCGGTCGGGATTGTCCGCCTGGGCCTCGGCGATGGCGCGCCCGAGGGCGGCGACGTCCAGCGGATGGGTCTCCCGGTCGATCGACGCCTGATCGAGCTCTCCCTGGAATACGAGCAGGGCGCCTGTGAGGCCCTGCAACAGCCAGAAAATGGCAAGGATCACGCTGAGCCAGCGATGAATGCGACGCAGGTTGTTCTTCATGGGGTCAGTCCCCTTTTCCTTTCAAGCGTCGGTCGAGATTACCGGGTCGCCCCGGATCCGTCTTGACGAGCAGGGCCGAATTTTATCGCAATCGGGCCGCGCCCGTTCATCAATTCGTGAGCCCGTCCTCGCCATGGAACCAGAGGGGCGGCAACGGCTTCTGGCGCGGCCAGACCTCGTCCAGCGTGTTGCCGTCATAAAGCCGCCCGTTCTTCATGACGAACTCGATCGCGCGGGCATGGCGCACGTTTTCAAGGGGGTTGCGGGTGAGAACGAGTAGATCGGCGTATTTCCCGGGCTCGATGCTGCCCATCTGCCGCCCGCGCCCGATCATGGTGCTGGAGCCGAGGGTCGCGATCCGCAGCACTTCGTGAGGTGTCAGGGCCGAGGCCAGCAGTTCCATTTCCCAATGCATGGCGACCCCCTCGAACTCGCTGTGGCTCCCGGCGCCGACGATGCCGCCGTTGCGGACGATCTGCGCCACCGCCTTCGCGTAATGGGGATAGGCGTAGCGGTCGTCGCGGAAGATGGTGAGCCGCTGGCTTTTCTCGTCGATATGGAAGCGCGGGAAGAAGCGGCGGACCTTGGGGTCGTTCGCAAGGTCGTCCTTCAGGGTCATCAGGTGCAGGCCCGCGACCCCGTCGCTGATGTCGAGCGTCGGGCTGTAGCCCGTTCCCGTTGCGCGGAACATCTGCACCACGTCGTCGCCGAAGGGTGTGGCCGGGATCGCATGCTCGACCCCCGCATAGCCGTCGATCACCATGGTGAGATCGAGCTTGAGATTGCTCGCCCCCTCGGTCGTCGGCATCAGCTTCATTTCCCGCGCAACATTGGCGAACCACTGCCGCACCTGCCGGTTGCCGACGCGGTACTGCTTCAGGTTCTGCACGCGGTAATGATCCCGGTAGCGGGTGAGCACGTCGCGCACCTGCTGCTCGGACCTGAATTCGTTGAAGGAGAAGACGGCGGGCCCCGTGGAATAGGCGCGAAGCCCCGTCATCATCCCCGCCGCCAGCATGTCCTCGTAGGGCAGCATGTCGATGGTGAGCGGCGACACATCGAGCCCCGCGGTCACGCCGAAGGCGAGGTTGGCGAGGAAGGCGTAATTTTCCAGATCCAGCACCCGGCGGCGGATCTCCGCCCAATGGGCGTGACTGTCCACGAGCCCCGGCATGACGAAGCGGCCCGAAAGATCGCGCAGCTCCGCCCCCTCCGGCACGGGGAAGGATCCGCGGGAGCCGATGGCCGCGATGCGATTGTCGCGGATCAGGATGTCGGCGTCATGGATCACCTCGTCGCCCTTCATGGTGATGGCGGTCGCGCCGCGAAGGAGGAGCAAACCCTCCGGCTTGTCGCGCGGCATCTCCACGACGGCGACGAAACTCTGCGTGCTGCGGGCGATGGTGTCGTTCGTCTCCGGCGGGCCGGAGAAATCGATGCTCGCGAGCGGACGGCGGTAGAAGCTCGACCCCACCGCCCAGGTGATTGTGCGCCCGTCATCCGCCCAGTTCATGAAATCGGCGCCGACGGTCGTGAGCTGGCGATGGGCGACCGCCGCGCCGCCCACATCCGCTTCCACCGCCGCGCCGCTGAGCGGCGGCATGGCGACGAGATATAGCTGCGACCGGATCTGGGCGAGCAGCCATTTGCCGTCGGGGCTGAGGCGCAGATCGAAGACGGGGACGCGGCCTTCCTCGAAATAATATGCGGGGCCCGTCACCTTCACATGCCGCCGCCGGTCGGAGCCGTCGGGCCGGAAGGAGGTGAGTCCTTCCGCCGCATGGATGAAAACCCGGTCGGCGTCCCTCGTGAACTGCGCCGGGCCGCCGAAGGCGCCGCTTGCGATCCGCTCCGCCCGCCCCGTTTCCAGATCGATGCGGACGAGATCCGCCTGGCGAAACGCGCCATATTCCATGCGGCTGTGGAGCCGGGCATGATGGCTCGACCGCAGGACCATCACGCTCCGCCCGTCGGGCGTGAAAACGGGATCGCTGTAATAGGCGGCATCCTGCGTGAGGCGTTCGGGCGTCCCGCCGTCGCGGGCGACGCGCCACACATGCCCCCCGTCCCGCGCCGTCCAGGTGACGAAGGTGACCTGTTTTCCGTCCGGCGACCAGGCGGGCTGGAATTCGGGAAGATCGCCGTCGGTGAGACGCCGCGGCGTCGCGCCGTTTGCCGCAAGATCCATGGCGTAGATCCGCGCGAAGGCGGAAAAGACCAGAAGCTTGCCGTCGGGCGACTGGCTGGGGTTGCGGATGAGGCGGGCGCGCACCGGGCCCTCGTCGTCCGCAAGCTCGCGGCGGAGCGATGGGCCCGCCACAAGCCGCACATCCGCCGTGAAGGGAATGACCGTGGCCTCGCCGGTATCAAGGGCCACGCGCCGGATGCGCCCCTCATGGGCGAAGATCACGGCCTCCCCGTCCGGCGTGAAGGCGTAGCGGGGAATGAGGTCGAGGGTCGGCCAGCTTTCCTGCTCGTCCATCTGCACGGGATAGGCGACGAGCCGGTCGTCCCCCGTCTCGAGATCGCGAAGCCTCAGCGCCGTGCCGTCCTTGAGCCGCGTCGCATAGAGCAGCTTGCGGCCGTCGCGGGACAGCACCGGGCGCATGGCGCTCCCCTGCGCGGTCACCACCGTCTCCTCGTCGCCGGTCGCAAGGTCACGGCGCTGGATGGACCAGAGGGGCAGCGCATCGCTGCTCGCGAAGCGGCCCGCCTTGCTGGCGTAATAGACATGCCGCCCGTCGGGAGAGGCCGCGACCCCGAGGGCGTTGCGTCCGTTCTCGCGGAACACGGGAAGGCCCGTGCCGCCCGCCACGTCATAGGCCCAGATCTCGAACAGGCCGCGGTCCGGCCGGATGCGCGAGACATAGACGAAGCGACCGTCCGGCGACCAGGCGGGCGACGTGAACTCCGTATTGTCGTCGATCTGGGAAAGCTGGCGCGGATTGCCGCCGTCCGCATCCGCGATCCACAGGTTTTCGTTGCCGCTGCGGTCGCTGACGAAGGCGATGCGCCTGCCGTCGGGCGAAAAGACCGGCTGGGATTCGAAGGCAAGGCCCCTGAGGATCGGTCGGGCCTTGCCGCCACTCGCATCGACGGCATAGATGTCGCCCAGCATGTCGAAGATGATGCTGCGGCCGTCGGGCGACATGTCGAGCCACATCCAGGTGCCCGTCTCCGTGGTGAAGCGGATCTCCCGCGTGTTGCGGAGCGGCAGCGGATCCTCGGCGGCGAGGCCCGAAACCGGCAGCAGGGCGGCCGCCGCAAGACACAGGATCCGCGTGAAGGGCAGGATGCGCATCATCAGGACACCTCAGCGATAGGCGGGCGGCAGTCCGGAATTCCGGTTCTTCGGGTGATAACGGTCGCGAAGCTCCGTTTCACGGGTCTTCAGCGATACGGGCGTCCCGCCGACGATGACTTCGACAGGCGCGCTCGTCACCTCCAGCGGATCGCCGTCCCAGATCACGAGATCGGCCGCGTGGCCTGCGGCGATGACGCCCGCGTCCGCCATGCCCCAGATCTTCGCAGCGTTACGGGTGAGCGCCGCAAGCGCCGCATCCCAGGGAAGGCCGTTCGCGACCGCGATCCCGGCGCTTTCGCGGGGACTTGCGCCCGCATGGTAGGTCATGTTGATGCCGGAATTGAAGAAGGCGATCGTCACCCCCGCTTCATGGAGCATCGCCGCATTGTCGCGCCGCGCGCCCATCTGGTCGAAGCTCGTGGGCAGATTGTCGGCGGGATCGATCACCACCGGAATGTTCCTGGCGGCAAGCAGGTCCGCGACCCGCCAGGCCTCCGCCGCCCCGACGAGGATGACGCGGATGCCGTAGTCGTCCGCAAGGCGCACCGCCTCGCGAATGTCCGACTCCCGATGGACGGAAAGGGCGAGCGGGATTTCCCCCTTCAGCACCGGCTGCAGGGCTTCGACATCGATCTGCCGCAAAAACTGCTCCCCGCCCGGACGGTTGCGGAAGACGCGGAGGAAACTGCCCTGCGCGCGCGCCTCGTCGAAGGCGCGGCGGATCATCTGCCATTCGGCGCTTCGCGACCGGTCGCCCTCGCCCGTGGTGCCGCCGCCGACGGCGGCGAAGAGCGCGATTTTCGGCCGGTCCAGAATGTCGGACCCGGGCAGGAGGCGGAGACCGGCGCCGAAGCCGAGAAAGGGCGTTCCCGTCTGGCTGCTCGGCGCGGCGACGGCGCGGGTGAGCCCCTCCGCCCGCGCGATGGGGATCGCGACGGATGCGGCATTGATGCCGTATTGCACGTCGAAGGCGATGCCATAGCCCTGCGCCCCCTGGGCGTGGTCCACCGTATCTTCCGCATTCCCCACCTCGACGAGGCCGAGGCGGGTGAGCGAATTCGTGAGGCCGGGGGTCACGAACCTTCCCCCCGCATCGATCACGCGGGCATCATCCGGAGCATCGGTTTCTGTACCCACCGCCGCGATCTTTCCATCGCGAATGACGATCGTCGCGTCATCAAGCGTGCCCCCGTCGGTCATGGTGACGGCGCGGGCATGGGTGATGACGACGGTTTCCGCCGCGGCGGGAGCGGACGCGAGAAGAAGGGCCGTGGCCAGGGCCGCAACACATGTCCTCATCGCCGCCCCTCCCCGGCAAAGCCCAGCTCAAGGTCTGAGCCCGGCTGAAACGCCGGATCCGCCCGGTCATAGACAAGGGCGCCGTCGATATAGACCTGATCGGCCTTGCTGTAGGTGCTGAAGGGATCGCCGGACCAGACGACGAGGTCGGCATTCTTGCCCGGCTCGATGGAGCCGATCCTGTCCTCGAGCCCGATGAGGCGGGCCGCATTCAGCGTTACCCAGCGGATTGCATGCTCGCTCGGGATATCAAGCCCGGCGCGGCGCCCCGCCGCCATGGCCTTGGCCGCTTCCAGATTGAGCCGCTGCCCGACGACAGGGGAATCCGAATGCATGGCGGCGCAGCCGCCCGCGGCGTCGAGGAAGGCCGCATTCTCGCGGATGCCGTCGATCCCTTCCATCTTGAAGCCCCACCAGTCGGACCAGACGGCGGCGCAGATTCCCTTTTCGGCAAGCAGGGGCGCGATCTTGTAGGCCTCCGTCGCATGATGGAAGGCCGCAAGGCGCAGGCCGAACTCGGCCGCCACGTCCATGACGTTCGCCATGTCGTCGGCGCGGTAGCAATGGACATGGACCCGGATTTCACCCTGAAGCGCCCGCGCGAGGGTTTCGAGCCTGAAGTCCCGGGCGGGCGGCGGATCGTCGTCCCCTTCGGCAAGCTCCCGCCGGTATTCATCCCACTTGGCCATGTATTCGCGCGCCGCCTGCAGCGCCTGGCGCATGCCGGCGACGACACCCATGCGGCTTCCCGGCGCCATGCCGCGCAGCCCATAGTTGTATTTGGGATTTTCCCCGCAGGCCATCTTGAGCGGCACCGGCGCGCCGGGGAATTTTCGGTCCTGCACGGTCACCGTCGGCACGTTCTTGAGGACGACGCCCCGGCCGCCGAAGAGATTGGTGGAGCCGGGCAGGATCTGCAGCGTGGTCACGCCCCCTTCGAGCGCGCGGACGAAGGCCGGATCCTGGGCGAAGATCGCGTGCTCGGCGAAGACATGGGCGGTGTTGGGATCGGTGCGCTCGTTCACGTCCCAGGACTTGAGCTCGAGCGGCGTGATGGGAAGCGGCGCGTTGCCGAGATGGGAATGAGGGTCGACGATCCCGGGGGTGAGCCACCGTCCCGCGCCGTCGATGACCTCGACGCCGGCCGGGATCTCGAGATCCGCGCCGATGGCCGCGATCTTGCCGTCCCGCACCAGAACCGCGCCCTTCTCGATGCGACCGCCCGCGCCGTCGAGGATGGTGACATTGGTGATCGCAAGGTCATGGCGGGGAAGCGGCGCATAGGTGCTGGGGAACGGGTCCGGATCGAAGGGAAAGAGGTCGTCCGCCATGGCTTGGCCGGTCAATGCGGCAAGGATCAAAACCGCTGCCGCCACATGTCCCACCGCGCGCCCCCTGAGCTTTTCCTCCGTCAACGAACCGCCCCCCTTCGGATCTTCGCCAAAAACAGCCGTGGCCCGGAAACAATTGTGGCGTGGATCATATCAGATCCACGCCACCCGTGCAGGATCAGAACTTGCGGGTGATGGAGCCCACCACCTGCCGCTTCACGCCGTAGAAGCAGTCGGTGGCGGAGCTGCAACGCTGGACATATTCCTTGTCGAACAGGTTGTTGGCATTGACCGCAAGCCGCCACTGTTCGGTGTCGTAATGGATGATGGCGTCGAACAGGGTGACGCTGCCCGTGCGCCACAGATTGGCCTCATCCCCGAAGACGGAGCTGATATGGCGCACGCCCGCGCCAGCGCCGAGACCGGCGAGCGGCCCGTCCTGGAAGGTATAGTCCACGAGGAGCGACGCCTTGTGCTTCGGCACCGCCATCAGGCGGGAGCCGAGGACGGCGGGATCGTTGCTCTCGGTCACCTCGCTGTCCGTGTAGGTGTAGGAGGCGTTGATGCTCAGGCGCTCGCGCCAGCGCATGACGCCTTCAAGCTCGACGCCGTTCACCTCCACTTCCCCTTCCTGCACCTGGGCGAAGGGGTTGCTCGGGTCGTTGGCCGGGGTCAGCACGTTCTTCTGCACCAGGTTGAACACCGCGGCGGAGGCGAAGACCTTGAGATCGGGGCCGAGATTGGCGCCATCATACTTGATCCCCGCTTCGTACTGCGTGCCGGTCGTCGGCACGAACGGGTCGCCCGTATAGACGCTGCGGCCCGCCACCGGCTGGAAGGACTTGGCCATCTGCACATAGGGCGCGATGCCGCTCGGGAAGACGTAGTTGAGGCCCACGCGATAGGTGAACTTGTCGTCCTTCGTGCGGTCGCCGGCATTGGCGCTGGACACCCAGTCCTGACGGCCGCTGACGGTGAGCACCAGACGGTCGAAGCGGATCTGGTCCTGGATGTAGAGGCCCTTCTGCTTCTGCTGCTGGTCGTCGAACGGGAACAGCGCGGGCATGGGCACGTCGGCGCCATAGACCGGATTGAAGATGTCGATGGACGGCGCGACGGCAAAGCCGAATTCCGACTGATAGTCATAGTCACGGTAATCGAAGCCGACGAGGATCGAATGTTCGAGCGCGCCGGTGTTCACCTGCCAGTGCAGGCGCGTGTCCACGTTGAACGACTTCACCACCTCGTTGAACGGGAAGTCGTAGCGGTTGAGCGTGCGGTAGTCGTCCGGCACGCCGTCGAAGTCGGCGTCCAGCAGCCCCGCGCCGTAGATCACGCGGGACTCCGTCTCGGCCTTGAAATATTTCAGGTTCTGCTGCAGCGACAGGTTGTCGGCGAAGCTGTGGGAGAAGTCATAGCCCACCGCCCACTGCTCGCGGTTGAAGAAGTTGACCCCCGGCTCGCCGGGGAAGAAGCTCGGCGAGATCTTGCCGAGGGGGTTCGGCAGCAGCGTGCCGAAGGCCGGCAGGAAGCCGTGGGTCTCGTTGTCCACGTCATCCTTCTGGTAATAGGCAAGCAGCGTGAGCTGGGTCTCGGGCTTGAGCTGCATGGTCAGCGCCGGGGCCACATAGACGCGCTCGGACTCGGCGTAATCCACCTGGCTTTCGCGGTCGCGATAGAGGCCGGTCAGGCGGAAGGCGAGATTTTCGGTGATCGGGCCGGTGATGTCGGCGTTGGCCTGCTTGTGATCGTAATTGCCGTACTGGATCTCGGCCTCGCCGCCCCATTCGAACTGGGGCCGGCGGCTGCGCATGTTGACGATGCCGCCGGGCGGCGTCTGGCCGTAGAGCACCGAGGACGGACCCTTGAGCACATCGACGCTCTCGAAGCCGTAAAGATCGGTGCCCGTATTGGTGACCGAGCCCACCGGGGCCTGCAGGCCGTCGATATACTGGACGGGATAGAAGCCGCGCACGGTCAGCCAGTCATAGCGGTCATCAGGCCCGAAATTCTCGCCCGTCACACCCGCCGTGTAGCGCATGGCGTCCTGCAGGCTGCTCCAGTTCAGAAGGTCGATCTGGTCGCGGGAGATGAGGGTCACCGATTGCGGGATCTCGACCAGCGGCGCATCGTCCTTGAGCGCCGACCGGCTCGCGCTCGGCACGTATTCCGGCGCGCTCACGATGATTTCTTCCATGGAAAGGGGCCGGTCCTTGTCGGCCGCCGCGTTTCCACCCTCCTGAGCGACCGCCGCCGTCGCGCCGGCGATGATGACGAGCGCCGTGGTGCCGCGGCAGAGCGCCCGCAGGGACCGCAGCGCGGCGGCCCGTTTTCCTTGTTCAGATGCCATAGCGGCCATGATTTCCTCTCCCGTCCTGTCTTGTGATCTTGACGCCACGCTGGAAGGGGCCATTCAGGCGCGATTTCCCGCCTGGGCACATGACCCCGAACTTCACTTTAGACCTCTGCCACAAACCCGCTTTCGCATAAGGGCCGTAGATTATCGCGACCGGGCCATGACCTTTTTCAGCCAGTCCGCCGTGTCCGCGAAGGCACGGTCGGCGACTTCCGCGATCGATACGGCCTCGAGAAAGCTGTGGGTCGCCCCTTCATAGACCCTGGCGTCCGCTGAAACGCCCGCGGCGTGCAAACGTTCGGCCATGATGAGGCTCTGCTCGGTCAGAAGGTCGCATTCGGGAATGACGAGAAAGGCCGGCGGCAGCCCCTCGAGCCGCGCCCGCAGGGGGCAGACGAGAGGATCCGCGCGGTCCCTGTCGTCGCGCAGGTAATTGTCCCAGAACACGTCCATCTCGTCGCTTCCCAGCATGTAGCCGGGGCCGCCGAAGCGGCTGCGGGATTCTTCCGATGTCTCCACGTCGAACGCGCCGTAGTTCAGCACCATGGCGGAGATCACGTCGCCCTCCCCCGCATCCCGCAGGGTGAGCGCCGTCGCCACGGTCAGATTGGCGCCCGCGGAATCGCCTCCCATGGCAAGGCGGGCGGTGTCGATGTTCCACTCCGCCCCGTTGTCCTTCAGCCACCGGGTCGCATCCACGATCTGCTCCAGCGCCACGGGATACTTCACCTCGGGCGACAGGGCGTAATCGACGCCCACGACGATCACTTCGGCCCGCGCCGCATATTCTCGCATCAGCCGGTCGTGGGTGTCGAGGCTGAATACCGTCCAGCCGCCGCCATGGATGTAGATCAGCGCCGGAAGCGCCCCCTCCCCCTTCGGATCATGGATCCGCAGCCGCACCGGGCCGTGGCGGGACGGCGCCGTCACCTCCGTGGTGCGGGCCATGGCGGGTCCGCCCGCGGCCCAGGGAGCGCGGATTTCCTCGATCACCCGCCGCCGTTCGGGGTAGGACATGGTGGCAAAACCGGGATAGCGCCCATAGGCGCCGCTGATGGAATCAACGAAGCGCTTCACGTCCGGATCCAGATCCCGCGCCGCGTCGCCCCCCTTGCTTTTGTTGAGCCGGAGTTTATCTTCGCCATTGATGCCGTTCAAATCGGACTCCCTCGAGCCTCGCACAAACCAATCAACCGCTGAAAAATCTAGTCTTGTGCGGGCGGCGCTGCTATCGCGCGCGGAACAATAAACATCTAGGGCGGGCCAATGAATCGCAGCACACGCGGAATCGATTATCAGAACGTGCCGCGGCCGGTGGCGGCGCTGGCGGACGAATATCCCCCCAATTTCGTGGACCCGCCGCACAGCCATCCGCGGGCGCAGCTCGTCTATGCGGCGACGGGGGTGATTTCGGTCATCACCCATGCGGGAAGCTTCATGGTGCCGCCCCAGCGCGCGGTCTGGGTCCCCGCCGGCATGGTGCACGAGGCCCATTGCCGCGGCCATGTATCGGTCCGCACCCTCTATATCGATACCCGCGCGCGGCCGGACCTTCCCAGGTCCTGCCGGGTGATCGAGGTCTCGACCCTGCTCCGCGAGCTCATCATCGAGGCGACCCAGATCCCCATCGAATACGACGTCAACGGCCGCGACGGCCGGGTGATGGAGCTGATCCTGGACGAAATCACGGCGACGCCCGCCGCCCCCCTTCATATCCCCATGCCGCAGAGCATGCGGCTCTTGAAGGTCTGCCGCGAGATCCTGGCGAATCCCGCCAACAACCAGACCCTGGACGAATGGGCGGCGGCGGCCGCCATGGGGCGGCGCACCTTCACGCGCATGTTCCGCAAGGAAACGGGGATGAGCTTCGCCTTCTGGCGCCAGCATGTGCGCCTCATGGAGGCGCTGTCCCGCCTCGCCACCGGGCAGCGGGTGACGACGGTGGCGCTGGACGTGGGCTACAACAGCCCGAGCGCCTTCACCGCCATGTTCCGCCGCACCTTCGGCATGGCGCCGTCGCAATATTTCGGCAACGGCGGCGAGGAATGACGGGAATCAGGCGCGGCCCGGATTGAAGTCGCGCATCCAGGCGGCAAGCTCCGTGTCCCCGCCCGCGTCCAGCCCCTTGAGGATGTCCGCCAGCACGTCCGGCCGCTCGTCCTGGCCGAGCTTGAACCTGGCGCGGGTATCCTTGATGCGGGCGCGGAAGCCGACGATGCGGGACGCGAGCATCTCGTAGCGCGCGCCCATTTCAGGGATGGACCAGGCGCGCTCCCGCCCCGCCTCCATGGCGCCGACGAGATCGTCGAGATGGGCGCGGATTTCCGCCGGATCCTCGAAGAATTCGATCTCCGCCGCAAACTGCGCGCTTGCATAGTTCCAGGTGGGCGCCTGGGTCCTGTCCGCCATCCATGACGGGGAGATGTAGCCGTTGACGCCAAGGAACAGGATGAGCGCCCGCGGATCGGCGCGAAGGGCCGCAAGATGGGCGTTGCCGCGGGCGAAATGGCCCATGAAGCCCAAAAGATTCCCGTCTTCCTCCATGGGCCGCAGGGGCAGAAGGGTCGCATTGAAGCCCGCATCCCCGCCGCCGGATACGATCCAGGCCAGGGGCTGCCCCGCCACCAGGCGCTTCACATCCTCCGCCGAGCGCGGGGCAAAGAGATCACGCTTGTCGCTCATCCTTGAGACTTCCCGATTTCAGGACATGGGGCCGCATCCTCCCGACCGGCCCGCGCATGTCGCACGCCATAGGTGAAATAGAGCACGAGCCCGGCCACCGCATAGCTGCCGAGGATCACGGCCGGGATGATGTCGCCGCGCAAGGCCTGACCCACGATGTCCATGAGCACCGGCACGATCATCAGCCAGCACAACAGGATCGCCGCCACTGGAATATAGCCGATCCAGACCTTCCCGACCATGAAGCCGCCGAACGGCACCTTGAACGGACGCGCGAGATCGGGGCGCTTGCTGCGCAGCCACATGAGGCTGAAACAGACGATGGAAAAGGCGGAGGCGATCCCGAGGCTGATGAGATCGGCCAAAAGCGTGATGGGCAGAAGCGCCGCGCCCGCCGCCGAGATCACGCCATAGGTGATGGTGCCGAGCCAGGGGGTGACGTACTTCGGGTGAAGCGCGCTGAACAGGGGCGGAAGCAATCCGTCCTTGGACATGGCGAAGCTCACCCGCGACTGCCCGTAGGCATTGACGAGCAGCACGGAGCCGAGCCCCATGAGCGCGCCGAACTTCACGACCACCGCGAATTCCGGCATTGCCATGCGGTCAACCGCAAGGGCGATCGGGTCCGGCACGTTGAGCTCGCGGAACGGCACGATGCCCGTGAGGACCAGGGATACCGCGATATAGACCGTGGTGCAGACGATGAGCGCGCCGAGGATTCCGATGGGCACGTCCCGCTGGGGCTTGCGCGCCTCCGCCGCGGCGGTCGAGACCGTCTCGAACCCGATATAGGCGAAGAACAGGACGGATGCGGCGCGGAACACGCCCGCCCAGCCATAGGTGAATTCGCCCTCGTTCTCAGGAATGAAGGGTTGCCAGTTCTCGGGCGCGACTGCGCTCACCCCGACGATGATGAAGGCGATCAGCACCAGGATCTTGATGACCACCATCACGTTGTTGGCCTGGGCCGATTCCCGGATGCCGATGACGAGGATGACGGTGACGATCGCTATGGTCGCCGCGGCAATCAGGTTGACGCCGCCGCCATAGATGAAGTCCGTGCCGCCGGGCGTTATCACCGACTGCACCGTGGGGGTGGCGATGAAGGCCGGAACGAGAATGCCGAAATCGGCGAGAAGGCTCGTGAGATAGCCGGAAAACCCGACGGCGAGCGCCGCCGCGGCGAGTCCGTATTCGAGAAGGAGCAGCCAGCCGAGCGCCCAGGCCGCGATCTCGCCGATGGTCGCATAGCAATAGGTGTAGGACGAGCCCGAGACCGGCATGGTCGAGGCAAGCTCCGCATAGCAGAGCCCCGTGAGGGCGCAGGCGAGCCCCGCGATCATGAAGGACAACACGACGCCGGGCCCCGCGAAATTGGCGGCCGCCGTTCCGGTCATGACGAAGATCCCGGCGCCCAGGATGCAGCCGACGCCGAGGAACACCAGATTGGTTGCGCTCAGGCTGCGCTTCAGGCCTTGTGACAGCGCCTCGGCCTGAACCGTCTCGACCGTCTTGCGTGTGAAGATTCTCGAACGCAGCGCGCGTCCGCTCCTGTCGCTCATGATTGCGGAACTCCCAACTCCCCTTGCTTGTGATATTAGAACTTTACGCTCTTCCCACATACGCGCGCGGGCCAATGATTTTCTCGATCAGGCCAAAGGGGGCGAAACGGGGCAGACATCCGCCCATTGCACGCTATGTTCGGGCGGGGGCGCGGATTCCATCCCGCGCCTGCCTGTATTCAAGTTGCAACGAAGGACGCCATCATGCTTCGCAATACGCATGCGGTCAGCCCTTTGGCCCTGCTCACCTTTCTGGTTGCGCCCGCGGCCGCCGCGGCGGAGGAAAGCGCCGCCCGCTTCGACATCCGGTATATCGCCGACGTCATGTCCAACCTGTCCGGCGGCCTCGAGACCGGCAGCCGCTACATGGACAATCTGGACCTGTCGCTCGAAGTGGATGCGGAGCGCGCCATGGGCTGGAACGGCGCGACCCTGTTCCTTTACGGCGTCTACAACAACGGCAAGGCCCTGTCCGGCGATCTCGTGGGCGACGCCCAGGCCCTGAGCAGCATCGAGACGGGCGTCGAGGCCGCCCGCCTTCTGGAAGCCTGGATCGACCAGCGCTTTCTCGACGACCGCGCCTCGATCCGGGTGGGACTCTATGACCTCAACAGCGAATTCGACGTGATCGACACGGCGGACCTGTTCCTGCACGCGGCGCAGACCACCACCTTCGCCCTCGCCCAGAGCGGGGAAGCGGGACCTTCGATCTTTCCGGTAACCTCCCTCGCCGCGCGGGCCGAATTCCGGCTGACCGACGCCCTTCTCCTGCGCACGGCGGTGCTCGACGGCGTGCCCGGCGATCCCGATCATCCGAAGCGCACGGCGGTCAAGCTCGGCGACGGCGACGGCGCCTTGCTTGTAAGCGAGCTGGAATATGGCGCTGGCAGCATGCGCGCGGCCGCCGGATACTGGCGCTATACGGCTCGGTTCGAGGATCTGGAGACGGGACGCTTGCGCCGCGGCAATGACGGGATCTATGCCCTGGTGGAAGGCCGGGTCTACGAGGACCCCGACGATCCGCGCCGTGGCCTCGCCCTTTATGCCCATGGCGGCTGGGCGAGCGCCGGGGTCAATCCGTTCAAATATTCCCTGGCCGCCGGCGCGGTCTATACGGGGATCCTCCCGGCGCGGCCGGAGGACGATCTCGGCCTTTCCGTCGCCTGGGTCGAAAGCGGCGGGCCGTACAAGCGCGCGGACGACGCGCTCAAGCGGGAGGTCGCCTTCGAACTCACCTACCGCGCCCGCATCAACGACATGATCGCCATCCAGCCCGACATCCAGTACGTGATCAATCCCGGCGTCGCGCCGGACGTGAAGGACGCCTTCGTCATCGGCCTCAGGCTCGATCTCGCCTGGGGGACGGATCTCTAGCGCCTTGCGAGAGGCGGCCGCCGACACGGAATCGGCGCCGCCATTTGCCAATCCCCCTCGCGTCGCCAAAGCGCCGATCGCATCTTGATCGACATTGGCCATCTCATTGTTCATTCTTCTGTTGCCGAGCGAGGCCGGGCAATACCGGTTCCGGGTTGACGAAGACTGCATGCGAGGGGGTGTATGGCACACGGTGTTCTTTTTACTGTTGATCCTGACGGCAGCCTGAGGCGGATGACGCCCCTCGGCGCCCGAGACGGAAGACAGGGTGCAGAGCTTGGTGGCGCGATACCCTGAACTCATTGCTGACGGGGACGGCCCCCTGTTGCTGATCCGGCGGGAACAGGCCATCAGCGATAACGAGCAAGGCAACGGCCGCTGGTCCGTCGATCATCTGTTCGTGACCCAGGATGCAGTCCCGGTTCTGGTTGAGGTCAAACGGGCTGCCGATACTCGCCTCCGCCGGGAGGTCGTCGGCCAGATGCTGGATTATGCGGCGAACGCCACCGCGTATTGGCAGGCGGGAAGCATCGCCCGAAGCTTCGCTGAAACTGCCGAGGCCGCGGGCATGGATCCGGAGACCGCACTGCAGCAGTTCATCGGCGATCAGGACCCGGCGGTATTCTGGGATCAGGTCGACGCAAATTTCAAAGCGGGACGCATCAAACTCGTGTTCGTCGCCGACGAGATCCCACGGGAGCTGGCGCGCGTACTGGAGTTTCTCAACGACCAGATGCGCGCAGACGTTCGCGCCGTGGAACTCCGCTGGTTCGCGGGTGACGGCGGCGCCGTCACCTTGAGCCCGCGCGTGATCGGCGAAACGGAACGGGCCGCCGCTGCCAAGTCTTCCCGGCTCGCCTTGCCCCCGCTCTCATGTGAGGAATGGCTGGAGAAACATATCACGGAAGGTGACAAGGATGCACGTGAGGGCGCAGCCGCCTTCATCGCGCTGACGGAAAGCCTTGGCGCCCGAACAGGCGTCTCGAAGGGCCAGGCCTCGATCTATGCCGCCTTCCCGTGGCATGACGGCAAGGAAATCCAGCCGCTTCATCTCTGGCAATGGGGCAAGCGCGGCCTTCTTGTCTCGTTCACCCTCCGCAATCTGTACTACCAGCCGGGCTTCGAGGATGAAGAGGTTCGCCGCCACTTTCGGGAAGAACTCGAGCGGATCGTAGGTCCGCTCACGACAACGAACCTGCGCGGCTTTCCTGCCTTCAGGGTCGCTCTTCTTGCGGATGACGAGATCGTCGCAAAGCTGAAGCAGTGGCTTTCCGCTCTGCTCGACTTGGGCAGATGAGGATGACTGCCTAGCGCCGCAGCACGTCCTGCCATTCGGGATGGCGGTCGAACTGGGCCTTGGCGAAGGGGCAGAGGGCGATGATGGCGCGGCCTTCGCGCCGGGCGTCCTCGACCGCGCGCTCGACGAGCGCCCGTCCCACCGCGCGGCCGCGAAGGGCGTCCGGTACTGACGTGTGATCGATGATGACGATGGCGGCGCCGGCGCGGGAATAGGTCATCTCCGCTTCCACACCGTCAAGGCGGGCCACATAGCGGCCCTTGCTCGGCCCCTCCACCCGATTGATGACGAGGTCTTCCGGTGTCTCCATGGCTCAGGATCCTTGGCTTGGGACGGGCGACGTCAAAGGTCGCGGGCGGCGCGGGACGCCGAGGGGACATTCCAAGGCATCACGATCCCAGCGCCCGAGATCGGCGGCGGCCCTGTAGGTGCTCTCCAGAAAGGCCAGCAAGGTCGCTTCCGGATCTTCTGCCGTGCGCACGGCGTCATAGGGCAGGATGAACTCGCCGAGTTGTTCATCGAACCGCGCGGCGGCGGGCGCGACGGGCGCCGCGGCGAAGCCCGCGGGCATGGGATAGGCGTAGGAATAGAAGGCCGCGTGATCGAGGCCCCCGCCCCCGGGCCAGAAGCCGGCGGACGAGACCTCGTGGCTGTAGGCCTCTTGCGTCACGGCGTCGGGCAGATGGGGGACGCCGCCGGGATGGAGCGGCGCGCGACGGCCCGAAAAGCGGGTCACCGCCAGATCGAAGCTGCCCCAGAAGAAATGCACGGGACTGGACTTTCCGATGAAGCCGGTGCGGAAGCGCTGCAAGACCCGCGTCGCCGCAACGATCACCTGATGGAAGCGCGTCACCGCCGCGGCGTCATAGGGCCGCTCCTCGTGATCGTCGATGAAGGGCACGGGATCGGGAATCTCGTTCGGAACGCCGTGGAAGGTCGCGGTGGCGCCCAGGGCATCGAGCAGCGCCGTCAGCCGTCCGTGAAATTCCGCGACCGACATGGGCCGAAGGGCGAAGCGCGCGCTTCTCCCCTCGCTCGTCATGCCCAGGACTTCGTGATCGATGAGGTCCAGCACGATCTCCACCCCGCCCGCGGCATCCGGCACGAGGCCGGTGGTGAAGCCGCGGCCGGTGGAATAGAGGGTCGCGTGCCACGAATGATTGAGCCAGGGCGTCCGGGCAAGGCGATACTTGCCGATCATCTGGCACCAGAGATGAAGCGCCCGGCAGGTCTCCGCCCATTCCGGGTAATGTAGGGGCGGCCAGTGGATGCCGCCGTTCGCCGCCGCCGTCATCCCACGGGTTCCATCCCCTGCCGCTGCAGTGCACGCTTCACCCCCTCGTCCGTCTCCATGCGCGCGCGATGGGAGGCAAGGACCGGATAATCGCCGATGGAGAGCGGCGTCAGCTCGATCCAGCGGCAGAGGACATAAAGGAACGCATCGGCGAAGGAGCGCTTGCCCAGATACCATTCGCCGCCATTGGCCTTGAGCGTGTCCTCGAGCCGCCGGTAATGTTCGCCGAGCTTCTCGTAGGTCTTGCGCTTCACCTCGTCCTGCGCCGCCTTGCTTTGGGCGAAGGCCCCGGGGGCGAAATGGCCGCCGTACGTCGCATGGACCTCGGACGTCATGTAGGCGAGCGCCTCCTCCTCCTTGCGCCCCAAGGGCGTGTCCCGTGCGAAGCCCGGCCCGCCGAAGGCAGCGCCGAGCCAGGTCAGGATCGCCGCCGCTTCCGTCAGAACGTCGCCATCGTCGAAGCGGAGCGCCGGGACCTTCCCCTTGGGATTGATCGCCAGGAATTCCGGCTTCTTGTGGTCGCCATAGGCCATGTTGTGAATCTCGACCGGCGCATCGAGCCAGGCGATCGCGATATTGGGAGCGAGGGAACAGGTTCCCGGCATGGTATAGAGCGTCGTCATCCAGCCGTCCTTTCGTGGAGGGTTGATGGTTCGCCGCCCGGCACCGGACAAACGCAGGCAGGAAGCTGTCCGTTCCCCCAGCCGCGCGGGAAAGGCATGGCCCGGATGATGCAAACGCAGTCGCATTTCACTTGGAATGCGTTATAAGCGGCGGAACGCTGCGTATCATGTGAGTTCCCGGGATGGAGACAACGTCCCCCGCATCCGCCCTGTCGAGATCCCGCAAGCCGAGGCCGGAGGCCCTGCGCGGCCTGATGGACGCCTTGCCGGTGGGCGCGGGCTTCGTGCCCTTCGCCCTCGTCCTCGGTGCCCAGGCGGCGCAGAAGGGTCTCTCGATCGTCGAGGTGCCGCTGCTCACGGGGCTCAATTTCGGCGGCGGATCCGAATTCGCGGCGATCGCCCTCTGGACTTCGCCGCCGCATGTGCTGCTGATCGCCGCCGTCGCCTTCCTCATCAACAGCCGCCACCTTCTGATGGGCGCGGTGCTCGCGCCCCATCTGCAGCATCTGCCGAAGCGCAAGGTACTGCCCGCATTGGCCATCATGTGCGACGAATCCTGGGCACTCGCCATCAGCGACGTGCAACGTCGGCAGCTTGCGGGAGAAAGGCCCGCCTTCAGCCTGCCCTATTATCTCGGCGCGGCAATACCCCTTTATCTCACCTGGCTCGTCTTCACGTTCGTGGGGGCCTTCGTCGGCCCGCTCATCGGCGACATCGAGGCCTGGGGCCTTCATCTCGCCTTCCCCGCCGTGATCCTCGTGCTGCTCCGCGGCATGTGGCGCGGCCTGCGACCGGCGCTCCCCTGGCTCGTGAGCCTCGTGTTCGCGGCCGGAACATATCTTGCCGCCCCCGGCGGCTGGTATGTGGCGGCGGGGGCAGTGTCGGGCCTCGTCGCGGCATGGTTCATGTCGGCGGGCAAGAGGGCGGCGCGGCGCGCATGATCGACTTCTGGAATCTTCTTGCGATTCTCGCCATGGCGACGGCCACCTACATGACGCGCGCCCTCGGCTATCTCGCGCTCCGCAACCGCAATCTCGGCGAGCGCACGATCACCATCATGGAAGCAGCGCCGGGCTGCGTCCTCATCTCCGTGATCGCCCCCCATTTCGTGACCAGGAACCCCGCGGACCTTGCGGCGCTCGTCGTCACGCTGCTCGCCGCGACGCGTTTTTCCATGCTGCCGACGGTCCTGATCGGCATCGCGACGGCGGGCCTTCTCCGGCATTTCACGGGCTGAGAAGCCGTCCGATCGGACGGCGATCGCGCATGCAAAAAAGCCGCCTGCCGGACTGCGGCATGGCGCCTTGCAAAATATTGAAAAACCTGAGGAAGTGGCGTCCCCACGGGGATTCGAACCCCGGTCGCCGCCGTGAAAGGGCGGTGTCCTAGGCCTCTAGACGATGGGGACGGGCCTTGGCGGTGTGGGCACTGATCTAGCCGTTCCGACGGGTGCCGTCAAGAAGCTTTTTCAGGAATTCTTTCTTTGTCCGCAACGGGCGCCGGAGCGAGCAGGCGAACGAGGCCGAAGGTCGCAAGACCCGCAAGGATTCCGGGCATGCCTTCATAGATGGTTTCATGCAGCCCCAGGTTGCGCCAGAGAAGCGCCACGCCGACGCCGATCACCATCATGGCGATCGCAAGCCCCTCCCCCGGGCGCCCGCCGAGCGCGTAGACCACAAGGAGCGGCGCGAAGGCGGAGGCCAGCACCGACCAGGCGAGGATCACGAGGGAGAAGACGCTCTGCGTTCCCGACAGCGCGATCGCGAGGGCAAGCGCCGCCGTCGCGAGCGTTGCGAGCTTGATGATCCAGGGATTGTCCGTGCGCCGCGACGGCAGGTCGTTGGTCGCCGCGGCGGAGCAGGACAGCACGAGAGAATCGGCGGTGGACATGGTGGCCGCGAAGATCCCGGCAAGGACGAGGCCGACGAGCACGGGCGGCAGCAGGGTCTGCGCCATGGTCGGCAAGGCGAGCTCCGCATCGATTCCGCCGAGTTCCGGCAGATAGAGGCGGGACAACAGCCCGACGCCCGTGGCCAGCGCATAGAACAGCACATAGAAGCCGTAGTACCAGACGCGCGCCCGCGCCATCCCGTCGGCCTTGTCGAGCGCCATGAATCGCACCATCACATGGGGCGCGCCCACCACGCTGAAGCCCGCGAACATCCAGCCCACGGCGAAAAGCGCCATGCCGCCGGCGCCGGGAAAGGCGAGGTCATCGGGAAACCAGTCGAGATAGCCGGGGATCTCGCCCAGCATGCGCCAGGTCTCCGCCGGGCCGCCGAGCCCCTGCACCCCCGCCCAGAACAGGAGCGTCATCGCCGCCATCATGACGAAGGACTGGGCGACGTCCGTCCAGATGGAGGCGCGGATGCCGCCCGCGAAGCAATAGGCGACGACGACGCCTGCGACCAGCAGCGCGCCCATCTCCCGCGGCCAGCCGAACATCACGTGAAGCGCCTTGCCCCCCGCGCTCAGCTGCGCGGCGGCATAGGCGCCGAGAAAGACGATGGTGATGACGGCGGCGATACGCCGATAGACGCGGAAGTCGGTGCCGTTCCAGCGGCTGAGGATCCCGCCGAAGGTGACGGCGTCCACCCTTCCCGCCGTCCGCCGCAGCTTCTTGTGGATGAAGAGGGAGGCGATGAAGTCCCCCGCGATCCAGCCCACCATGAGCCAGACGGCGGCAAGCCCCACCGCATAGGTGTAGCCGATGACGCCGATGAACATGTAGCCGCTGTTGTTGGTGGCCACCGCCGACAGTCCCGCGACCCACGGCGACACCTCGCGGCTCGCAACGTAATAGTCGCGACGGTTGCCGCGGCTCTTGACGGTTGCGGCAAGGCCGATCGCGAGGAACAGGACGAAGAAGAAGATGAAGGCGGCGACCACCATGGCGGGCCGCCCTTCTCAAGCAGCGGCCATGCGCGGCGACGGCAGCGGCGTCACGTTGTCCCGCGCGGCGATGAATTCGGGCCGCGGCCGGGCGGCGCCGAAGGGCTCCAGCAGGCGGTTCTCCAGGCTGTTGTAGACGAGGAACAGGTTGCTCCGGTCATAGGGCGTGATGTTGCCGTTGGAGCCGTGCATGATGTTGCAGTCGAACAGGATGAGCGTCCCCGGCGGCCCCTTGGGCGCGACGATCCCGCCCTTGTTGACGAGGAAGCGCAGGCTGTCGTCATCGGGCACGCCGTATTCCTGCCTCTTCAGCGACTGCTTGTAATGGTCCTCCGGCGTCTCGCCCACGCAGGCGACGAAACTGCGGTGCGAGCCCGGGATCAGCATCAGCGGTCCGTTGAACTCGTTGTTCTCGGACAGGGTGATGGAAATGCTGAAGGCGCGCATGCGCGGCATGCCGTCCTCCACATGCCAGGTCTCGAAGTCGGAATGCCAGTAGAACTCCTTGCCGCGGAAGCCCGGCTTGTAGTTGAGGCGCGACTGATGAATGTAGACCCGGTCGCCGAGCAGGAATTCCGCCAGGGCCACGAGGCGCGGATCCTTCGCGAGCGCGCCGAAGGCGGGGCTCAGCTCATGGATCCTGAAGATGGAGCGGATGGCGCCGCTGCCCGGCTCGGTGATCGTCCAGTCATGGTCGCGGATGTCGGGATTGCCGCGAAGCGCCTTCATTTCCTTCTGCATGGCCGCGACCTCGTCGCGCGAGAAGAAGTTCTCGAACACCAGATAGCCGTTCTCGTCGTAGAAATTCACGAGCTCCGCCGGGATGGGCGCGTCCGGCCCGGGGCGGCCATGGACCACCGGGTCCAGGCGGCGGCGGATTTCGGGATGGGGCTGGCGTCGCGACGGATAGAGATCATGGGTCATACCGGTTCTCCCTCCAGCGGATAGGCGCCGGTCTCGTCATGGACCTCCCGGCCCGTGACCGGCGGGTTGAACACGCAGGCAAGCTGCAGGGCGGTGCGGGCGGTCAGCACATGGGGATCATGCTTGTCCAGCACATAGATGGTGCCCGGACGGATCTGATGAACCTCGTTGGTGTTGAGGTCGCGGATCTCCCCCTCGCCCGAGATGCAATAGACCGCCTCCAGATGGTTGCGGTAGCACATCCTGGTCTCGGTGCCCGCATACATGGTGGTGATATGGAAGGAAAATCCCATATTGTCGTCCTTGAGGATCAGGCGGGTGCTTTCCCAGGTCTGGCTCACCACGCGGCGGCGGCTGCGCTCGGCTTCCTGCAAGCTGCGAACGATCATCGACGAATACTCCTTCTGTCTTGTGCTTCAGGCGGCGGCCGGGGCCTTGGCGGACTTTGCGCGCCCCGCCCCCGCGACCGCGGCGAAGGCGCGGGCGAGGATGTCGAGCCCGGTCGCCAGATCCTCGGTGCTGGTGGTCAGGGGCGGCAGGCATTTCACCACCTGGCCGTCGGGGCCGCTCGTCTCGATGATGAGGCCCTCGGCGAAGGCCTTGCGGCAGACGGCGTCGGCGACGGCGCCGCTTTCGCATTCGATGCCGCGCATCATGCCGCGCCCCTTGGCGCGCAAGCCGGGGTGGCGGGCGGCGATGCGTTCCAGCCGCTCGCGCATGAACTCGCCCTTGGCGCGGACCTCCTTCACGAAGCTGTCGTCGGACCAGTAATGGAGCAGCGCCGCCGCGGCGGTGACGAAGGCATGATTGTTGCCGCGGAAGGTGCCGTTATGCTCGCCCGGCTTCCACTGGTCGAGATCGGGCCGGAACAGGGTGACGGCAAAGGGCAGCCCGAAGCCGCTCAGGGACTTGGACAGGGTCACGATGTCGGGCGTGATGCCCGCTTCCTCGAAGCTGAAGAAATGCCCGGTGCGGCCGCAGCCGGCCTGGATGTCGTCCACGATCAGCAGGATGTCGTGCCGCTTGCACACGCCTTCGAGCTTGCGCAGCCATTCGGCGCTCGCCACATTGAGGCCGCCCTCCCCCTGCACCGTCTCGAGGATCACCGCTGCAGGATGGTCGAGGCCGCTCGATGCGTCGTCCAGCATGCGCTCGAGGAGGGCGATGGTGTCGCCGTCCTTCCCGAGATAGCCGGCGAACGGAAGATGCGTCACGCCCGGAAGCGGCAGGCCGGCGCCGCCGCGGTGATGACTGTTGCCGGTCGCAGCCACCGCGCCCAGGGTGACGCCATGGAAGCCGTTGGTGAAGGCGACGATGTTGGCGCGGCCCGTCACCTTGCGGGCGAGCTTCAGCGCCGCCTCCACCGCATTGGTGCCGGTCGGTCCCGTGAACTGCACCCGGTAGTCGAGACCGCGGGGGGTGAGGATCACGTCACGCAGCGCCTCGAGGAAGCGCTCCTTGGCCACCGTGTGAAGATCGAGGCTGTGGGTGATGCCGCCATGCCGGATGTATTCCACGAGCTTTTCGGCGAGCAGCGGGTTGTTGTGCCCGTAATTGAGACTGCCCGCGCCGGCGAGGAAATCCAGATAGCGCCGTCCGTCCACATCGGTGATCCAGCTGCCCTCGGCGCGGTCGAAGACCACCGGGAAGGACCGTGCATAGCTTTGCACTTCGGATTCAAGCTCGGCGAACACCTTGTGCTCACCGTCGCAATCCATGGCGGGAGCGGAGAGATCGGGAGTCATTGAATTTCCTTTCCAGGTTCTGAAGGTTCGCGCATGCCGAACGGCCCGATGCGCATGAGATTTTCCGTCGGGGCCTGCCCGGCCAGATGAAGATCGCGGTCGAACAGAACCGACCGCGCAAAGGATGTGCGGAGGCTTGCTGCGAGCGACTTGAACATCGCCCAGGAGGCGGCGTTCTCGTCCGTTATGGTGGTCTCGATCCAGCGCACCGCCTTCTGCTCGCGCCGCGCGAGAATATGCAGGATGAGGTCGCGGCCGAGCCTTTGGCCGCGCATGGCGGCGGAGACCGCCACCTGCCAGATGAACAGGGTTTCAGGATCCGCGGGGAGGATGTGGCCCGACACGAAACCCACCACCTCGCCCTCGCATTCCGCAAGGGCGCAGCTGGCCGAAAAATGGCTGCACTGGATGAGATTGCAATAAAGGGAATTGCGGTCGAGGGGCGGACACTGGGCGATCAGACGGTGAACCGCGGCACCATCCAGCGCCGTCGGCCGTCGGATAAGTAATTCCTCTCCATTCGACAGACGACGCTTTTCGCCTGAAAGCAAATCAGGCGGATCTTCTATGTTTTCCTCAATATCCATGGCGATGCGGCGTATAAGCATATGGATAAAAACCCGCGTGTCAACCTTGCCTCCCTCGCCTATTTCTCAATGTAAAACCCTAATATGTTCCATGTAACCATCCTTCATTTTCATATCGAATTCATAATTACTTTACTTGTTCATTCAAGTATCGGTCCGTTATATACAAAGGAATAGGAAGATAAAAATTTTTCATGTTTCGCAGCGGGATGGCGCGATCTGGCGGGCGGCGTCGCGCACCGCGCGGATCATGAGATTGGCGGCGGGGCTCAGGGGGATGTCGCCGTGATAGACGAGCCGCGCGTTCCGCTGCAGCCGCGGCGCATCGAGGGACAAGGGGACAAGAAGGCTGGTCTGCCCGACTTTCAGGCCGGTGAGCGCCGGGGAGCTGAGAAGGAGATAATCGTTGGCCAGCATCAGATTGAGCGTCACCGCCATGCTGTCGGTCCAGATCACGTCGGCGGGCGGCGCGAGGCCCGCTTCCGCGAAGGCGCGGGACACCGTCTCGTATTCGTCGCGGCGGCTGAGGGACATGACCCAGGTCTCGCGCGCAAGGTCCGCAAGCTTGAGATCGCGTCTGCCGGCCAGCGGATGGCCCGGCCGCACCGCCACCAGGTCGGTCGAGGTATAGAGAAGCTCGTGAATGAGGGGCTCGGGAATGCGGTAGTCCACCGTGCCGCTTGCGAGGAAGTCGAGCTCGCCCACCAGAAGGCGCTGCATCAGCCCCTCGGAATAGCCTTCGATGAGATGGATGCGGATCCCCGGCCGGGCGGAATGGACGCTTGCCACGGCCAGTGACATGAGCTCGCCCGAGAAGGTCTCCCCCACCCCGACGGTGACCGTCCCGCTCGATGCGTCGCGCATGGCGTGGAGTTCGGCGATCGCCCGGTTGAGGCCGGCGAGATGGGCCTTGGCGTGGTTGACGAAAACCTTGCCGAAGGCGGTGAGGCGGGTCACGCCCCCGGGCGCGCGGTCGAACAGCTTGACGCCGAGCTCTTCCTCAAGTCGGGCGATGGTGGAGCTTACCCCCTGCTGGGTGATGCCGAGAACGCGCGCAGCCTCCGAAATGCTGCCATGCTCGATCACCGCCAGAAAGCGGATGAGGGACTTCTGATCCATGCCACTTGCCCATACGCCGACGCGCGGCCAGGCTTGCCGCTCAACCCTTTAAACCGTCGAGGGGGCAAATTGATCCCGGCCGGGGCGCGAAAATGCCCCCGGCCGGGCCGGATCACGGGGTCAGGCGGGCTTGCGCCGCCCGATATAGAGGCCGGCGAAGATCAGCATGCCGCCCACCACATGGGCGAGGATCAGCGCCTCGCCGAGGAAGATCATGGAAAGGACCACGCCGACGAGCGGCATCATGAGCAGCAGCGCGCTCGCCCGGTTCGCGCCGATGAGCGCCACCCCCCGGTTGAAGCAGAGAAAGGACACGAGGGACGGGAAGATCGCGAGATATCCGATCACCGACCAGGTGCGCGGATCGTCCCACACGGCGGTCATGCCCGTCGCCGCCTCCAGCACCCAGAACGGCAGGAGGAACAGGAACCCGAGGATGAAGGTGACCGCGATGAAGGTCATGGGATGGATGTCGGGCCGCTTGCGCAGCAGCGCCGTATAGAGGGCGTAGCACACCACCCCGGCGAAGACGATGAGGTCGCCGCGGTTGAGCGTCAGCGACAGAAGCTTGGTGAGATCGCCGCCCAGGATCACCCAGACGACGCCGCTCATGGCGACGACGAGCCCCAGGGCGGCGCGGCGGCCCAGGCGGTCGCGGAACAGGAGAAAGCACATGAGCGCGACGACCGACGCGAGGGTCGTGTTGATGAGAAATCCGTTGATGGCCGTGGTGCTCTGCAGCCCCAAATAGACGAGCGTGTTGTAGCCCGAGATCCCGGTGAGCGACAGCAGGACGAGGGGCCGCCATCCCGCCCGGATCGCGGGCCAGTCGCGCTTCAGGTGGCGGCGGGCCAGGAACAACGCGATGACGCCGGCAATGGACCAGCGCATGCAGGCGAGCGTCACCGGTGCCACAAGGCCCACGGTCGCCCGCCCGGCGACCATGTTGCCCGCCCAGAACAGGAGGGCGATGAAGATCAGAGCGGCGCCGTTCTCGCGCAAACTGTAAACTACCTCATTCTCACGCAGACTATATCCGACGGACATGACTTCCTCGACACACACAATAGCGACATCGACCGTCGGACGCTCACCCTTCAAACCCTGACCAGAATGGCGGCGCCCCGGTCAAGAGCTTGAACTGCAAAAATTTTGCCACAAACTTTCCCAAGCCACGCCACAAATTTTCCCTAGCCTCGTCTGATCCACAAATGTTGCCGAAGCCTGCGACTTCGGCTGGCTCCCCGGCGTTATTGCCGGTGGAGCGACTGCTTCAACAACGACATTCCGGTGCGAACAGGTCGAGGAAACGCCTGGTGGAGTATGTGATGATTAAATGGCCAGCGGCGGGCAAATTGGTTGCGTTTTGTGCGTTTTTGGGGGTGATCGGTACGGGGGCGGCGGAGGCCCGCGAACGTCTCATCGAGCGGGTGTCCAACAGCGTCTATGACACCATCGACGACCTCTGGCCCGAGCCGCTGGACGTTCCGGGTCTCAAGCTCGACATCGGCCTCGGCTTCGGGCTCTCCCCCGAATACAAGGGGTCGGACGATCACGAGACCTCCATCGTCCCCCTGGTCCGGGTGCAGTATGGCCGCGATCTGGTGCTGACGGGCTATACCTTGAAATACAGCGTCCATCACGACGGCCCGCTCACCGTCGGCGCCCTCGCCCGCTATCAGTCCGGACGGCAGGACGACACCCACGAGGCGCTCATGGGCCTTGGCAAGGTGAGCTCGACCATCGCCGTCGGCCCCTTCGTCCAGTACCGCTTCAAGGACCATGTGCGGCTTTTCGCCGAGATGCGCCACGCCCTCGGCGCGCGCCAGGGCACGCGGGTCGATTTCGGAACCCGGGTCGGCGTCTACCAGTCGGAGAATTTCGGCGCCCAGGCGGCGCTCACCGCCACCTGGGTCTCGGGCAAGCACATGCGCACCTTCTTCGGCGTGACCCCGGAACAGTCGGCAAATTCCGCCCTCGATCTCCCCGTCTACGAGCCGGGAAGCGGCATTTCCGAGATCGCCCTCAGCCTCGGCAGCCGTTATCACGTGACGCCGCGCACCTCGTTCGTGAGCTTCCTCGAATACGGCCGCCTGTTCGGCGACGCCAAGGACAGCCCGCTGACCGAGGTGGGCTCGCCCAACCAGTTCACGGGCGGCGTCGGAGTGCTGTTCAGCTTCTGACCGGCGCCTGCACCGGGTGCTGGTTGCGGCAGGCGATCGCCATGCGGTTCCACAGATTGATCATGGCGATTGCTGCGGTGAGATTGGCGATCTCCGCTTCGCTGAAATGGGGAAGAAGCCCCTCATAGACCTCGTCCGGCGCATGCGTCTCGCCGATGAGCGTCACCGCCTCCGTCCAGGCGAGGGCCGCCCGCTCCCGCTCCGTATAGAGGGAGGATTCCCGCCAGGCGTTGAGGAGATAGAGCCGTTCCTCGCTTTCGCCGCGGGCGCGGGCGTCGGTTGCGTGCATATGGATGCAGTAGGCGCAGCCGTTGATCTGCGACGCCCGCAGCTTCACCAGCTCCAGGATGGTGGGATCCACATGGCGGCGGATGACGTTCTCCAGCGCAACCATGGCCGCATAGGCCTCCGGCGCCGCTTTTTGGGCATTCAATCTGGCCTTCATGCTATCTCTCCATCAAAGGAAGTGATAGTTATCCCTACCAGCAAGCGCCCTGCGCGCAAACCCGCACGTAAATCTCAAGCTGTCGTCTCGTCATGTCCAAAGCCGCCGTCAAACAAGTGAAAGCCCCCGCGAAGGTCGGGATCGTGAGCCTCGGCTGCCCCAAGGCGCTTGTGGATTCCGAGCGCATCCTGACCAAGCTCCGGTCCGAGGGCTATGCCATCTCCCCGAGCTATGACGGGGCCGAGGTGGTGATCGTCAATACCTGCGGCTTCCTCGACAGCGCCAAGCAGGAATCCCTGGACGCCATCGGCGAGGCCATGGCCGAGAACGGCCGCGTCATCGTCACGGGCTGCATGGGTGTCGAGGAAGGGCGCATCCGCGAGGTGCATCCGGGCGTGCTCGCGGTCACCGGACCGCACCAGTATGAGCAGGTCGTCTCGGCCGTCCACGACGCCGCGCCGCCGCTGCACGATCCCTATCTCGATCTCGTGCCGCCCGAAGGCCTGCGCCTCACGCCACGCCATTACGCCTATCTGAAGATCTCCGAAGGCTGCAACAACCGCTGCAGCTTCTGCATCATCCCGGGCATCCGCGGCGATCTCGCGAGCCGCCCCGCGAACCACGTGATGACCGAAGCCGAGCGCCTCGTGAAAGCGGGCGTCAAGGAG
>CAZDSS010000003.1:0-63640 GCA_964508185.1 uncultured Sphingomonadales bacterium
TACCAGGCCGCCCGGTCCTTCACCGAACCGCCGGGATTGAGGAATTCGGCCTTGCCGTAGATGTCGCAGCCGGTAATTTCCGAAGCGCGGCGCAGGCGGATGAGCGGGGTGTTGCCAATGCTGTCTATGAAGCCGGTCTTGACGTCCATGATATGATCGTTGACCTATGTTCCAGAGAAATGCCGTGGTGTTTCACCCCCGTGTTAACCCGATGTGAGTAAGCGCGCAAGATGAGCAAGGAAATATACCAGGGACTGTCGCAGCTCGGCGGCAGCGGAAAGATCCCCGAAAGCCCCGATCAGGCGGTCCTGGAGACGGTGCCCAATCCCCATCCCGGCACCCGCTATCTGGTGCGCTTCACCTGCCCGGAATTCACCAGCCTGTGCCCGGTGACCGGCCAGCCCGACTTCGCCCATCTGGTGATCGACTACGTGCCGAAGGACCGGCTGGTCGAAAGCAAGTCCCTGAAACTCTATCTCCATTCCTTCCGCAATCATGCGGGCTTCCATGAAGCCTGCACGGTGGAGATCGGCAAGCGGCTGGTGGAGGCGCTGGATCCCGAATGGCTCAGGATCGGCGGCTACTGGTATCCGCGCGGCGGGATCCCCATCGACGTGTTCTACATGACGGGCGAGCAGCCGAAGGACATCTGGATCCCCGACCAGGGCGTGCAGCCCTACCGCGGCCGGGGCTGAGCGGTCACGGAATGTCCAGGATCTTGTGGGTCTGAAGCCCGAGCCGCCATTGCGGATGCTCGAGGCAATAGGCAAGCGCCGCCTGGGTGTTGCGCGCGCGCACCTCGGCGGCATCAGGCCCGCGGCCGTCCATGGGCTGCAGGAAGAAGTGGCGGAAATCGAGCCCGGCGAAGCGTTCCGGCATGGCATCCTCCTGCGGGAACACCAGCTTCAGCTCGTCGCCCGAGGTCTGGACGAGGGGCGCCGTGGATTTGGGACTGATGCAGATCCAGTCGATCCCCGGCGGGGCGGGGAGGGTGCCGTTGGATTCAATGGCGATCTCGAAGCCCGCGGCATGGAAGGCGTCGATCAGGGCCGCGTCCAGCTGCAGCAGCGGCTCGCCCCCGGTGCAGACCACATAGGGCTTGCCGCCGCCGGGCCAGAGGCGCATGGCCGCCGCCGCCAGGTCCTCCGCCGTCCTGAACTTGCCGCCGCCGGGGCCGTCGGTGCCGACGAAATCGGTGTCGCAAAAACGGCAGACGGCCTGCTCCCGGTCCGCCTCGCGCCCGGTCCACAGGTTGCAGCCGGCGAAGCGGCAGAACACGGCCGGGCGGCCCGCCTGGGCGCCTTCGCCCTGCAGGGTGTAGAACAGTTCCTTCACCGCATAGGTCATGAACGGTATCGCGTGGGATCGGGGGCGCCGGCGGCCTCGAAGCCGCGCCTGCGGAGCTGACAGGAATCGCATTCGCCGCAGGCAGCGCCCGTTTCATCCGGATCATAGCAGCTGACGGTGAACCCGTAATCAACGCCGAGCTCGAGGCCGCGCCGGATGATCTCGGCCTTGGTGAGATTGATGAGCGGCGTTTCGATCACAAGCCGTTCGGGCCCCGCGACCCAGCGGCGGGTCGCGAGATTGGCCATGGCTTGGAACGCCTCGATATATTCCGGGCGGCAGTCGGGATAGCCGCTGTAATCGACGGCATTGACGCCGATGAAGATGTGGTTCGCTTCCCGCACCTCCGCATAGGCGAGGGCGTAGGAGAGGAAGATGGTATTCCGCGCAGGCACATAGGTGACGGGGATCTCGCCCGCCATGTCCTCGACCGAGCGGCCCTTGGGAACCGCGATGTCGTCGGTCAGGGCCGAGCCGCCGAAAAGGCGAAGGTCGATCCTCGCGATCTTGTGCTCCCGCGCGCCGAGGGCCGCCGCCACTTTCCGCGCCGACTCGAGCTCCACGTCGTGGCGCTGGCCGTAGTCGAAGCTTAATGCATGGCAATCGAAACCAGCGGCGCGGGCGATCGCGAGGCAGGTCGCCGAGTCGAGACCTCCGCTCAAGAGAACCACGGCATTGGGCATCAGGCATTTCTCCCGTTCATGGGCCGGAGATAGCGGTAATGCGCGCCGTGCGCAACCCGGCCATGCGTATTCGCCAGGTGAATGTTGCGCTGCGACATCCTACATAGAAAGATGGTGCGCTTTTTTTCCAGCGATTCGAGGAAAGAGGTGTAGTGATGCCTTTGCCGATCCCGCCCGTGGAGCGCGAGAAGTTCCATACCCGCAGCATCCGCTGCGAAGGCTATGCCCGCGCCGACGGGCTGTGGGACATCGAAGCCCATATGACGGACGTCAAGTCATACGTCTTCAGGAACAGCTGGCGTGGTGAAATCCCCGTTGGCGAGCCCATTCACGAGATGTGGCTGCGCCTTACGGTGGACGACCGGATGGAGATCCGCGACGTGGAGGCGGTCACCGACAACAGCCCGTTCGAGATGTGCCCGCGCATCACCCCCAACTTCAAGCGGCTCATCGGCCTGCGGATCGGCCCCGGCTGGAATCGCAAGGTCAAGGAACTTCTGGGCGGCGTTCAGGGTTGTACACATCTGACGGAGCTGCTGGGGCCGCTGGCGACGGTCGCCTTCCAGACAATCAATACGGGCGCAAGGCCGCGGCGCGATGCGCGATTCGGCCTGGCGAACCCGGATCACACCTCGGCGGACGACCGCCCCGCGTCTCCCGCGATTCTCGATACGTGCCACGCCTGGGCGCGGGAAAGCGAGGTGGTGCGGGAGTTTATGCCCGAACATTACGTGGCGCCGGGTACCCGCGGAAACGCGCAGGACCGCCCGAAAGGAGATGGAGCTTGAACAGAGTGCCGTTCAGGAATTATTCACTTCGGATGCTATATTTGTGTATAGCATCAAAGAGAGACATGCCCCAGTGAGCTTCAGCACAGCGCTTCCCGCCACCGCCTGGCTTGCCGCCATCGTGGAGTCGTCCAGCGACGCCATCATCAGCAAGACCCTGGATGGCATCATCACCAGTTGGAACGGCGCCGCGGAGAGCCTGTTTGGATACAGGGCCGACGAGGTGATCGGCTGTCACATTTCCATTCTTGCCGCCCCCGGCAAGGAGCAGGAGATGGCGTCGATCATTGAGCGGATCCGGCGCAACGAGCGCGTGCAGCCCTACGAGACCAAGAGACGGCGGAAGGACGGCAGCCTCATTCACGTCTCGCTCACCGTCTCCCCGATCCTTGACGAGGCGGGCCATGTGGTGGGCGCGTCGAAGATCGCGCGCGACATCACCGAGCGCAAGAAGCACGAGGAGCGCCTGCAGCTTCTGACGAGCGAGCTCGATCACCGCGCCAAGAACGTGCTGGCGGTCGCCCAGGCCATGCTGCGCCTGACGCGGGCCGACAATATCGACCAGTACATGACGGCCGTCGAAGGCCGCATCGGGGCGCTTGCACGGATCCACACCCAGGTCGCCGAAAACCGCTGGGACGGCGCGGAACTCGGCGATCTTCTGCATCAGGGCCTCGCGCCCTTCCGCTGCGACGAGCAGAGGTTTTGCACCTGCGGCACCCGCGCCTTCCTGACCCCGGCCGCGGCGCAGACCATCGGCATTCTCGTCCATGAGCTTGCAACCAACGCGGTCAAGCACGGGGCGTTGTCCAGCGACGGGGGCTGCGTCCAGGTATCCTGGACCCGCGACGAGGAGGGCAACCTCACCCTGCGCTGGAAGGAGCACGGCGGCCCGCCCGTCGCGCGGCCCGATCGCCTCAGCTTCGGCATGCGGGTGATCGAGCGCAACGTGCCCGACCAGCTCGGCGGCCGCTCCAATGTGGACTGGGAGCCGGACGGGCTCCTGTATACCTTCACCATTCCCGCCAAGTTCATCATCGACCGCTAGGGGCGCGCGACTTCGTGCATTGAGTCCAGCCGATGCAGAAGTTCCTTGTGATTGCCGGGCTCATCCTCCTGTGCGCGGGCCTATTCTGGCCGTGGCTCAAGCGGCTGCCCTTCGGCCGCCTGCCCGGCGACATTGTCGTCCAGCAGGCGAATACCAGCTTCTATTTTCCGATCACCACCTGCATACTGGTGAGCGTCGTCCTGAGCCTGCTGTTCTGGATCTTTCGCTGACGCAGCGTCCACCAGTCGTGCGGTTTCGTGCTCCGCTCCCAGCGCCTTTCAACCGCCCGTCAACCTTCATGCTCCCCGCATAGGTGGGGCCGGGCGGGGCAGAATTCTCTTGACCCGGTCTAATGTATACATAAATTAGCTTAAGGGGCCTGCAAAAGGATTCGATCGGGGGGGCTGCGAAATCCAAGGGGGCCGGGGGTGCAAAATCAACAAGTCCGGCAACCGCCAACCGACGGGCCAGCCCCGCTGACGGCTGAGCGGCATTCGTAACAGGGAGGAATAAATGTCCAATTCGGTACTTAAAAGGATTCTCGCGGGCAGCTCTGCCCTGATGGCGGTTGCGGTCATGGATGCCGCGGCGTTGCAGACGGCTCAGGCGCAGGAGCGCGAGAGCCGCCTGGATTCGCTCGAGGAAATTCTCGTCACCTCCCGCCGGCGCTCGGAAACCCTGCAGGACGTGCCGATCGCCGTGCAGGCCTTCAATGCCGCGGCCATCGAGCGCGCCGGCATCGAGCGGCCCGAGGACTTCCTGCAGCTGACGCCCAACGTCCATTTCATCCAGACGACCAACGTCGGCGAAACCCAGGTCCATATCCGCGGCGTCATCCAGCCGCGCGATTCCGAGCCGCCTTTCGCCTATGTGGTGGACGGCGTGCTGCTGCCGAACCCCAACGCCTTCAACCAGGAACTGGTGGACATCCAGCAGATCGAAGTCATCAAGGGCCCCATCGGCTCCATCTACGGCCGCAACGCCATCGGCGGCGCCATCCTGGTCACCACCCAGAAGCCGAGCAACGAGTTCGAGGGCATGATCAAGGCCGGCTACGAGGTGGAGGGCGAGGAATACAACGTTTCGGGCTATGTCTCGGGCCCGCTCGTCGAGGACAAGCTGTTCGCCCGCATCACCGCGGCCTATGTGGACCGTGAGGGCTATTTCGAGAACATCACCCTCAACGAGAAGGAAGACCGCTTCGAGGAAGCGCTGGTGCGCGGCCGCCTCGTCTGGCAGGCGACGGAAAATCTCGAATTCGACCTCAATGTGGGCTACGGCAAGATCGATGGCCACGCCTTCCACTTCAACGCCCAGATGGCCGGAACGCCCGGCTTCGAGAACGGCGTCGACATCAACGACACCAGCGTCGTGCATTCGGGCAACGTCCGCTCGCTCAACAATCAGGAGCGCTATGACGCGGCGTTGAAGGCGGACTGGACGACGGACGCGGGGACCCTCACCCTGAGCCTCGCCTACCATGACCTCAAGGAAGACATGGGCGGGGAGGGCGCCGTGGACCTTGGCCTGTTCGGGGCCTATCTCGATCCGGCGAGCCAGCTCTTCATCGACCCGGTCCAGTTCTTCATCGATCCCAACCTGTTCGAAGGCTATGGCCCGACGCCGCGCGACGGCACCCAGTACCAGCAGCGCAACCAGAAGGACAAGAGCGTGGAGCTGCGCTTCACCTCGCCCGACGACCAGGCGCTGCGCTACATCGTCGGCGCCTATTTCATCGACTTCGACCGCGAGGTGGTGCTGAACACCGGCGTCGACATGGGCAACGGCATCGTGCTGCGCCAGCCGCTGTCCGACGAGAACAGCGCGAACCCCACGAACACGCTCCTCTGGGCCGACAACAAGAACAAGGCCTACGCCCTGTTCGGCCAGCTCGCCTACGACATCCTCGATGACCTCGAAGTTTCGCTGGCGCTGCGCTGGGACCGCGAGGAGCGCAAGAACATCAACCTGGTGCCGGACGTCACCTCGCCCGCGTCCATTCTCCTCGGCACCCCGACGCCGCTCACCAACTATCCGGGCGTGGTGCGCGAGGACAGCTTCGAGGACCTGCAGCCGCGCGTGTCGCTGCGCTATCGCCCGAGCGACGCGTTCACCATCTATGCGAGCTATGGCGAGGGCTTCCGCTCGGGCGGCTTCAACCCGCTCGGCAGCCGCGACGCCATCATCAATATCGACGGCGTGACCAACACCACGGTGCAGGACTATTTCGGCAAGGAAACCTCGAAGTCGGCCGAAATCGGGGTCAAGGGCTCGCTCCTCGACCGGCGGCTCAATTTCAACGCCGCGGCCTTCTTCACCAAGGTGGACAACGCCCACTTCTTCCAGTTCTTCCCGATCTCGCTCGCCCGCGTGATCTCGATCGTCGACAAGAACGAGATCATGGGCTTCGAATTCGACATGACGGCGCGCGTCGCCCAGGGCCTCGACCTGTTCGGCGGCTTCGGCTACATCGACTCCGAGATCAAGGAGAACCGGGAACTGCCCCAGACCGTGGGCAACACCATGCCGTTCACGCCCAAATACAACGTGATCGCGGGCGCCCAGTTTGTCCATCCGCTGAACAACGGTCTCGATCTGGTGGCGCGGGCGGAATATACCCGCACCGGGCCGCTCTATTTCGACACCCTCAATACGCCGGGCACCAAGCGCGAGGCCATCGACCTCGTGAACGCCCGCATCGGCCTCGAGACCGAGACCTGGAGCGCCACGCTCTGGGCGCGGAACCTGTTCGACAAGAACTACAACGTGGACGGCGTGGTGCTGGTGGTGCCGGACGTGACTGTGTTCAATTTCGTCACCAAGGGCGCGCCGCGCACCTGGGGTCTCGATGTGAAATTCCGCTTCTGACACGCGGAGCGGACGGGACTGTTCGGGGGGAGGGGTCGTCCTGCGGCGGCCTCTCCCCTTGTCGTCCGGCGGCCATGTTATCGTAGGGCGAACATATGCCCCCGCCGCCCTTTCCGGGGATGAGGCCCATGATAGCATGGCGCGCGCTGGCTGCCGGGGCGCGGACGCGGGCTGACATATCATGTGCCGGCGTTCACGGGCGCGGGACAGCAGGGCAGCCGGGTTTCGCGGGGCAGGGGGCTTGGCAAGGGCCGTCGCTCCGGGGCCGGCGGCTCAAAAAAATGTATACATAAACGCCAAAATTGTATACAGAACCAGAAGGTCTGATGGGCGTTCCGCCAATGGGCATGGTTGCGAGCCGAGGGTTCGAAATTGCCCGATGCGCGGGGAGTTGTGAGAGTGCTGTTGACGGGAGGTAAGGGATGACGACGCATCCATCCGCCATACGAGCCGTCGAACTGGTGGAAGTGGGGCCGCGCGACGGCCTGCAGAACGAGCCCGGTTTTGTACCGACCGAGCAGAAGGTGGAGCTCGTCAAGCGGCTCATTGCCGCGGGCGTCCGGCGGCTCGAGGTTGCAAGCTTCGTTCATCCCGAGCGGGTGCCCCAGATGGCGGACGCCGAGGCGGTGCTGGCGGCGCTGCCGGACCGCAACGACGTCACCTATATCGGCCTCGTGCTCAACAAGCGCGGCGCCCTGCGCGCGCTGGAGACCAGGGCCCACGAGCTCGGCACCGTGTGTCTTACGACCGACACCTTCGGCAAGCGCAACCAGGGGCAGACGTCCGACGAATCCCTCGGCGTCGCCATGGAAATCGTCCGCCTTGCGCGGGACGCCGGGCGGCGTGCGCAGATCACCATTTCCGCGGCCTTCGGCTGCCCGTTCGAGGGCGAGGTCGATCCGGCCCGCGTGGTCGAGATGGCCAAGCGCGCGGCGGACGCCCAGCCGGTTGAGATCGCGCTCGCCGACACCATCGGCGTCGCGGTGCCGCAGCAGGTATTCGAGCTTGTCACCCGGGTGCGGGAGGCGATCGCGCCTCTGCCCGTGCGGGTTCATTTCCACAATACGCGCAATACCGGCGTCGCCAATGCCTGGGCGGCGGTGACGGCGGGTGCCGCGACCGTTGATGCTTCCGTCGGCGGCATCGGCGGCTGCCCGTTCGCGCCGCGCGCCACGGGCAACGTGCCGACGGAAGACGTGCTTTACATGCTCGAGCGTTCCGGGGTTCAGACCAACGTCGCCCTCGACGGGGTGATCGCCACCGCGGAATGGCTCAGCGGCGTCATGGGGCGGACCTTGCCCGGCATGGTGAGCCGTGCCGGACCCTTTCCGCAAGCGCGCGGGAATGCGTGACGATGGTCCGGCTAGTCCACAGTTTCTTTGAAGGGGAGTGACAGTTCATGGCATATCGGCTCGGCGTGGATGTGGGGGGCACCTTCACCGATCTACTGCTGCTCGAGGAGGCCACCGGCCGTTTCTGGCGTCACAAGACGCCCTCGACGCCCCATGACAGCTCGGAGGGGATCCTCAAGGGCGTTCAGGAAATCTGCGAGAAGGCGGGGGTGAAGCTCGAGGACGTGGGGGTCTTCCTCCACGGCACGACCGTTGCGACCAACGCGGTCCTTGAAGGGAAGGGCGCCCGCGTCGGCCTGGTGGTGACCGAAGGCTACCGGCAGGTTCTGCAGATCGCGCGCTCCCTGGTGCCCGGCGGCCTCGCCGCCTGGATCGTGTGGCCCAAGCCCGAGCCCATGGCGAAGCTCGAGGACACGGTCGAGATCAAGGGCCGCATGGATGCCCAGGGCCGCGAGGTGCGGCCGCTGGATGAGGCGAACATCCGCGAGCAGCTCGAATATCTGAAGGCGCAGGGCGTCCAGGCGATCACCGTGTCGCTGATGAACGCGTACCTGAACGGCGCCCATGAAAAGCGCGTGGGCGAGATCGCGGCGGAAATCATGCCGGGGATCCCGATCTCCCTGTCGCATCAGGTCCTGCCCGAAATGCAGGAATATGAGCGGACCCTGACGACCGTCGCCAATGCGGCTGTGCGGCCCGTGGTCGGGAAATATGTCTCCAACCTGCGCAGCCGCCTGCAGCAGGTGGGGATGAAGAGCCGCATCGCGCTTCTGCGCTCCGACGGCGGCCTCATCTCGTCCGAGAAGGCCGAGGAGCATCCGGTGTCCCTCCTCATGTCCGGCCCGGCCGGCGGCGTGGCGGGCGCGCTGTGGGTTGCGAAGAGCGCGGGTTTGCGCAACATCCTGACCCTTGACGTGGGCGGCACCTCCACCGACGTGGCGCTCGTCGAGAACGGCGAGCCGCGCTGCGTGCGCACGACCGACGTGGGCCATCTCACCGTTCGCGCGTCCTCCCTCGACGTCAAGACCGTGGGCGCGGGCGGCGGCTCCATCGCCCAAGTGCCGGAGCTCACCAGGGCGCTGCGCGTCGGCCCGCAGTCGGCGGGCGCGGTGCCGGGTCCGGTGGCCTATGCCAAGGGCGGCACGCTGCCGACGGTGACCGACGCCAACGTGGTGCTCGGCTATCTCCCCGAAAACCTCCTCGGCGGCAGCTTCCGGCTTGACCGCGAAGGCGCGAAGAAGGCGGTGCAGACCATCGCCGACGCCCTCGGCATCGGCCTTTATGAAGCGGCGCGCGGCATCATCGACATCGTCAACGAGAACATGTTCGGCGCGCTGCGCATGATCTCGGTGCAGCAGGGCTATGACCCGCGCGACTTCGCCCTCATGGGCTTCGGCGGCGCCGGCCCGCTCCATGCCAACGCCGTCGGCCGCCTCATGGGGTCCTACCCCGTGGTGATCCCGGTCTCGCCCGGCGTGCTCTGCGCCCTTGGGGACGCCACCACCCGCATGCGGACGGAGACGGCGCGGTCGCACTCCAAGCGCGTGTCGGATACGAGCCCGGCGGAAGTCGTCGGCGTCCTTCGCGAGATGGAAGCCCAGGTGCGCGAGGAGCTGGTCAATGACGGCGTGGCGCCGTCCGAGATCACCATGCGCTTCGAGATCGACGTGCGCTATTACGGCCAGGCCTTCGAGGTGCCCATGAGCATCGCCATCGAGGACCTGGAGCGCGACGGCTTCGCCCCGCTCATCGAGAAGTTCAATCAGGAGCATCTCCGGCTCTTCACCTTCAACATGGATGTGGAGCACGAGCTTGTGAACCTGCGCGCCATCGCCATGGGCCGTGAGCTCGACGTCCAGCCGGAGGAGATCCCCGTGGGCGACGGCAATCCGGCGGCCGCGAAGCTTCGCGATCACGAGATCTGGATCCGCGGCGAAAGCCGCCCGGCGGTGATTTACGACCGTGCGAAGCTGCGCGCGAAGGACGTGATCCGCGGCCCGGCCATCGTCGTCGAAATGGACTCGACGACCCTCATCGACGACGAGCATGTGGCCACCGTCGATGCCTTCGGCAACATCCTGATTACCCCCGCGGCGTGATCTGCGCAGGCTGAGGAGAAAAGACCATGCCCGCACGTATTATCGAGACCAATCACGAACCCTTCGCCCGGATCGACATCGATCCCGTGACGCTGGACATCATCGAGAACGCGCTGAAGAACGCGCGCATCGAGATGGACACCACCCTGGTGCGCACGGCCATGTCCCCGGGGATCCGCGAGCAGGGCGACAGCTTCCCGCTGATCGCGGACCACAAGGGGCGCATGATCGTCGGCCAGTTCGGCTCCTTCATCGACGGCTTCCTCCGGGCCTATGATGGCACCATCGAGGACGGGGACATGATCCTCCTGTCCGACCCCTACAGCTGCGAGGGCGCCATCTCCCACTGCAACGACTGGCTGGTGCTGCTGCCCATCTTCCGCAATGGCCGCATCATCGCCTGGTCCGCCATGTTCGGCCATCAGTCCGACGTGGGCGGCAAGGTGCCGGGTTCGATCCCGATCGACTCCCGCTCGATCTTCGAGGAAGGGGTGCGCATCCCGCCGGTGAAGATCTATTCCAAGGGCCAGTACAACGCCGACGTGGTCAAGCTCGTCATGGCCCAGACCCGCAAGCCCGACTGGTGCGCGGCCGACCTCAACGCCATCATCGCCTCCTGCCGCGTGGCGGCGCGGCGCGTCAACGAGATGTGCGACCGCTTCGGCGACGACGTCTATGTCTCGGCGACGGAAGCGCTCCTCGAGCGCAACTATCGCGCCATGAAGTACCTGATCGAGAATTCGATCGGCACCGAGCCCGTGAGTTTCGAGGACTATGTCTGCGACGACGGCGTCGGCTACGGCCCCTACAAGATCAAGTGCACCATGTGGCGCGAAGGGGAGAAGGTGATCCTCGACTTCGACGGCACGGACCCGCAGTCGGAGGCCTCGATCAACTTCTACATGAACGAGAACATGTTCAAGATGTTCTTCGGCATCTACATGATCATGGTCTTCGACCCGCAGGTGCTGTTCAACGACGGCTTCTACGATCTCGTGGAGGTGCGCATCCCCGAGGGCTCGCTCCTGAAGCCGCGCTTCCCTGCGCCGCTCGCGGGCCGGACACACGCCCTGGGCCGCATCTTCGACATCCTGGGCGGCCTCCTCGGCCAGCGCACGCCGCAGTTCCTCAACGCCGCCGGCTTCTCGTCGAGCCCGCATTTCATGTATTCGGGCTATGACGCCGACGGCCGCTGGTTCCAGCTGTTCCAGATCGGCTTCGGCGGCATTCCGGGCCGGCCGCTCGGCGACGGTCCTGACGGCCACTCCCTGTGGCCGGGCTTCACCAACGTGCCGAACGAGTTCCTCGAGCGCTATTTCCCGCTGATGATCGAGCGCTATGAAACGGCCGCCGACAGCGGCGGGCCGGGCCTGCATCGCGGCGGCAACGGCATTCACATGACCTACCGCTTCCTCGCCGACGGCAATATCGCCATCCATGACGACCGCTGGTTCACCTATCCCTGGGGCGTCAATGGCGGCGAGCCGGGCGCGCGGGCGCGCAAGATCCTCGAGAAGAAGGACGGCACCAAGATCGTCGTCGGCAACAAGGCCGACAACATCGCGGTCGAGGAAGGCGACCTTCTGCATTTCATCACCTGGGGCGGCGGTGGCTGGGGCGACCCGCTGGAACGCGATCCGGAGCTCGTGGCCCTCGAAGTGCGGCGTCAGCTGGTGACCGTCGAGGGCGCACGCCGCTATGGCGTGGTGGTGTCCGCTGACGGCGTCGTCGACCAGGCCGCGACCGAGAAGCTGCGCGCCGAAATGCGCAGCCAGCGCAAGGGGGATCTCCCCATCTTCAATTTCGGGCCGTCCATCGAGGAGCTGCGCGCGCGCTGCCTCGAGGAAACGGGCCTGCCCGCGCCGCAGCCTCCCGTGTGGCGGCGTCACAATTCAGCCGCGGTCGCCTGATGGCCGGCCTGCCGTTGTAACCTGATGGAGTGAGAGCATTGAAAACCGAGAATACCGGTCCGCTCAAGGGACTTCGCGTCATCGAGATGGGCCAGCTGATCGCCGGTCCGTTCTGCGGCCAGCTGCTGGGCGACATGGGCGCCGATGTGATCAAGCTCGAGCCCCCGGGAGAGGGCGACGCCATGCGCAAATGGGGGCGCGGCGACCATCACCTGTGGTGGCAGGTGGTGGCGCGGAACAAGAAGTCCGTGTCCTGCAACCTGCGCGTTCCCGAAGGCCAGGAACTGGCCCGGCGCCTCATTTCCAAGGCGGATATCGTGATCGAGAACTTCCGCCCCGGAACCCTTGAAAAATGGGGCCTCGGCGTCGACAAGTTGCACAAGGAGAATCCCGGCCTCATCATCGTCCGGGTATCGGGCTACGGCCAGACCGGGCCCTATTCCGATCGCGCCGGCTTCGGCGGCATCGGCGAGGCCATGGGCGGCTGGCGCTACGTCGTCGGCGATCCCGACCGTCCGCCGTCGCGCATGGGGATTTCGATCGGCGACTCCCTCGCCGCCACCTACGGCTGCCTCGGCGCGCTCGCCGCGCTCCATCACCGGCATCTGACCGGCGAAGGGCAGGTGGTGGATTCCGCCCTCTATGAGGCGGTCCTGCAGGTGATGGAAAGCCTCATCCCCGAATACACGGTCGCGGGCGTCATCCGCGAGCGTTCGGGCTCCATCCTGCCTGGCGTGGCTCCGTCCAACGTCTATCGCTGCAGCGACGGCGAGTACCTGATCGGCGCCAACCAGGACACCGTGTTCCGCCGCCTGTGCCAGGCCATGGGCAAGCCGGAGCTCGCGGAAGACCCGCGCTTCGCGACCCATGTGGCGCGCGGCAAGAACCAGGTGGAGCTCGACAACATCATCGAGCAATGGACCCTGCAGCACACGGTGCAGGAGGTCGAGGACGCCATGGTCAAGCACGGCATCCCGGCGGGCAAGATCTACCGCGCGCCCGAGATGCTGGAAGACCCGCATTTCGCCGCGCGCGAGGCGATCATCGACGTGCCGCATCCGCGCTGGAAGAACCTGAAGATGCAGAACGTCTTCCCCAAGCTGTCCAAGACCCCGGGCGCCGTGCGCAGCATCGCGCCGGAGACCGTCGGCCAGCATAACGGCGAGGTCTATGGCGGCCTGCTGGGCCTCAGCGACGCCGAGCTTGTGGAGCTTCAGGAACGCGGCATCATCTGATCGAAGGGAGCGCGGGGCGATGGATCTGCACAAGGATTACGAACGGGCCGGCTTCGGAAACCGCCTGCCGTTCGGCGATCGCCCCGCGCTTCTCATCGTCGATGTGGTGCGCGCCTATCTCGACCCCGCAAGCCCCTTGTACGCCAGGGGGGAGGCGGCGCTTGCATCCAACGTCCGGCTGCGCGAGGCGGCCCACGCCAAAGGCGTGCCCGTGATCCTCACCCGCGTTCTCTACGAGCCGCAGGGGCGGGACGGCGGCTGGTTCTACCGCAAGATCGGGGCGCTCGAACATTTCCGCGAGGGTTCGCCCTTCGCGGCCTTTCCGGCGGAGCTTGCGCCGACCCCTCAGGACATCATCGTCACCAAGCAGTATGCGTCCGCCTTCTTCGGCACGACGCTGGCGTCCACCCTGTGCGCCATGGGCGTCGATTCCCTGCTGATCACCGGCTATTCCACCTCGGGCTGCGTGCGGGCGACGGCGCTCGATGCCCTGCAGCACGGCTTCCGGCCCTTCGTGGTGAAGGACGCCTGCGCCGACCGCGATCCGCGGCCGCATGAAGCCAATCTCTTCGATCTCCAGCAGAAATATGCCGAGGTGATCGGCGAGGCCGAGGCCCTGGACCTTCTCGCGAACGTCACGGCCCGCTGAGCCGCGACCTCAGTCCGCCTCCACCGCCTCCGCATTGGCGAGGCGCATGTAGTTTTCCGCATAGACGTGGAACGCCCGGCGGATATGCCCGCTCATGATGGTGCGCGCCCATTCGGCGTCGCGCTTCTCGATGGCGGTAATGAGCTCCTCATGCTCCGAATGGCTGTGCCAGAGCTGCGCCCGGTCGTAGCGGAGCGCCGTGCGATGGACGATGGGCTGCTCCACGAGGCGGAGGAGCAGCATGCGCAGGCGCTCGGAGCCCGAGGCCTCGATGATGAGCTCGTGAAACTTGCGGTTGTGGATCAGGAAGGATTCCACGTCCGGCCCGCCCTTCTGTTCGGCCGCCCGCGCGATGGCGTCGTTGTGGCCGCGAAGCTCGGCGAGCTTGCCCGGCGTCATGTGCTGGGCGGCGCGCGCCGCCGCATATCCTTCCAGCATGCCGCGGAGCGTGAACATCTCGTCGATGTCGTTGATGGACCAGTCGGCGACATAGGACCGCTGGGTCTCCGTGCGCCGCACCAGCATCTCGCTTTCAAGGCGGCGCAGGGCCTCGCGCACGGGGGTGCGGGAGACGCCGCAGAGCTCGGCGAGCTCCTCCTCCTTCAGTTGCGATCCGGGGGCGAGCGATCCCTTGAGGATGCGCGCCCTGATTTCCCGATATGCCAGATCCGCAGCCCGCGACATGACCCTTGTTTCCTCATCCGGGGCGGCAAAACGCAGCCCTTGGCCCCCTGTTTGCCACAGGTTAAGCCGAAGGGGACAGGCTATCAAGCCTCGGGGCCACAAATCGCCTAAAGGTTGCCCGCATTGCTTCGCCTGGAGGAAATTTCTATGCTTCCACTGCGGAACATGCGCGGAGGCGGAGATGACGGACTGGCGGCAGGCAAGGCTCGAGGATGCGGCGGCGATCGCGGCGCTGTCCTGCGCGCTGCTGCCCGACTATCCGGAGGATGCCGCCGTCTTCGCCGAGCGCATCGCCCTTTGTGCCGAAGGCTGCCATGTGCTGGAAGGCGACGAAGGGATTTCGGGCTATGTCATAAGCCATCCCTGGCGGCGCTACCTGATCCCGCCGCTCAATGCTCCCCTCGGCGCCCTGCCGGATGCGGCCGACTGCTGGTACATCCACGACATGGGCCTCGGGCCCGCCGTGCGCGGCGCGGGGGCCGGGCGGCGGATCATCGATCATCTTGCGGAAGTCGCCCGGCGACACGGCCTTCCGATCCTCGCCCTCGTGGCGGTGAGCGGGGCGGCGGCCTACTGGGCGCGGCGCGGCTTCACGGCGGTGCTGACGCCCGAGATGCGCGAGGCCCTCGGCGGCTACGGGGACCAGTCGGTCTATATGGAACGGGCCGTCTGAACGGGTTGGATAGGAAGCTTGCCCTCGGCTATGATGCGCCGCGGGCTGCGTTCGAGCCCGCGAAGACAACCAACGACAATCCAGCGAGTGACACATATGTCCGACACACCGCCCGACCATTTGTCCGCCAACCCCAACAGCCCGTTCTTCGACGCCGCAGCCCTCGAGCGCGGGGTGGGCGTGCGCTTCAACGGCGTCGAGAAGAACAATGTGGACGAATATTGCGTCAGCGAAGGCTGGATCCGGGTCGCCGCCGGGAACTCCAAGGACCGCTACGGCAATCCCATGACCATCAAGCTCAAGGGCAAGGTGGAAGTCTATTTCCGCGACCAGGCGACGCAGGAATGACATCATTCTGCTGACGCCCTGACGGAATCGTCCTCGCTCGCTCGTCTTACAAGAGAGGGGCAGGCCCGCGGCCGCCCCGCTTGTTGCACGAACGGGGAGGGCGATCGCGTCATGACGGATGCTGAAATCTGGCGCAAATCTGCGCTTAAATCGGGAACGCTCACGGCCGGCGTGCTGGCCGCCGTGCTGCTTGCGGCCGGGGCGGTCCCTGCCGCGGCGAAGGAAAAGGCCGCAGCGGCGGCGCCTGCCGCCGATCTCATCCTTCTGAACGGCGAGATTTATACGCCCACAGGCTTCGCCGAGGCGGTCGCGGTCCGCGACGGCGTCATCGTGGCGGTCGGCAAGGGGGACGAGGTCTCGGCGCAGAAGGGCAAGCGCACCAAGGTCGTCGATCTGCGCGGCGCGACGGTGCTTCCGGGCCTCCACGACCTCCATGTCCATCCCACCATGGCCGGGATGAAGGCGCTTTACGCCTGCGAATTCGAGGGCACGGCGACGCCCGACGAGGTGCTGGCCACCGTCAAGGCCTGCGTCGCCAAGCGCAAGCCCGGCGAATGGATCACCGGCGGCAACTGGGGCGAGGCCATGTTCGTCGACCGGCCGCCCACCAAGGAAATGCTGGACGCGGTCGCCCCCGACAACCCGGTGGTGCTGAACGACGAAAGCCACCATACCTATTGGGTCAACAGCCTGGCGCTGGAGCGGGCGGGGATCACCCGCGACACCCCGGTGCCCGCGGGCGGCATCATCGACAAGGACGCGAACGGCGAGCCCATCGGCCTCGTGCGCGAGACGGCGCGGGCCTACATCCGCAACGCCATTCCGCGCCGGGTGGAGGAGCTGGAGAAGGCCGTCGCCTGGTCCATCGCCGCCATGAACGCGCAGGGCATCACCTCGTTCGTCGAGGCGACGCTGGACGAGCCAGCCATGGCCGCCTATGCGCGGCTTGCGGACAAGGGCAAACTGACCGCCCGGGTCCAGGGCTGCATCCGCTGGAACTATGACGCCGAGCGGCCGGACGCCATCAACGCCGACATCATCAACCGCAATCTCTACGCCCGCGAGCGCTTTTCGCCCTCCTGCGTCAAGATCTACATGGACGGCGTGCCGCTCGGCGGCAATACGGCGGCGATGCTCGAGGACTATCACACGGAGCCCCATGACCAGGGCGTGCTCATCGTGCCGCCCGCCGATCTCGCGCCCATGGTGACGCGCTTCGACCGCATGGGCCTGCGCATGAAGTTCCATGCGGCGGGCAATCTCGCGGCGCGCGCGGCGCTGGATGCGCTGACCGTTGCGCGGCGGGCCAACGGAGCGACCGGGCTCCTCCACGACGTGGGGCATCTCACCTTCACCGACGAGGCCGACCACGGGCGCTACGAGGCGATCGGCGTCGTTGCCGAGTTCTCGCCCTATATCTGGTATCCGACGCCGATCATGGATATCGATGTCCGCCGTGCCCTGGGCGACGCCATGATGGACAAGGTGTACCCCGTGCGCGCGGTGCTGGATACGGGCGCACTGGTGGTCGCGGGATCCGACTGGCCGGTGGTGCCGTCGGTCAGCCCCTGGCTTGCCATCGAGACGCTGGTCACCCGCAAGGATCCGGACAATCCGGGCGACAAGGCCATCGCCCCGCGCCAGGCCATCTCGGTCGCCGAGGCGCTGTCGCTCTTCACCGTGAACGGCGCGCGCTTGATGGGGCAGAGCCATGAAGTGGGGACCATCGCCCCCGGCATGCTCGCCGACCTCATCGTCATCGACCGCAATCCATTCCGCATCAAACCCACCGAGATCAGCGAGACCCGGGTCCGCATGACCCTGATCGAGGGACAGGTGGTCCATCAATCCGACGACAGATAACGAGGGGAGTAGCAACGTTATGAAAAGAAGCCTGATGACTCTGGCCGCCGGCGCGATGGCGCTTGCCGCCGCGGGGCTTTCGGGGGGCGCGGCGGCCGCGGACAAGGATCAGGCCGCCGATCTCATCCTGCAGAACGGCAAGATCCTGACGCCCGGCGGCTATGCCGAGGCGATGGCGGTCCGGAATGGCGTGCTGGTGGCGATCGGCAGCAGCGGCGACGTGGCGGACTGGCGCAAGCCGCGCACCAAGGTCGTGGATCTCAAGGGCGGCACCGTGCTGCCCGGCTTCCACGACATGCATGTTCATCCCCTGATGGGCGGGCAGAAGCAGTTCCAATGCATTTTCGAGCAAGGATCCACGCCGGACGAGATCAAGGCGGCGGTCGCCGCCTGCGTGAAGGGCCGCAAGAAGGGCGAATGGATCGTCGGTGGCCAGTACCAGTCCATCTCCTTCGGCGACAATCCGCCGAACCGCCAATTCCTGGACGCGGTGGCGCCCGACAACCCGGTGATGCTGGGGGACATCAGCGGCCACAGCATCTGGGTCAATTCAAAGGCGATCGAGGTCGCGGGCGTGACCCGCGACACCCCGGATCCCGAGGGCGGCGTCATCGAGCGCGACGGCAACGGCGAGCCCACGGGCCTGTTCCATGAGACCGCGGGCGAGCTCATCCGCCGACATGTCCCGGCCTATACCCCGGCCCAGAACGTAAAGGCCATGCAGTCCGCGGTTGATGAAATGCTGGCCCAGGGGATCACCAGCTTCACCGACGCGGCGGTGTGGGACAGCACGATCCTCGAGGCCTATGCGACCCTTGCCCAGCAAGGCAAGCTGAAGCAGCGCGTCCGCGGCTGCCTCGTCTGGGGCGCGACGGTCGGCATGCCTACGGCGGACGACGTGATCGCCGTCCGCAACCGCTATCGCAGCGCGCGCTTCGATCCCGACTGCATCAAGATCTTCATGGACGGCGTGCCGACGGACAGCCATACCGCCGCCATGCTCGACGACTACATGCCGGTGGAGGGCCGGGAAGGGCGCAGCAAGGGCATCCTGATGGTGGAGCAGGAGAAGCTCAATGCGGCCGTCACCGCCTTCGATGCCCAGGGCTTCACGGTGAAGTTCCATGCGGCGGGTGACGGCGCCGTGCGTTCGGCGCTCGACGCCATCGAGGCGGCGCGCAAGGCCAATGGCATGGGTGGCCGGCGTCACAGCGTGGGCCACATCACCTTCGCCCATCCGGACGACCTCAAGCGGGCGCGTGACCTTGGCGCGACGCTCGAATATTCTCCCTATCTCTGGTTCCCGTCGGAAATCAACGAGGACATCAAGAAGGCCGTGGGTGCGGAGCGCATGGAGCGGGCCTGGCCGGTTGCCGAAGGGCTTGCCACCGGGGCGCTTGTCGTCGTCGGCTCCGACTGGTCGGTGGTGCCGTCGGTCAGCCCCTGGATCGCGCTCGAGACCCTCGTCACCCGCCGCGTGCCGGGCGGGGACAGCGAGCTCTATGCGCCGAGCCAGGCCATCACTCTCGATCAGGCGGTGAAGATCTTCACCGAGAATGCGGCGCGGGAGATGGGCCATCGCCACATGGTCGGCGTGCTGGAGGAAGGCATGGTCGCCGACTTCATCGTGCTCGACCGCAATCCCTTCGAGGTGGAGCCCACCACCATCCACGACACGCAGGTGCGCATGACCTTCATCGACGGCGAGATGGTCTATTCCGCCCGCTGATTCTCCCGCAACTTTCGGGGCCCGGCCGGCGCAGCGATGCGCCGGCCGTTCTTTTGGTGGCTGGGCTGGCGCGGAAAGTCAATTCCTGCGGCGCTCAGATCCTAGACGTGCTTTCCCCGCAGAATTACCCTTCACCTGCAGCCTGTTGCTCTTCCAGGGTGAAATCGGGGCGCTGGGGAAGGAAGCGCCCCGTCCGCAGGGCGGGTGCAGGACAGAGGGCTCGAGGCCCCAGGAACACTAAAGGGAGGCGCTGGTCACCGGCATTTCCCGGGGGCGTTCCAGGATGATGGCGCCGCCTTCGATCTTCACCTCCAGACGGAAGCTCTTGTAAAGCGCGTTGAAGAACGTCTTGAGGTCGCCGATCACGAAGACGCCGCTGACGATCTCGTTGGCGAGGCTGGGCTCCAGCAGGATGATCGGCTGTTTCACATAGCGTTGGTACTGCGCGATGGCGCTCGCCAGGGGAACGGCGTTGAAATAGAGCTTCCCCTCGGTCCAGCCGATGGCCGTCTTGGGATCGCTGATCTCGCCATAGGACGGGCCGCGCGCGTCATACTGCACGTAATGTCCCGCCGTGAGGACCTGGGGCAGGGGATGTTCGTCCTCGCGGCCGGACCTGTTCTGCTCCGGCGCGGGGACCTTGACCGCGCCCTCGATCACGGCGACGCTGGTCCGGCCGCCCGTGGCGCTCACGTTGAAGCGGGTGCCGAGCACCGTCACGGTGCCCGCGGGGGTACGCACATGGAACGGCCGTCTTTCGTCGCGCGTCACATCGAAGAAGACCTCGCCGCGGTCGAGCCGCACATGGCGCGCGGCCGTATCGTAATGGACCTTCACCCGCGAGCCGGTATTGAGCCACAGCACCGTGCCGTCATCGAGCGCGATGGTCTGCCGCTCGCCGACGCCGGTTTCCACCACCTTGACGTCGAGGAAGGCATGCTGGGCGACGCCGCCGAGCAGGGCGACGACCACCGCCGCGCAAAGCGCCGCGCGGCGCAGGGCGCCCGCGCGCTTTGCGGGCGCGAGGACCGCGGTCGATACAACGGGCTTGCGGGCGCCATCCTCCGCAAGGAGCCTTTCCGCCACGGCGTCGCAATCCTGAAGCTGGGTCAGATCCCACAGCGCTTCCTGGGCGAGATAGCTTTCAAGCGCGCCCGGCGTATCCTCCAGCCAGCGCAGGAACGATTCCCGGTCCGCCGCGGAGACGTTGTCGCTTCGCATGCGGGCGAGCCATTGCGCCGCCGTTCTTTCCATACTTTCCGTCATGACAAGAGATGTCCAAGGCAGCTGTGGACATGCCGCATGGCCTTGGCCACATGGCGTTCCACCGTCTTGCTGCTCACGCCGAGCTCTCGCGCGACCTCCGAATAGGTCTTCTTGCGATGCTTGTGAAGCAGAAAAATCTGTCGGGTAAGGGGCGCGAGATCACGCAGCGCCGCCTCGTAAAGCCGCGCGACCTGCCCCCAGTGAGCCGAGGTTTCGGGCTCCACGGGCGGGGCGGTGTAGGGCGAATAGCAGTCGGTGACGGCAAGCTCCGCCCGCGCCCGCACCAGCCGCCGGCGCGCCCGGTCCACCACCAGGTTCTTGGCGGTGGAGAAGAGATAGGCCTTGGCGTTGGCCGACAATCCCTCGACGCTTTCGCGGTTGAGCAGGCGGAAATAGGTTTCCTGGAGGACTTCCACCGCCTCGTCGGGATTGCGCAGCAGCTTGCGCAGGAAACTGAGGAGCTCATCCTTGTGGGCCACATAGAGGGTTTCGATCAGGTCGCGCGACAGGCTGTCCTGGCGCGGCCGCGCGGTCCGCGGGATGTCCACGGCGCCGTTGTCGGCCACCAGTTTGAGATATGGTTCCTCCCGAGCCATTTCTTGCCCCCGATTGACGAAGTCCCCCTCGTGAAGACTAGACGCACGAGACCGCATGCCGCCGACAGGCCCGCATCCGGATTGTTTGAAATTTTATGCAAGGGGCCTGTCGAGATTGGTGGCGCTCATGCGTCGAAGATATGCATCACATCCACCCGGCGAGCATAGCCCGCCGCATAACAACATGCACGGGGAGAAAAAAGTGATCCACAAACATTTGCGCAAGGAAACGCTTTCTGGTTGCGGGAGGCGGATGCGGCGTCTCGGCGTCGCCGGCATGGCGGCCATGTTCATTCTGGCGCAGGCCGCATCGGCCGCGGCGGAAGAGCCGCGCAAGATCGAGCTCGATCTGGCGAGCCAGCCCCTCTACAACGCGCTCCAGACCTTTGCCGAGATGCTGGACTACCAGCTTCTGGTGCGGGACAAGGACATCTCGACCAGGATCGCGCCGCCGCTGCGCGGCGTCTATACGGTGGACGAGGCGCTGTCCATCCTGCTCAAGGGGTCGGGCCTCAAATATGAAGTGGATGCAAGCGGCCTGATCGTGGTCGGCCAGAATTCGGAGCCCCGGCAGCGGCTGATCGCCGCCCAGGAATCCGAGACCATCGGCGGCGCCATGGCCCAGTCCGCTTCCCAGCCGGGCGGCGGGCAGTCGCTGAGCCGGCTCGAGGAAATCGTGGTGACGGCCCAGAAGCGGGCCCAGAGCATCAATGACGTCGGCATCACCATCAACGCCTTCACCGGCGACATGCTGCGCGACCGCGGCATCCGTTCGGCCGACGAGATGGCGCTGGTGACGCCGGGCCTTACCATCAATGAAAGCTTCACCAACGGCGTGCCGGTCTACACCATCCGCGGCGTCGGCTTCAGCGACTATTCGGCGGGCGCATCCTCGACCGTCGGTCTCTATTTCGATGAAGTGTCCATCCCTTATGCGGTGATGAGCCGCGGCATCCTGTTCGACATGGAGCGGGTTGAGGTGCTGAAGGGGCCCCAGGGCGACCTTTATGGCCGCAACACTACCGCGGGTCAGATCAACTTCATCAGCCGCAAGCCCACGAAGGAGTTTGAAGCGGGGATCACCGCCGAATACGCCCGCTTCGACGTGGTGGACTTCGAAGGCTATGTGAGCGGCCCGCTGTCCGACAGCGTCCGCGCCCGCATCGCGGCGAAAGCGACGCAGTCGCTCGGCGACGGCTGGCAGCGCAGCGTGACCCGGCCCGACGATCGCCTCGGCGAGCAGGACGTGCTGGCGGCCCGCGGCCTGTTCGACATCGATCTCGGCGACAACGGCAGCCTGCTGCTCAACGCCCACTGGGTGCGCGACAAGTCCGACAACATGGCGGCGACGGCCTATAACGGCCTCGATGTCGGCTTCGACCAGGCGCAGGAGCGCCCGACCATCGGCACGCCGTCCTTCTCCCTCGGCGACAACCGCGCCGCCGACTGGAGCCCGGGCCAGTTCCGGCCGCGCCGGGACAACGAGCTCAAGGGCGTGGCCGCCAAGCTCAACTGGGACTTCAACGGCGTGGTCCTGACCTCGATCACCGGCTACGACAAGTTCGAGCGCAGCGAGGCGAACGACTCCGACGGTTCGGCCATCCTTGATTCGAACAACATCAACGTGACCGACCTCGAGGTGTTCTCGCAGGAATTGCGCCTGTCCTCCGACGACAATGCGGACTTCACCTGGATCGTCGGCGCCTACTATTCGTGGGACAAGATCAGCGAGGACTACAACTACTTCATGCATGACAGCTTCTATTCCATGGCCCTTGGAATCCGGGAGCTGGACACCCGCTACGACCAGAAGACGGAATCGATCGCGGGCTTCGCCCATGCGGAATGGCAGTTCGCCGAGAAGTTCCGCCTGGTGGGCGGCGTGCGCTACACGGAAGAAGACCGCGACTGGTCGGGCTGCACCTACGACCGCGACGGCACGCTGGCGGCGGGCCTCAACAACATCATCCGCCCGGCCTTCATCCTGTCCCAGGGGCTGCCGGATCCGGGGCTGGCGCAGCCGGGCGGCTGCGGCGTCTATGACGACCGGCCGGATTCGCCGACCTACGGCACCTATGCCGTGTTCAGCGACAGCATCGCCACCAACAAATGGATGTGGAAGATCGGCCTGAATTACGAGCCGACGGACGACGTCCTGCTGTTCGCGACCGTGTCCAAGGGCTTCAAGTCCGGCGGCTTCAACGGCGCCAACGCCAATACCCATACCCAGCTCGTGCCCTATGGGCCCGAGGAGCTGCTCTCGGTCGAGGTCGGCACCAAGGCGAGCCTCCAGGACGGCCGCCTGCAGCTCAATCTCTCGGGCTTCTGGTATGACTACAAGGACAAGCAGGAACAGGACCTCGCGGTCACCTTCGTCGGCAACATTTCGGGCCTCACCAACGTGCCGAAGTCGCGCATCATCGGCGTGGAAGCGGAAATGCGCTGGCTTGCGACCGAGGGCCTGACGCTCGATCTCGGCGTCGCCTGGCTCGATACCGAGGTCAAGGAATGGATGGCGGTCGATTCGTCAAGCGTGTTCCCGGACATCGTCTATATCGATGCCTCGGGCATGGAGCTTGCGAACTCGCCGCAGTGGCAGCTGAACGCCACCGCCACCTATGACTGGGTCATCAGCAACGACCTGATGGTCACCTTCGGTGCCGACGTGGTGTACAAGGATTCGACCACCGGCGGGCCGCGCATCACCAGCGCCACCGACGACTACTGGCTGGCCAATGCCCGCGTGTCGCTTGGCGCCATCGACGGCAATTGGCGGGTGACCCTGTGGGGCCGCAACCTCTTCGACGAATACTACTATCCGTCGGCCTTCATCGGCGGCAACGGCCCCTATGTGCGGATCCTCGGCATGCCGCGCACTTACGGCATCACCTTCGACTACAAGTTCTAGGCGTAGCCGCGGACAAGAAGACGCCGGGGAAGCAGCCCCGCTTCCCCGGCGTTTTTCTGTATCGGGACGATTTGGTGGACGGCCCGCTCAGCCGAGCACGTCGTAGAACGCGAGCTCCATGTCCTGGGCGAGGCAGGCGAGGATCGGCGGCACCAGCTTGTCGTGGAATGACGACGTCTGGTGGATCTCGAAGGCTTCCTCGCTGTCGAAGGTCGCGACCACCATATAGACGCAGGGGTCATCGGCCGATCGCATGAGCTCATAGACCGGCGTGCCCGGCTCGTTCTCGTGCGTCAGGCGCTTGAGCTCGATCTGCAGACGCTCGAACTCGGCCCGCGCTTCCGGCCGGACCACCAGCCTGGCGATGAAACCCTTCTTCATGCGGCGCCTCCCTGTGCCGGTGCCAGCTCACCCTGTTTCAGCTCCTCGAGCAAGGAGTCGCGCAGGCGGAACTTCTGGATCTTGCTGGTGGACATGGGCCATTCCGTGACGAAGCGCACGTAACGCGGCACCTTGAAGCTCGCGATCTCGCCGCGGCAGAAGGCGATGATCTCCTCCTCGGTCGCATGGCAGCCGGGCTTGAGCTCCACGAAGGCGGCCGGCACCTCGGCGAGGCGCTCATGCGGCACGCCCACCACCTGGGCGAGCTTCACGGCGGGATGGCGGGCGATATGGGATTCGATCTCGACCGCCGCCACGTTCTCGCCGCCCACCTTCAGCATGTCCTTGAGGCGGCCGTGGAACATGATGTTGCCATTCTCATCCAGGCTGCCGAGGTCGCCCGTATGGAGCCAGCCGTCGCGGTCAATGGTCTCGGCGGTCTTCTCCGGCGCCTTGTAATAGCCTTTGAGCATGCCGGGGCCGCGGGCCAGGATCTCGCCGATCTCGCCGGGCGCGCAGGTCTCGCCCGTCTCGGGATTGGCGATCCGGACTTCCCAGCCCGCAAGCGGCGCGCCGAGGCGGGTGGTGCGCACCTCGTAAGGATCGTCGAGGCGGCTCGTGCAGATGGTGCCCGATGCCTCGGTGAGGCCGTAGGTCCCGACCTGGATGGCGTGGGGCATGGCCGCGCTCATGGCCTCCTTGATCCCGGGCGGCTGCACCGCGAAGCTCGAATTCATGAGCCGGACACTGGACAGGTCCGTCTTGGGGAAGTCCGGATGGCTGATGAGATCCTGCATGATGGTGACGAAGCAGGGATAGGTGGCCGTGGCCCGCTCCGCCTCCAGCATCTTCAGGGCCGGACCCGCCGAGAAATGGGGCATGGTGAGATAGGCCCCGCCCACATCCATGATCGCGACCATGGGCAGGATCCCGGCGATATGGAAGATGGGAAGCGGCGACCAGAAGCGGTCCTCGTGGGTCAGCCGATAGCGGTCGCGGCCGAGCGCCCGACTGTTGCCCACGATGCTTTCATGGGCGATGAGGCAGCCCTTGGGCGAGGACGTGGTGCCAGAGGTATAGAGGATGAGCGCGATGTCGTCCCCTTTGGTCGCGGCGATCCGCGCATCCAGATCTTCGTCCGCGATGCCGTCGGCCAGGGCGTCGAACCGGCTCTTGCCCACATAGCCGTCATGCTCCTCGAGGCCGAGGACGGCGATGTTGCGAAGCTTCGGCGCGCCTTCGAGCCGCAGCGACAGGGGATTTTCCTGCTGCCGCAGGCCGGGGAGGGCGCGCTCCAGCCGCTCGATGAAATTGACGTTGTCGGTCACCCGGTCCGTGGTGACGAGCGTCACCAGGTCCGCGTTCTCGATCACATAGGCGAGTTCGTGCGACACGTACCGGCAATTGACCGGCACCACCACCGCGCCCGCGAGCGCCGCGCCGAACATCACCTCGATGAATTCGAAGCTGGTGGGCAGAAGCAGCCCCACATGGTCGCCCTTGGCGACGCCGAGCGCCATCAGGCTTTTGGCCCGGCGCCGGGCGCGGTCCAGCAACTCTGCATAGCTGTAGCGCCGGTCGGGGAACACGATGGCGTCGGATGCGCCGTGGGCAGCCGCTGCCGCAATGAGAACCTGTCCCAAAGTCATGGAGCGAAGATCCTTGTCAGGGTTGCAGCGGATGCAAATATTCGCGCTCATAGCCGCCATCGAGGCAGGCTATCATGTCCGGCCCGATGGCCTTGAAATGCGGGCTCGACAGATGAGCCTCCTCCGCCGCCTCATTCTTGAAGGACTCGATGACCGCGTAGCGATGCTCCCCGTCCAGCCGGTAGAACCTGAAGTAGAGGGTGTCCGGCTCGTTCTGCCGGACAGCCTCCTCCATCTGGCGGCAGAGGTCGCGGAACAGCGCCTCCTTCTCGGGAAATACCTTCATGCGCGAAATGAACGTGACGGTCATTCGCGCACCCCTTACTTCTCGCCGTTGATGTAGCGGTCGAGCTCGGCGTGGAAATGCCGGATGCGCACTTCCTGCTCGCTCCACAGCGCGCCCCTGAAGCCGCGGGACCGCACGCCCTTCTGCACCTCCGGCAGAAGGTCGGCGTCCTGGTTCAGCACGAGGCCGAGATCGGGCCGCTCGTCGACCCCGAAGACCTCCACCTCCGGCCGGATGCGGCCCGAGGTGTCGGTGCCTTCGGGAAGCCCCATCCATTCCGGCGCCGTGTAGCTCGGATCGTCCACCGGGCGGAACATGGTGATGGTGTCGTAGAAGAAGCGGTTGGGGTCGTCCGGGTGCGGCAGGAAGCGCATGATGAACACGCCCTCCGGATGGCAGCCGAGCTGGACGTTGGGGAAGACCCCGTAGGGGAAGCTGTCGCTGAGCTGGGCGTCGGTGAAGCGGTCGTAGTCGAGGCCGAGCTTCTTCGCCCGCTCGCGCTTCGCCTTCTGGATCGCCGTACGCGCCTCACTGGCATCGCCCTTGTAGCTGTCGGGATCGAGCCCGGCGCTCCGCAGCATGGAGCGGATGCCCTCGTTCACGGTCTTCTGGTCCGGGAATCGGGAGCTCGGGCGGCCGAAGGGCACGATCATCCGGCTCATGCCGTTCTCGTAGAGGTCGTACTGGGCGTAGTAGTATTCCATCACCCCCTGGGTTTCGGGATGGACGGTGGGCAGGTGATAGAGCTCGTAGAAGGCGTCCACGCCCACCTTCCAGTTCGCCGCCCATTCGCTGCGCACATGGCGCACCGCATACATCTTGTCGATCTCGTAGACCTCGAGCGCGCCGAGGATGGGCTTGAGATAGTCGGCTAGCGGCCGGGCGTCCGGATCCATGTTGATGAAGACGAGGCCCGCCGCAACCTCGCAGCGCACTTCGGTAAGGTCAGTGCCGTGGCACAGCACCTCCTTGCGGAACATCTCGGGGTCGGTGACCAGGGCGCATTTGCCGTCAAGGTTGAAGCGCCAGGAATGGAAGGTGCAGACGAACTGATCGACCGACCCGAACTGCTCCAGCGCCACCCGATTCCCGCGGTGCGGGCAGGTGTTGTAGAACGCCTTCAGCTGGTTGTCGTTGGTGCGGACGATGATGAAGGATTCGCGGCCGATGTCGAAGGTGAAGTAGTCCCCGGGCTCAGGCGCGTCGGATACGGGGCCCGCAAGCAGCCAGACCCGGGTCCACATGCGCTCCCATTCCTTTTCCATGAATTCCCGGCTGTAATAGCGGCTGGGATCGAGCCGCGCCGTGCCGTTGTCGATGTAGGGCGCCTTGGCGTCGGCGCTTCCCGCCGGGACGTTCTCGGTCACCGACCAGCCGGTGCGGTAGTCGAAATTGGTGGGTTTGTTCATGGCACATCTCCCAAGTTCCGCGAAATGACGGGCGTCTGATCTGCCGCCGGTACCTGTGGGCTCCCTGTGTTCCTTATGCGATTATGCGACAGGGCGAGCCGCCTCCCGATCCCGATGCTATCATGGCATCCGACGGACGCCAAAGGAAAAAAGCAAACTTGTTTGTTTGTTTTTGCGCGCGCTGATTCGAGGCAGGAGATCTCCCGGGCGGGGCCCCGTCGCGCCTCACGAATGCGTGAGAACGGGCGTGAGGGGAGGCTTCGGCAGGGGAGGACCCGACCGCCCGACGCCGCGCTGCGTCCCGATCCGAAAAGCCTGAAAAGACGTCCTATTCCAAGTATGGCGTGAACCCCAAGTCCACCGGCGCTAGCGCCAGGGCTTCAACAAACATCTTGTAAATTCAAAACAAACATGATTGTTTGTATTGGGGTGGCGACGTGACGCAATCCGTGGGCCGAAGCCGAAGAGCCAGATAATCGGCCGATCACGGACAGTAGGGAGCCCCGATTACTCGACCCTGAACCATACCGCGATGGGAGGCGGTGCTGCATGGAACACTGGAGGTATGAGGCCGTGTCCATGGGAACGGTCTATCAAATGAGGGGGAGGAAATGAAAATCCGATCGATTCTCACATTGACGACCGCCATTGCGGGCGGGCTTCAATTTTCGGCCGCGGCGCTGCTTCCGGCGACCGCATCTGCGCAGGACTTCCGACTGGAAGAAATCATCGTCACCGCGACGCGCAGGGAGACCAACCTGCAATCCACGCCGGTGGCGGTGTCCGCGCTCGACAGCTCGCTGATCGACCAGGCCGCGCCGCGGGATCTCGGCGATCTTGCGGCTTTCGTCCCGAACTTCTCGGCATCGCAGATCACGGGCTTCAACGCCGCGTCCTTCGCGCTGCGCGGCGTTGGCCAGAACAACATCATCGTCTATTTCGAGGCGCCGGTTGCGGTGCTGGTGGACGACTTCGTGCTGCCGAGCGTGCAGACCCAGCTCCTTGACACCTTCGACGTGGAGCAGGTGGAAGTGCTGCGCGGTCCGCAGGGCACGCTGTTCGGCAAGAACACCACGGGCGGCGCGGTCCTGGTGCGCACCAAGCGTCCGGATCTCGACGAGACCTCGGCCGAAATGCGCGCGTCCTACGGCAGCTTCAATACCTACACGGCCAAGGCGGCGGTGAACGTGCCGCTCGTCGAGAACAAGCTGGCGCTGCGCCTTGTGGGCGGGCACGAGAATTCCGACGGCTACATGCGGAACGGCGCGACCTATGGTCCGGTGGTGGCCCTTGGCGTCACGTCGAAGTTCGAGGGCGTGAGCGGCGCCGGGGACGGCGAGCGCGTGGGTGGCACCAATGTGTGGAACGTCCGGGCGAAGCTGCTTGCCCAGCCGACGGACAATGTCCGCGCGCTGCTGCAGTACGAGTTCCTGCGCGACCGGTCGGATTCACCGGCAACTGTCAACACCACATCGCCGGACAATCCGAGCCTGCTGTTCAACCTTCTCGGCCTGTCGGGCAACCCGAAGGGCGATCCGCACAAGCTCGGCGGGGTGTCCAACCGTCAGGGCCTGCTCCTGGATGTGGACAAGGGGCACAGGATCGACGTCGATGGCGTCTATCTCAATGTGGACGTCGATACCAGCGTCGGCACCATCACCTCGGTGAGCGGCTACCGCTCGCAGAAGTCGCGGCTCGCCAATACCTATACTTCGACCGCGCCCGTGGCCGATGACGGCGAGGTGCTGTCGCTGTTCGACGCCAACCGCTCGGACGACCGCAAGACCTATCAGCAGGAACTGCGGTTCGCCTCCACCTTCGACGGGCCGTTCAACTTCGTCGCCGGCGCGTTCTACCAGAACGACAAGACGGACTTCTGCGTGGCCCAGGTGCTGGGCTTCCAGGATCTGGTCGCGCCGCCCACGCCCTACGGGCCGTGGAATCAGACGCCCTATCTCCTCTGCAACAACCAGCGGGCGGATTCGCAGGCCTTGTTCACCGAAGGCACCTGGGACGTCACCGACCGGCTGACGCTGACGGGCGGCATCCGCTACACCTGGGAGAAGAAGGTGTGGCGCGGCCGGCAGCAGACCTTCGTCCAGGACCTGAAGGGCTTCAGCGATCCCGACTTCACCTGGCAGCAGCTGGGCAACCTGATGGATGCGGCGGACTTCAGCCGCTTCCCCGACGGCGTGGTGACCAATTCCAACAAGTGGAAGGAACCCACCTGGCGCGTGAGCCTCGGCTATCAGGCGACGGACGATCTCTATGCCTATCTGACCTATTCGCGCGGCTTCAAGAGCGGCGCCTATAACGACCAGATCGGCTCCTTCGCGCCCTTCGGCAACAATATGGACGCCTTCCGGGTGGCCGCCAATCCGACGGACCCCGAAATCGCCGACTCGTTCGAAGGCGGCCTGAAGTTCCAGGGCCTCGACAATCGCCTGCGCATGAACGTCACCGGCTTCTTCGTCCAGTACAAGGACGTGCAGAAGCAGATCGTGGTGCCGATCACGGTGAACGGCCAGCCGTTCCAGGTGACGAGCTTCTTCAACGCCGCGAAGATGGAAGTGAAGGGGCTTGAAGCCGAAGTGACGGCGGCCGTTGCCGAGGGCTTCACCCTGCGCGGCCTGCTCGGTTACCAGGACGGCAAGTACAAGGAATACGTGACTCCGATCCCGGCGGGTTACGACCTTGCGACCTCGCCCATCGACCGCGCGCCGAAGTGGCAGTGGACGGTGGACGCCCACTACGAACTTCCGGTGGCCGACTGGGGCCGGCTGTCGTTCAACGCCAACGTGAACTACACGGGCCGCAACCTGTTCACCCAGTCCATCACGTCGCTCGACGAGAACACCTATCTCAACGCGCGCACGCTGGTGAACGCTGCGGTGACCCTGTCGGACGCCGAGGACAACTACTATGTCCGCCTCCTTGGCCGCAACCTGACGGACAAGGAATACATCACCGGCAGCCAGGTGGTGGGCGGCCTGTGGTCCTGGGCGCTCTATGGTCCGCCGCGCAGCTTCGAGCTGGAGATCGGCGCGCGGTTCTAAGACCACACAACCTCCGCACCTTCCCCGGCCGGCGCATCCGCGCCGGCCTTCTTTTTTACCCCGCCGCGTCGGCGCTTCTGCGCCGGCCTTCTTCGTGCGCTGAATGCAGGCCAAAAGACAAAGCCCCCGCCTCAGGGGAGGGCAGGGGCAGTGGGCCGCAAATGCGGCGGGTTCAGGCTTTTTGGGAGAAGAACATGTCAGGCATTCTGGCCGGTCCTGAAATAGGCCGGTGTGCCGGCGGGCCAAACCACGCCCCACTGCGCCTGGCCGCCGTCCACCACCAGAAGCTCGCCGGTGATGAAGTCGCCCGAGGGGCCCGAAAGGTAGACCGCCGCCTCGGCGATGTCCCAGGCGTTGCCCAGCTTCTTCATGGGATTGGCTTCGTTGAAGCGGCTCACCGCCTCGTCGGGATAGACGCGGAAGCCTTCGGTCTCCACGGTGCCGGGCGCGATGCAGTTGACGCGGATGTTGAGCGGCGCCCATTCGGTCGCCACCGTCTTTGAAAGATAGATGACGCCCGCGCGGGCGGCGCAGGTATGGGCCGCCTGGGGCATGCCGCGTTCCACATTGGCGACGATATTGATGATGCTGCCGCCGCGATTGCGGTCGCGCCAATGCTGCGCGGTGGTCTGCATCATGTACCAGGTGCCGTTCAGATTGAGGTCGATCACGGCGCGCCAGCCCTTGCGGGTGAAGTCGATGGCGTCCTGCGGGAACTGGCCGCCCGCATTGTTGATGAGGATGTCGATCCCGCCATGACGGTCGAAGCATTCGTCGATGAGCGCGTCCACGTCGTTCTCCTCGCGGATGGACATGGACTTGTAGGCGACCTTGCGCCCGGTGAAGCGCTCGATGCTGGCGGAGGTTTCGGCCAGAAGCTCCTCGCGCCGGCCGCAGATGATGACGTTGCCGCCGAGGCGGGCGAACAGGAAGGCCATGGCCTTGCCCATGCCGGTCCCGCCGCCGGAGATGAGGACGGTCTTGCCGGTCATGAGGCCTTCGCGAAAGACGGTCGGCCGCGCGGCCAGTTCCTGGTCCGTGAAGCCCCATTTGCGATTGTTGCCGGTATGGCGGACGGGCTTTGCGGCTTCGCGGTTCTTCAAACCGGTTCCGTCCTGATCGTGATTCATCCCGTGCATTCTCCTGGCTTGGCAACCCGCATGCCAATGCGCGCGATGCATGCGGCGCGGTCTGCCGACGGTATTCGGTGATCGCCGTCGCGACCCTTTGATTCCCAACTTATCACAAGCTGCCACAATTGAAATAAGAAACAAACATGATTGTTTCTTATTTTGCTTTCTGCTATCCAGTCCATTGAAAAAGGGCGGGATTTCGCGCGCGCCGGACGCGGCGAAAGGCGCGGAAATCCGGGGCGTCCTTTTCCCCTTGCAGCCTTTCGCGGCATGGGAAAACCTGCGGAACGGAGCAAGGCTTCATCACTTCACCGGCAAGGAGCGGTTTCATGGATTTTCAGCTCACCGAGAATCAGCGCCAGCTTCAGGAGGCTGCGCGCCGCTATGCGGATGCGGTGATGCCGGAGGTTGCGGCCCGGTGCGAGCGGACGTCGGAGCCGCCGTCCATCGAGGTGCGCCGGGATCTCGCCAGGATGGGCTTTCTCGGCGTCAACATCCCCGAGGAATATGGCGGGCTTGGCCTCGGCAATCTGGAAGCCATCATCGTGCTGGAGCAGTTCGCGCGCCATTCCGCCGCGGCCGCCTTTCCGGTGTTTGAATCCTGCGTCGGGCCGGTGAAGGCGATCGAGCATTTCGCGCCCGAATCCCTCCGCCGCAAGGTGCTGCCCAGGGTCTGCGCGGGCGAGATCCAGGTCGCGATCTGCATGTCGGAGCCCGATGCGGGCACGGCGCTCACCGATCTCAAGACGCGCGCCGTCAAGGACGGCGCAGGCTATGTGCTCAACGGCCGCAAGCGCTGGACCAGCGGCGGCGGCCATGCGGACGGCTATGTGGTCTATTGCCGCATGTCCGACGATCCGGGCGCCAAGGGCATCGGCGCGGTATATGTGGAAAAGGGCCAGCCGGGCCTCAGCTTCGGCAAGCAGGAAGAGATGATGGGCTGGCACGGCGTCGGCCATTGCGACATCTATTTCGACGACGTCCGCGTGCCGGAGGAGCATGTGATCGTGCCCGCGGGCGGCTTCCGCAAGCTGATGGAAGCCTTCGATCTGGAGCGCTGCGGCAACGCCACCATGAGCCTGGGGCTCGCCGTCGGCGCCCTCGAACAGGCGACCGCCTATGTCCAGGAACGGCAGCAGTTCGGCAAGCCCATCGTGGATTTCCAGGCGGTGCAAATTCGCCTCGCCGAAATGGCCATGCAGGTGGAGGCCGCGCGCCTTCTGATCTATCGCGCGGTGCAGAACGCGTCCATGGGCATGCCGTCGGTCTTCGAGAGCAGCGTCGCCAAATGCTTCGCCAACGAGATCGTGCGCTCGGTCTGCCTCAACGGCGTGCAGCTCATGGGCGGCTACGGCTTCGCCAGGGAATACGGCATGGAGCAGCGGCTGCGCGACAGCTTTGGCTGGGGTATCGCGGGCGGCACCATCGACGTGCAGAAGACCAATATCGCCGCCGCCATGGTGGGCCGGCGATTCAACCAGCGGGCGTGACGAGGCGGGGGATCAGGAATCAAGCCCGTAAAGGCTGCGGATCTGTTCCTCGAGATAGGCGATGAGGCGCTTGTCCGCCTCCGTCGGCTGGCGCCGGATGCGCTGGAAGGCGAGGCTTTCCATCACCGCCTGGCTCAGCGCGAGGCCGAGGGCGAGGCGGTCCCGGTCCACCTCGGGGAACAGGGCCTGCGCGAGCTCGAGCCCGCGTTCCTCGAGCGCCTTCTGGCAGGGCGCGAGCATTTCGAGAAGCGACTTGTCCGTGCGGGCGGCGACGGTGAGTTCGAAGAAGGCGATGAAATAGGGATGGTTGACCTGTTTCCAGAAGATCTCGATGGAATGGCGGATGCGGTCGTCCTTCGCCGGAATTTCCCCCACCATCTTGCGGAACGCGCCCATGCGCTTCTCGAAGAGATATTTGATGGTCTCGCGGATGATCACGTCCTTGGACGGGAAGTGGTGGAGCATGGCCCCGCGCGAGACGTTCGCCGTGTCCGCGATCATGGTGGTGGTGAGCGCCGCATAGCCGTGGCGCACGATGGCGCGCACGGCGGCGTCCAGAATCTGTTCACGCGTCGCGGCGCCGCGTCTTTCGCGCCAATCTATCTTGGTGGTGGTGTTGCTGTCTCCGGCGCTCATGATGGCAATGGCTTCTCCGTGAGGTTTGCGCAACCTTATCAGCGCGCGGCGGCCGTGCAAAGCCGGGCGAACATTTCATGGGCAGGGGAGGGAAGTCGGGCATGACCCAGGGCATTCTGCAAGGCATTCGGGTTCTGGATTTCGGGCGCTATGTGGCCGGTCCCTATTGCGCGACCCTTCTCGGCTATCTCGGGGCCGACGTCATCCGGGTGGAGCGCCCCGGCGGCGGCGAGGACCGGGCGATCGCGCCGGTGACCGAGCAGGGCGAGGGCGCGGTCTTTCTCCAGACCTCCTGCAACAAGCGGAGCTTCACCCTCAAGCTCAACAGCGCCGAGGGGCGGGAGATCATGAACCGTCTCGTCGCCACCGCCGACGTGGTGGTGGCGAACCTTCCGGACAAGATGCTGAAGCGCCTGGGGCTCGATTACGACTCCCTCCGCGCGATCCGGCCGGACATCATCCTGTCCACCCAGTCGTCCTTCGGCAAGGAAGGGCCGTGGGCCGATCGCGGCGGCTTCGACGGCGTGGGCCAGGCCATGTCGGGCGCCATGTTCATGACCGGAACGCCGGGCAATCCCGCCAAATGCGCCGCGCCCTACGTGGATTTCACCACCGCCGTTCTTTCCGCCTTCGGCGTGCTCGCCGCCCTCATGGAGCGGCAGCGCACGGGGCGGGGGCAGGAGGTGGGGGCGTCCCTTCTCGGCACGGCGCTTGCCGTCTTCAATTCCCACCTCATCGAGGAAAGCGTTCTTGGCCTCAACCGCGTGCCCTCGGGCAACCGGGTCCAGACCTCGGCGCCGTCGGACGTGTTCCGCACCCGCGACGGCCATGTGCTGGTGCATACGCCGAGCGACCATCTCTTCGCGCGCTGGGCGGAGCTCATGGGCGAGTCGCACTGGCTCGAGGATCCGCGCTTCCGCAACGACCAGAGCCGGGGCGACCATCGCGACATCATCTGCGAGCGCATGGCCCGCTGGTGCGCCGAACGCACGAACGCGGAGGTGCTGGACGCGCTCTACAAGGCGGGCATTCCCGCGGGGCCGGTGCTCTCGATCGCCGATGCACTCGAGCATCCGCAGGTGCAGTCCCTGGGTCTCCTGAAGCATGTGGATTATCCCGGCCTTAAGGGACGCACGGCGGTGGCCGACATGCCGGTGCAGTTCTCCGTGACGGACGCCGGCATCCGCACCGCGCCGCCGGAAGCCGGGCAACATACGGAAGAGATTCTGGGCGAACTCGACTTCGCGCCCGACCATATCGCGGATCTGCGCGCAAAGGGAATCGTCTGAATCCGGGGCGGGAAACGTGCCGCCGCAGGCCCTTCGGGATTGTAAATTGACAGACCTGACTGTTTGTTTATAGTCTTGGGTCATGGCATCTGACATCGCGGGGAGGCGATGATGAATACTATGGAAATCCAGCGATTCCTTGATGGCATGGAATGGGAGCAGGGGCGCGACAACGCGCCGCCCGGTTTCCCCGAACTGCCGACCATTCCCGGCGGGCGCTACACGGACCCGGAATTTCTCGCGCTCGAGCAGAAGTATCTGTGGCAGCGGTCCTGGGTCTATGCCTGCCATTCGGACGAGCTGCCCGAGCCCGGATCCTTCATCCTGTGGGAGAAGCTCGGATCCCCCATCCTCATCGTGCGCGGCAAGGACAATGTGATCCGCGCCTTCTACAATACCTGCCGTCATCGCGGCGCGCCGCTCGTCCAGGAGGACAAGGGCCGCGTCGCCGGTCTCGTCTGCCGCTATCACGGCTGGACCTATGACCTTGCGGGGCAGCTCGTCAATCTGCGCGACGCGCGGGATTTCGTGAATTTCGACAAGACCTGCCACAATCTGGTGGAAATCCCCTGCGCCATGTTCGGCAACTGGGTCTTCATCAACGAGGATCCCGATGCGGGGCCGCTCGAAGAGGCGCTCGGCCCCGCGCTCGAGGACTGGCGGACCCTGCAGATCGAGGACCTGCGCCACGTCCATTCGGCGAGCTTCGAGGTTGCCTGCAACGTCAAGGTGATGCTGGACGCGTTCCTTGAGACCTATCATCTCAAGTCCATCCACCAGAACACCGTGGACCGCTTCCTCAATCACCGCGGGACCTATATCGAGCTTTACGACGGCGGCAATTCCCTGATGCTGACGCCGCACCGGCGGGCCGACTGGGTCGATCCCGGCACCAAGGGTATGAAGCGGGTGGATACGGCGACCGAGCTGCAGCGCCGCCACAATCCGTCCTACAACATCTATCCCAATCTGGTGGCGCCGGTATCCGACAGCGGCATTCCCTTCCTGACCTTCTGGCCGAAGACTGCCAACACCATGGTCATCGACTGCCACTGGTTCGGCTACACCGAAAGCCGCGACCACGAATTGTGGCCGACCCGGGTCAAGAATTTCGAAGTGATCCTGGAAGAGGACACCCAGTTCGCCCCGGCCATCCAGCGCTCGGTGGAGTCGCCGGGCTTCCGCGGGGTCTATCTGTCCTATCAGGAGCGCCGCATATATCATTGGCATGAGGAGCTCGACCGCCGCATCGGGCCGGAGCGCATTCCCGAACATCTTCGGGTGAAGCCGGTGCTCGATGAATGGCGGCGGCGACAGTAACATTCTGCGGGCGTTGCATTCCCGGTAACAGGAGGGGCGGACGGGCATGAACGACATCGGGATCCTGGGCGCGGCGAGTTATGTTCCGGCGGCGCGCCTGTCGCGACAGGCCATTGCCAGGGCCCACGCCTGGGCCAATCCGGCCCTTTCCGCCGAGGCGCGCGGCACGCGCAGCTACGGCTTCTGGGACGAGGACAGCATCACCATGGCGGTGGAAGCGGCGCGCGCCTGCCTCAAGGCCGCGAAGGACGTGACGCCGGAGCGTCTGGTCTTCGCCTCCACCACCGCGCCCTTCCTCGACCGCGCCAACAGCGCCGTCGTCGCCGAGGCGGCGGGACTGGGGCCGATGATCGCGACCCTTGACTCCGCGGGATCGCTCCGCGCCGCGACCTCGGCGCTGAGGGATGCTCTGGAAGGGCGCCGTCGCACCCTGCTGGTCGCGTCCGACCAGCGCCCGGCCAAGCCCGCAAGCTTGCAGGAAATGCGCTACGGCGACGGCGCGGCCGCCGTGCTGGTGGGCGAGGGGCCGGTGATCGCCCGCTATCTCGGCGGGGCGAGCCGGGTCGTGGATCTCGTCGATCATTACCGCACGGTCGAGTCGCGCACCGACTACGCCCTCGAGGAGCGCTGGGTCCGGGACGAGGGGATCAGCAAGATCGTCCCCGCCGCGATTCGCGACGCGCTGGCCGCCGCATCGCTCCAGGCATCCGACATCGCCATGGTCGCGGCCCCGTTCGCGCCGCGCCTCATGTCGCCGGCGCTGAAGGCGGCGGGGCTGGATCAGGTGCCGCTCGCCGATCCGCTGTTCAACGCCATCGGCGATACGGGCGCGCCGCATCCCATCCTCATGCTCTGCGACATGCTGCAGCGGGCGGAGCCCGGAACGCGGATCCTCGTCATCGGATTCGGCCAGGGGGTGGACGCCCTTGTCTTCGAGGTGACGGACGAGGTGCGGAACCGCCGTCCGGCGCCCGCCGTCGAAGCGTGGGAGGCGGACGACAATTACCTGCGCTTCCTGTCCTTCCGCGGCGAGATCCGGCTCGACTGGGGCATGCGGGCGGAGCGCGACAATCGCACCGCTCTCTCCACCTTCTTCCGCAAGCGTCAGGCGGTGACGGGCTTCGTGGGCGGCCATTGCACGGCCTGCGGCATGCACCAGTTCCCGAAATCGCGGGCCTGCGTCGAATGCGGCGCCATCGACACGCAGGAGGATTATTCCTTCGCCGACAGCGTCGGCCGCATCAAGACCTTCACCGAGGACTGGCAGGCCTATACGCCGGCGCCGCCCCTCGTCTATGGCAACGTGGCCTTCGCCGAGGGCGGCAACCTGCTGATGGAGATCACGGATTTCCAGGGCGGCATCAGCGTGGGGCAGAAGGTGCGCATGGTCTTCCGCATAAAGGACGTGGACGACCGCCGGGGCTTCCGGCGATACTTCTGGAAGGCCGTCGCGATGGCCGGAGAGGCGTGACATGGCAAAGGGTATCCGCGACAAGGTTGCGATCATCGGCATGGGCTGCTCCCGCTTCGGGGAGCGCTGGGATTGCGGCTATGACGACCTCATGGTCGAAGCCTATCAGGAGGCCATCGAGGACGCCGGGATCGACAAGTCCGAAATCGACGCCGCCTGGCTTGGCGTCTTCTTCGACGAGCAGAACACGGGCAAGTCCGCGCTGCCGCTGTCCATGACGCTCAGGCTGCCCAACATTCCGGTGACCCGCGTCGAAAATCTCTGCGCGACGGGGACGGAGGCCCTTCGCGGCGCGGTCTATGCTGTCGCGGCCGGAGCGGTGGATGTGGCGCTCGCCATGGGTGTGGAGAAGCTGAAGGACACGGGCTACAGCGGCCTGCCCGAGCGCACCAAGGGCACCTTCGAGGATCTTTATCTCCCGAACAACACGGCGCCCGGCGCCTTCGCCCAGCTTGCCGCCGCCTATGCGGCGAAGCACGGGGTCGACATGGGCGACCTCAAGCGCGCCATGGCCCATGTGTCGTGGAAAAGCCACCAGAACGGCAGCCTCAATCCCAAGGCCCATCTGCGCAGCAAGCCGACCATGGAGCAGATCCTGCAGGCCCCCATGATCGCGTCGCCCCTCGGCGTCTATGACTGCTGCGGGGTGAGCGACGGCGCCGCCTGCGCCATCGTGACGACGCCCGAGCGCGCCCGCGCCATGGGCAAGAAATACGATCTCGTCACCATCAAGGCGCTGCAGCTCGCGCCATCGAACGGCGTCGAGATGTCCCACAATTCCTGGGACGGGAGCTATACGATCACGACGCCGATGGCCGCCCGGCGCGCCTACGAGGAGGCGGGGATTTCCGATCCCCTCGCGGAGCTCGACCTCATCGAGGTCCATGACTGCTTCTCGATCACCGAGCTCGTGGTCATGGAGGATCTTTTCCTCTCGGAACGCGGACAGGCCTGGAAGGACGTGCTGAACGGCAAGTTCGACCGCGACGGCGTGGTGCCCTGCCAGATCGACGGCGGACTCAAATGCTTCGGGCATCCCATCGGCGCCTCGGGCCTGCGCATGGTCTACGAGATCTATCTCCAGGTCCAGGGCCGGGCCGGGGAGCGCCAGCTGAAGAACCCGCGCCTCGGGCTCACCCACAATCTCGGCGGCATCCCGAACCGGAACATCGCGGCGATCACCATCGTCGGCCTCATGGACTGAGCGGAGCGATGCGCAAGCGGTACTTTGAGGACCTGGTCGTCGGGGAGGTGCGCGAGTCGAAGGAAAAGCTGGTGACGGAGGACGAGATCGTGGCCTTCGCCCGGCAATACGACCCGCAATATTTCCATGCCGATCCCGAGGCCGCGAAAAAGTCGCGCTTCGGCGGCGTGGTGGCGTCAGGAATCCACAATCTCGCCCTGTGGCGGCAGCTCGATCACGAGATCGCGCAGGACATCGCCTGGATCTGCGGCGTCGGCATGGACGAGATGCGGCTCCTCAACCCGGTGCGGCCCGGCGACCGGGTGCGGGCGCGATCGGAATGCGTGGAGAAGCGCGTATCCCGCAAGGATCCGGGGCGGGGCGTGGTGGTCTATCGCTACAGCCTCGTCAACCAGAACGATCAGACCGTCTTGACCTTTCTTTCCACCAATCTGGTGGAGCGGGCGCCGGAGGCGGCGGGAGCGGGATAGGCGAGAAATTGACTCGCGCATGCGGGCCGTTGCACATAATATAAAAACAGGCATGATTGTTTTTATAATGTGCCCCCGGCCCGGGCGCGGGGAGTGCAAGTCCGGGACGCGTGAAACACAAGGGAGAACTTAGACATGGACCTCGGTCTTCGCGGCAAGCGCGCCATTGTCACCGGATCGACGAAGGGCATCTGTCGTCGGGTGGTGGATCTTCTGGTTGACGAAGGGGCGGACGTGGCCATCTGCGCGCGGTCGCCCGAAGCCGTCGCCAAGGCGCTCAAGGAGCTGAAGCACAACGCGGACGGCCGCGTCGTGGGCCGCGCCTGCAACGTGCGCAAGGAAGACGAATACAAGCAGTGGATCGAGGACATGGTCCAGGAGCTTGGCGGCGTCGACATCTTCATCCCCGGGGTCAGCGCCGGCGGCGGCATGGACAGCGAGCGCAACTGGTGGAACGCCTTCGAGGTGGACGTGCTCTCCGTCGTGCGCGGCTGCGAGACCGTGATTCCGCACATGAAGAAGGCGGGCGGCGGCGCGATCACCATCATCTCGAGCACCGCCGCGGTCGAGACCTTCATGGTGCCCCAGGCCTACAATTCCATGAAGGCGGCCTTGCTCACCTATGCCAAGCAGCTCGGCCAGTTCGTGGGCGCCGACGGCATCCGGGTCAATACGGTGTCCCCGGGCCCCATCGAGTTCGAAGGCGGCGCCTGGGACATGATCAAGGAGACCATGGAAGGGGTCTACAAGCATACGGTCAAGGCCCATCCCACCGGGCGTCTCGGCAAGCCGGAGGAAGTGGCCAACTGCATCGTCTTCCTGTCGTCGCCGGCGGCGAGCTGGGTCAACGGCAGCAATCTGGTGATCGACGGCGGCTACACGAAGCGCGTGCAGTTCTGAGTTGAGGAACGGGACATGGACATCATCCGCCCCCAGAAGATCAAGCGGGTCAAGCCGTCCGAGGCTCCGAAGGGCGGAACCCCCGTGGAGCATGTGGGCTACCCCGATCTCGGGACCGACATCATCCCGAAGGAGCGCTACACCACCGTCGAGTTCATGAATCTCGAATGGGAGCATATCTGGACCAAGGTATGGCTCCTCGGCGGGCGCGAATGCGACATTCCGGAACCGGGCGATTTCATCGCGACGGAGATCGGGCGGGAGTCCGTCCTGCTCATCCGTCAGCGCGACGGCAAGGTGCGCGCCTTCTACAATGTCTGCCTCCATCGCGGGAACCAGCTTGCGCCCGAAGGGATCGGGCATGTGGAGCGCAATTTCGTGTGCTCGTACCACGGCTGGGAATATGGGCTCGACGGGCGGTTCGCGCGGATTCCCGACATGGCCACCTTCCGCCAGGGCAAGCCCTGCGACGGGCTCATCGAGCTTCCCTGCGACATCTGGGGCAGCTTCATCTGGTTCTCGCTCAATCCGGACGTGGAGCCGCTCAGGGAATATCTCGAATGCCTGCCCGAGCATCTCGACCCCTATCATTTCGAGCGCATGGTCATGACCCGGGACGTGACCGTCGAGTGGGACTGCAACTGGAAGACGTCGGTCGACGCCTTCAACGAGACCTATCACGTCCAGGCCACCCACCGGCAGCTGCTGTGGTATCTCGACGACATCAATGTCCAGATCGACTGCTACGGGCGGCACAGCCGCTATCTCGTGCCCTTCGGCTGCATCAGCCCGCGGCGGCCCTATCCGCCGGAGATCCCCGAGCCGATCAAGGTCATGATGCGGGATGCGGGCATGGACCCCGCGTCCTACGAGGGCGACAAGACGAAGATCCGCGAGGCCATCCAGAAGTTCAAGCGGGAGCATGGCCCCGAACAGGGCAAGGACTATTCCGAGCTCAATGACGACCAGCTGACGGACGACTACAACTATCTGGTCTTCCCCAACGTCACGCTGAACACCCACGCGGACAACCTGATGCTGTTCCGCCACCGGCCGCATCCGACGGATCCCAACAAGATGTATTTCGACGTCTGGACCTTCGAGCTGCCGGGCAAGCAGGACGAGAACGCCAAGCCCTACCGGCGGCCGCGCCATCAGTTCTTCCGCGCGGGCCAGAAGTCGCTCGGGCTCGTGGTGAACCAGGACGCATCCAACCTGCCGAGCGTGCAGCGCGGCATGCAGAGCGCCGGCTACAAGGGCCTGTGGCTCAACGAGCAGGAAGTGCGCATCCGCCATTTCCACAAGGTGATCGACGATTACATTTCCGGCCGGATGGGCAGCCGCGCCAAGGACAAACAGGGGGAGCGGAAGAAACATGCAGCTCAGTCGTGACCAGCTGACCCGGGCCTATCGTCAGATGCAGACGATCCGCATGTTCGAGGAACGTCTGCATGCGGAGATCATGACCGGCGAGATCGCGGGCTTCACCCATCTCTATGCGGGTCAGGAAGCGGTCGCCGTCGGCGTCTGCGAAAATCTCGAACGCGACGACTTCATCGTTTCGACCCATCGCGGGCACGGCCATTGCATCGCCAAGGGCTGCGACGTCAAGGCCATGATGAAGGAGATCTACGGCCGTCGCGACGGCCTGTGCAAGGGCAAGGGCGGCTCCATGCATATCGCCGACATCGATGTCGGCATGCTCGGCGCGAACGGCATCGTGGGCGGCGGCGCGCCGCTTGCCGTCGGCGCTGCGATCGCAACCAGGCTCGACGGCCGCGGGCGCGTCTCGGCCACCTTCGGCGGCGACGGGTCCAGCAACCAGGGCGCGGTGTTCGAGGCCATGAACCTTGCCGTCGTGCTCAAGGTCCCCGCGCTCTTCGTCTTCGAGGACAACGGCTACGGCGAGCATACGGGCGCATCCTACGCCATCGGCGCGAAGAGCCTGGCCGAGCGTTGCGCGGGCTTTGGCCTTCATGTGCGGGAAGCGGACGGCAACGATTTCTTCGCCGTCTACGAGACCGCGCGCGAGGTGATCGAGCATGCCCGCAACGGCGGCGGCCCTGCCGCCCTCATCTTCCACACCAACCGCTACTACGGTCATTTCGAGGGCGACCCGCAGCGCTACCGCGCCGAGGGCGAGGTGGAGAAGGCGCGCGAGACCACGGACTGCCTCAAGCGGTTCCGCGAGCGCGTCGCCTCCGCCGGGCTTCTCGATCTCGCCGCGCTCGACGAGATCGACCGCGAGGTGGCCGCGCTCATCGACGAGGCCGTCGCCGAGGCGCGCGTGGCTCCGCCGCCGGATCCGGCCGAGGTCCTTGACGATGTCTATATCGACTACTGACCGCTCGGGAGCCGCTTCATGGCCGTGAAAACCATAAGAGACGTGATCAATGAAGTGCTCCATGCGGAAATGGAGCGCGACCCCAATCTCATCATCCTCGGCGAGGACATTTCGGGCGGCGCGGGGACGCCCTCCGGCAAGCGCGAGGCGATCGGCGGCATCTGGGGCACCTCGGGCGGGCTGCTGCCCAAGTTCGGGCCAGACCGGGTGATCGACACGCCCATTTCGGAATCCGCCATCGTCGGCGCCGCCGCGGGTGCGGCGCTCGCCGGCAAGCGGGCCATCGCCGAACTCATGTTCGCCGACTTCATCGGCGTCAGCATGGACCAGATCGTCAACCAGATCGCCAAGTTCCGCTACATGTTCGGCGGCAAGGCAAAGTGCCCGGTGGTGGTGCGCATGATCTACGGCGCCGGCATGAACGCCGCCGCCCAGCACAGCCAGGCCATGTACAACGTGCTGACGGCTTTCCCCGGCCTCAAGGTGGTGATGCCGGCCACGCCCGCGGACGCCAAGGGCCTGCTGACCGCCGCCATACGCGACGACGATCCGGTGATGTTCTTCGAGCACAAGGCCCTCTTCACGAAAAAGGGCGAGGTGCCGGACGGGGAATATCTGCTGCCCTTCGGCCAGGCGCGGCTCTGCCGCTCGGGCGGGGACGCCACCATCGTCGCCATGGGCCGCATGGTCTATTTCGCCGAAAGCGCCGCGGACAAGCTGGCGGAGGACGGCATCGGCTGCGACGTCATCGACATCCGGACGGCGAGTCCGCTCGATGAGGACACGATCCTCGACAGCGTGGAAGCCACGGGCCGCCTCATCGTGGTGGATGAAAGCCCGGCGCGCTGCTCGCTCGCCGCGGACATCGCCGCCATGGTCGCCAACAAGGCCTTCAGCTCCCTGAAGGCGCCCATCGAACTGGTGACCGCGCCGCACTCGCCCGTGCCCTTCGCGCGCGAGCTGGAGCGCGCCTATGTTCCGTCCCCGGCCAGGATCGAGGCCGCCGTGAGAAAGGCGCTGGCGTACAGATGACGGAAGCAAGGACAGCAGATCTCATCGCCGTCACCATGCCCAAATGGGGCATCGAGATGGCCGAAGGCACCATCGCCGAATGGATGGTGGAGGAGGGCGGCGCCGTGGCCAAGGGGCAGGTGATCGCCGCCATCGAGACCGACAAGATCTCCAACGAGTTCGAGTCCGAATGGAGCGGCACGCTGCTGCGCCGCGTGGCGGACGTGGGCGCGACCGTGCCCGTGGGCGCGTTGATTGCCGTCATCGGCCCGGCCGACAGCCCGGCGGATGCGGTCGACGCCTTCGTCAAATCCTTCGTCGCCGCCGACACGGCCTTCGAGCCTGCCGACAGCAAGCCGCGCCCGGCCGAACGGAATGAGGCGCCGGCCCCTGCCGCCGCACCGGCAGCGCCGGCATCTGCGCCCGCCCCGGCGCCGAAGCGCTACGAGATCCCCGAAGGCATCGCCATCAGCCCGCGGGCGCGGGAGCTTGCGGAATCCCGGGGGCTCGCGCTTGAAGGCGTCGCGGGCAGCGGCCGCAAGGGACGCATCACCCTGCAGGATGTGGAGCAGCTGGCGCGGCCCGCGCGGTCGCTGCGGCCCGTGGGGCCGCTGCCCCTGCCGCCGGAGGATGACGGCGTCAATGCCACGCCGCTCGCCCGGCGCGAGGCGGCGCGCCTTGGGGTCGCGTTCGACGGTATCGCGGGGCAGGGCCGCAAGGGGCGGATTCGCCGCGGCGACGTGCTGGCCAAGGCTCCGGCGGCGGCGCGGGGCGTTGCGGGCGACAATGTGCCCGAAGTGATCCGCTTCACCGCCATGCGGCGAGCCGTGGCCCAGCGCCTCACGGAATCCGTCAATACCGTTCCCCATTTCTATCTGCGCACCGAAGCCAATGTGGACTGGCTTCTCGCCGTGCGGGAGAAGGTGAACCGCGAGCGCGGCCTCAAGCTTTCCATCAACGACTTCATCGTCAAGGCGGTGGCCAACGCCCTGATGGCGGTGCCGGACTGCAACGTCAATGTGTTCGACAACGAGATCCACCGCTTCCCGCATGCGGATGTGGCGGTCGCGGTCGCGCTCGACGGCGGCCTGCTGACGCCCGTGGTGCGCAACGCGGATCAGAAGCCCATCGACGTGATCTCCGACGAGATCCGCGAACTCGCCGAGCGGGCGCGGGCGAACAAGCTGATGCCCGAGGACTATCGCGGCGGCACCTTCACCGTGTCCAACCTCGGCATGTACGGCCTGACCGGGTTTGACGCCATCATCAATCCGCCGCAGGGGGCGATCCTCGCGGTGGGTGCCGTACGCCGCGTGCCGCGGGAGCAGAACTTCGCCCTCGTCTTCCCGTCGGTGATCGAAATGACCATGTCCTGCGACCACAGGGCCATCGACGGGGCGCTGGGGGCGCGCTTCCTCGCCGCGCTGCGCGAGGAGCTGGAGCATCCGGCGGGGCTCGTGGACAATCTCTAGAACCGGCCGGCAGGCCAATTGCCAGAGGGGAGGCGGCAATGGGACGCATGAAGGCTGAAATGGCGCTTGTACGCGCGGGGCTTGCCCTGGCATTTGTGCTGGGGCTTGCAAGCGTGGCGCGCGCTGAGGAACCGGCGGAGCCGCTTCTGGAACAGGGCCGCGCCGTTTATGAGGCCCATTGCCAGGCCTGCCATGAAGGCGGCGTCGCCAAGGCGCCGCATGCCAGCATGCTGCAGCTCATGCTGCCCGCGTCCATCGAACGGGCGCTCACCGACGGCGTGATGAAGGATCAGGGCGCAGCGCTGACGGTCGACGAGAAGCGCGCGGTCGCCGCCTATCTCACGGGCGTTACCGGGACCGTGGCGGTGAAGCGCGCGCCGTTCTGCGAGAAGCCCGACTGGTTCGACGAAAGCGCCCTGCCGGACGCCAGGGGCTGGGGGTTTGACCCCGGCAACACCCGCTTCGTGCCGAAGGAGATCGGCGGCGTCGAGGCCGGGGATCTGCCGCGGCTCAAGCTCAAATGGGCCTTCGCCTATCCCGGTGCGGTGCGCGCGCGCTCCCAGCCGGTGACCGCCGCGGGCGCGCTCTTCGTCGGCAGCCACGACGGCACCGTCTATGCGCTCGACCAGAAGACCGGCTGCATTCACTGGACCTTCGAGGCGAGCGCCGAGGTGCGCACGTCCCTCGTCATCCGGCCGTGGAAGACGGAGGACGGCAAGGCGCAGCGGGGCATGCTGTTCTTCGGCGACCTCGTGGGCAATGTCTACGGGATCGACATCCGCACGGGCGAGCTGATCTGGCGCGAGAAGGCCCATCCCCATCCCAACGCCACCATCACGGCGAGCCCGGCCCTGTTCGAGGACCGGCTCTATGTGGCGGTATCGTCACTCGAAGTCGCGACCGCCGCCGATCCCAACTACGAATGCTGCAACTTCCGCGGCCGGCTCAATGCCTTTGATGCGGAGACGGGACGCCTCATCTGGGCGGCGGACACCATCGAGGAGCCGCTGCGGGAGACCGGGCGCAATGCCTACGGCGTGCCGCAGTTCGGCCCCTCGGGCGCGCCCATCTGGGCGGGGATCGCGGTGGATCCGGGGCGGCGGCGGCTTTATGTGGGGACCGGCGAGAACTATTCCTCGCCCGCAAGCAAAACGAGCGACGCCATCCTCGCGTTCGACGCCGACGACGGCCGCATGCTGTGGGCCCGCCAGATGACCGAGAACGACGTCTGGAACATGGGCTGCGAGGTGGAGGACAGGGCCAATTGTCCGGAAGAGGAGGGGCCCGACTTCGACTTCGGCGCGGCCCCCATCCTGGCGCGCCTCAGCGACGGGCGGGACGTGATCCTCGCCGGGCAGAAGTCTGGCGACGTTCATGCGCTTGATCCCGACAGGGACGGGGCCGTGCTGTGGTCCCGCAAGGTGGGGCGGGGCGGCATCCAGGGCGGCGTCCATTTCGGCATGGCGGCCCTGGGCGACATTCTCTTCGCCCCCATCTCCGATTTCGACGACGGCCATGACTACGGCGTGGCGGCGCAGCCGGGGATGCATGCGCTGGATGCCCATACGGGTGAGATCCTGTGGTCGAACCTCACCCCCGATACCTGCGCGGGCAAGGAATTCTGCTCACCCGGCATTTCGGCGGCGGTGACGGCCATTCCCGGCGCGGTTGTGGCGGGCGCCATGGACGGGGTGCTTCGCGCCTACGACGCCGCGACGGGGAAGGTGATCTGGTCCTTCGACAGCAACCGCTCCTTCGCGGCATTGGGCGGCGCCGAGGGGCGCGGCGGCTCCTTCGGCGGCGCCACGGGCCCGGTGTTCAAGAACGGCATGATGTTCGTCAATTCGGGCTACGGGATCTATTTCCACATGCCCGGCAACGTGCTGCTGGCGTTCGAGCTGGAGTGACGGCGATTTACGCCTTGGCGGTGCTGCGGCCGGACTTCCGGCCGTTGGCGCGGGCCCTGGGCTTGGCGTCGGCCGCGTTCTCGGGGTTCGCCGCCGCCGGGTTGGTGGCGGGCGATAGGGCCAGAAGCTGCTCTTCGAGATACTGAAGCAGCGCGTCCCGCGTCTCTTCCGTGAGATCGCCCGACAGCTGGCTGATGGCCATGCCTTCAAGGAGATTTTGCGTGAGGCTCAGGGCCAGATTGAAGTTCTTCGGATTGCTCTGCCATTCGGGGAAGAGGGCGATCGCGAGGCTGTACCATTCCTGGTAAAAATCCCGCCGCGCCTTCTTGAGGATATGGTCGAGCTCGGGGTCCGTTCTTGCCGCCACCGTCAGCTCGTGGAAGGCCACGAACAGGGGATGGGTCACATGCTGCCAGTAGCCCATGAGCGCGTCATGGGCGCGCTCCGGCTGGCCGGGCACCCCGACCGCGGCGCGGCGGAAGGCGCGCAGGCGCTTCTGGTGCAGATGCTCGATGGCCGCCTGGATCACATGCAGGCGGCTTGCGAAATGATGGGTCATGGCGCCGCGGGACACACCCGCTTCCTCGGCGATGCGCGGCGTCGTCGTGTGGGCATAGCCATATTTCACGAGGCAGCGGATCGCGGCCTCGACGATCTGGGCGCGGGTGGATGCGCTCTTGAGCGCCTGCCTCCCGTCCGCCTGCCGGGCGGCGCGGCCGTTGCCCGAAAGGGATTTCGTCTGCTGCCGACCCGCCGAGGTGATCTTCTTGCTTCTTGCCATGATCCCGGACATTAAAAACAAACAGGATTGTTTGTATCACGTGTTTGGCTATGATAGGCCAATGATTAACTCAGGCAAGTGCAAGTTGTCACGCGGCAAGTTGTATCCTTCCGCGGACATCAGGCAAGACAGGCGAAATCACAAGGGGGCCGGGAGCAATGGGACGTGTTGAAGGCAAGGTGGCGATCGTCACGGGCGGCGCATCGGGGCTGGGATGGGCGGACGCGGAACTGCTCGTCGCCGAGGGCGCGCGCGTGGTGATAACCGACGTGAACACGAAGGACGGCGCGGCGCTTGCCGAGCGTCTCGGCCCCAACGCGCTCTTCCTCGAGCAAGACGTGCGGGACGAGGAACGCTGGAAGCAGGTGATCGCCGAGACCGTCCGGCATTTCGGCCGTCTCGACGTGCTGGTCAACAATGCGGGCGTGGTCGTGGTGGCGACGCCCGAGGAGACGACGCTCGAACAGTTCCGCTTCGCCAATGCGGTGATGAGCGAAGGCGTGTTCCTCGGCTGCAAGCATGCCATTCCCGCCATGCGGGAATCGGGCGGCGGCTCCATCATCAACATGTCGTCCATCGCGTCGCATCTCGGCTATCCCGTCTTCTTCGCCTATTCGGCGGCGAAAGGCGCGGTGCGGGCCATGACCAAGTCGGTCGCCGTGCATTGCCAGGCCAACGGCTACGGCATTCGCTGCAACTCCATTCATCCCGGCGCCGTGGAGACTCCCATGATCCGCCAGGCCGAAGGTCGGCAGGAGGCGCAGGACGTGCCGGACGGCGTTCTGCCGATCAATTCCGTCGGCGCGCCCAAGGATGTGGCGAACCTCGTCCTTTATCTCGCGTCCGACGAATCCCGCTTCGTCAACGGCGCCGAATTCGTGCTGGACAACGGCCTGTCCATCCAGTGACGCGCCCCGCGGCTTGACCCCCTGCGACGGGAGCACCTACCATCCCCGCTGTGGTTGTCAGGGCAGGGGAGGGTCCGGATGCGTTTCCGCAATCTGCGTCGCGGCATGAGAACGGCTGGCGGTCTGTTTGCGGCCTTGCTGCTGCTGACGCTGCCGCTGGACAAGGCCGCGGCACATTCCGGCCATGGCGCGGTGCATCTCGACCATCCGCTCGGCAAGCGCGAGCTCGCCTGGAAGCCGGGCCGGGAAATCGCGCGGGTCCTTTCCCTCAATTTCGATTTCCATGCGGGCGACACCGTCATCAGCTGGAGCGCGCCCGCGCGGCTCGAGCGGATCGAGGGGCGGGATTGCGTCGTCGGCGCCCATGTGCTGTTCGATGTGAATGATGCGTTCATGTTCGACGGCGACGAGACGGTCGAGCTTGAACTCACCTTCGCGAAGCCCCGGGGCGGCTTCATCCTGTCCTACGATCATGCGGTGGCGCCCGTGGCGTCGGAACATCTGTTCGACGCCGCGCCCGATACGCTGTGGCACACCGAAAGGCTCAGGCTCGAACGGGCGCGCTTTGCGAACCGCAAGTATGCGGGGACGGATTTTTCCATCGCCGGGCTCGGCAGCCAGCTCGATCGCGGCGGCGGCGCAAATGACGAGATCGCCCTGTGCGGCCTCAGGATCACCCGGGCGGGCGATGCGGCTGAACGCGCGCCCGCAGGGCGGCTCGAACTTCTGGTCGCCGACGGCGACGGGCGGCCCGTCGCGGCGCGGGTCGGGATCTATCGCGCCGACGGCTGGGCGCCCCTTGCGAGCGACCACGCCCTTGCGGTGCAGCGCTATTACGAGCTCGCCCGCGACCTTCCCATGCTGTCGGTGCCGCGCGGCTGGTCGGACAAGGGGCGCTACGCCTTCTTCATTCAGGGATCCTATGCGGCGGATCTTCCTGCGGGCGAATACGAGATCTTCGTGATGAAGGGTCCCGAATACCGCATGAGCCGCGCGAAGATCTCCGTTGCGCCGGGCGAAGCCGTGCGGCGGGAGATCACCCTGGAGCGCTGGCGCGACATGCCGGCCGAGGGCTGGTATTCGGGCGACGACCACATCCATATCAGCCGCCCGACGGATGCGGAGAACGCGGCGATCAGCGCCTACATGCAGGCGGAAGACATCCATGTGGCCAATCTGCTCGAGATGGGCAATCTCGCGGGCTCGGCCTTTCCCCAATATGCCTTCGGCGAGGCGGGGCATCATCATGCGGGCGACCATGTCCTGGTCTCGGGCCAGGAATCGCCGCGCACCTCCCATCGCGGCCACAGCATCGGCCTCAACGGACGGGAGTTTTACTGGTTCGAGCGGGATTATTTCATCTACGACCGCACGGCGGACGCCCTCCATGCGGACGGCGGCCTGTGGGGCTATGCCCATATCTCCACCAACGCCTTCAATGTGGGCTACGGCATCGCGCTCGACGTGCCGCGCGGCAAGGTGGATTTCCTCGAGATCCTGCAGCTCGGCCTGATGGACACGGGCTATCTCTACGACATGCTCAATCTGGGCTTCCCGATCGTGCCGAGCGCCGGGTCGGACTATCCCTATCTCGATCTTCCGGGGACGGAGCGGGTCTATGTGAAAAGCGGCAGCCGCGACCTGCCCGCGTCATGGTTCGAAGGACTTAAATCAAGCCGCTCCTTCGTCGCCAACTGGCCGGTGCTGGACATCGCCGTGAACGGCGACAGCGATGCTGTGGAATACGAGCTCGAACGGGGCGATCGGGTGAAGATCGTCGCGCGCGCTGCGGTCAATCCAGATTTCGACCGGATTGCGCGGCTCGAGCTCGTCGTTCAGGGCGAGGTGGCGGCGCGGGCTGAATCAGCCGACGGGGCGGAGGAGCTCGTCCTCGAACATGAGCTTGCGGTGGACCGTTCCCTGTGGCTTGCCGTGCGCGCCGCGGGGCATGACGGCGGCCTTGCCCATTCCACACCCATCTTCCTTTACGTCGACGGGGACCGGAATTTCGCGAACTGGCGGAAGGTGCCTGAACTTGCCCGCAAGTACATCGCGCTTCTTCGCGATTTCGGGGCGTCGGAGCCGAAGCTTGCCGAGGAATGGGAGCGGGCGAGCGTCAACGACCTGGTGCTTCCCCGCTGGCAGGACGCCAAGGCGGAGCTTGACCGGGCGATCGAGGACGCGATCGCGATCTATGAGGGACTGATCGCCCGGGCGGAGGGAAGCGCCGCGCGCTGACTTGTCCCGTCGGCCGGGGCCGCCAGCAGGACGATGCGGTTGCCCCGGCGGAGCGCCTGGATGGGATATGCGGCGGTGAGGCCGGCCACCATGGAATCCACGTCGCCCAGATTGAAGACGCCGCTGATGCGGTAGCGGTTCAAGCGGTCGTCGCCGATCACGAGCTTCACCTCGGAATATCGGTTCATTTCCTCGATCGCGGAAATGAGGCTCGCATTTTCGAGATCGATTTTGCCGAGCTGCCAGCTCCGTATGCGGCGGATATCGCCCGGCTCGATCTCGGAAATGAGGCCCGCGGGGCTGTAGGACAGCTTCTGCCCTGCGGTGAGCGCGGGCGGCGCGCGACGGACGAAATCGCGGGCGAGATCCTTCTGCTGCACCGCCACCCGGCCCTCGAGGACCGTGATGGTGACCGCCGATCCCTGCGCCATCACGTTGAACACCGTGCCGAGGGCGCGCACCCGGCCTGCGCCCGCCGCCACCTCGAACGGGCGGTCGGCGTCATGCGCCACCTCGAAGGTCGCTTCGCCCGTGATGAGATGGACGAGGCGCAGATCCTTGTCATAGGCGATGCGGATGCGGGTATTGGTGTTGAGCCGGATGACCGAGCCGTCGGCGAGCTTCACCGTCCGCTGTTCGCCGATGCCGGTCGCGACCGACGTGCCGGTGAAGATGTCCTGCGGCAGGAGAAGGGCGAGGGCCAGCATGGCGAGGACGAAGACCATGAAGGCCGCCGCCGGCCGCGGCATGGCAAAGGTCGGCCACAATCGCCGCCAGGCGGGCCGCTCTGCCGCTGCGGGCTGCGGCCGGGGCGCGGGCTTGAGCCAGGCGAGCGTTTCTGGGTCGTCGGCCAGGAACCGGGATGCCGCCCATGCCGCCTCGCAGTCGGCGAGCCTTCGCGCATTCCGGGCGTCGGATGCAAGCCAGGCCTCAAGCTCCCGCTGGCGGCGCGCGCTCAGGGGGCCGGCGTGAAGCTCCGCCCACCATTGCGCGGCTTCGTCATTGGCCCCCGCGGGCCGTCTGTTCCCGCTCATGGCGCAAGCCCCGCCTGAATATGGGCCATGGCGGTCGCCACATAGCGCCGCACGGTGCGGGCGGAGACCCCCATCTCCGCCGCGATGTCCGCATAGGTCATGTCGCGCAGGCGGCTCATGAGGAAGGCGCGGCGCACCTCGGGATCGAGACCGCGGAGCTGCTCCTTGATCTCGTCCAGACGCTGCCGCCAGTGCAGGATGTCCTCGGGCGAGGGGGGCGCGACGGGAGACGGCGCATTCTCCGCCGCCTGCAGGGAGTCCACGAGGCGCAGCTGCTGGCGGCGGTAGCGGTCGCGCACCAGGTTCTTGGCGATCTGCAGGATATAGGCGCGCGGATTGGGCTCCAGCCGCTGCAGGCTGTCGAGACGGGCGATCCTGAGATAAACGTCCTGGGCGATGTCGCCCACATCGTCGGCGGAGGGCAGGATGCGGCCAAGAAAGGACCTGAGCGCCCGGTCATGGCGAGCATAGATATGCCGGAGTGAAGTGTCCGGGTGTTCCCCCACGGCGATGGCGCTGTCCCTGCTGAGCCCCCGTCCCGATACGGGCAGCTTGTGATTGAAGCCCCGGGTCATTCTAGGAAAGAATCGGAGGGGAGGCCAGCCCCGCGGGAATGGAGCGCCGGGCGCGGCGCCGCGGCGGCGCTGGGCCGGGTAGTGACCGGCGAAGCTGTGAATCGTTGCCGACAAGATGACCTACTCCGATATGGGTCCGGCATGCCCCTCCCTCCCGCATGGCCTTGTGGTCACTAAACGCATCACGGCCCCGAAAGCGGCCAGAAAAAAATTTTCCGGACGGTCGCACGATTTGGCCGCTTTTTCTTTCTCCTGCGTTTACTGTTCGTGGCGGCGTTGCCGGGGGACCACCGCAGCCGCCCGCAGGGGAATAACAAAGGGAAGGGGAGCCGACATGAACAGGACGGCACGCGTCGCGCGTGGAAAGCGCATCAGGAGTTTGGGTCTGGTATCCTTTCTGGCGCTCGGCCTCGGCCAGGTGGCCGCGGCGGCGGACGGAGCGCGTGTGGAGTACGACATCCCGGCGCAGAGCCTTGGCGCCGCGCTCAAGAGCTTTGCCCAGCAGTCCAATGTCCAGGTGATGTTCGCGCCGGAGGCGGTGGAGGGCATCGAGGCCCCGGCCGTGCGCGGCCTCTACCAGCCCGACGCGGCGCTGGGTCAGCTCCTTGCCCGCGCCAATCTCGACTATCGCTATGTGGGCGACAACATGGTGGTGGTGTCGGCTGCGACGGCAAGCGCCGCGCCGGCGGCGGCCCCCCAGTCCGGGCGGGAGAATTCCGCCGCCCCGGAGCCGGCGGCGGCTCCCGCCGCTGAAGGGGCGCAGGAGTCGCAGAACAGCCACGGCTTCCAGATCGACGAGATCCTGGTCACCGCATCCAAGCGCAGCCTGCGCCTGCAGGACGTGCCCATGGCGGTGAGCGCGCTGGACGCGAGCCGCCTCGACCGCATGGGGGCCAAGGGGTTCAATGATTACCTGCGCTCGATCCCCGGCGTCTCCTTCATCGACCGCGGCCCGGGGCGCAACAAGATCATCATCCGCGGCATTTCGGACGGCCCCAATTCGGGGACGGAATCCACGACCGGGATCTATATCGACGAGACGCCCATCACCGAGGCGCTGCAGACCGCCGACATCAACATGTTCGATGTGGAGCGGGTCGAGGTGCTGCGCGGGCCGCAGGGCACGCTTTATGGCGCGGGCTCCATGGGCGGCACCGTGCGCATCATCCTGAACAAGCCGGATTCCACCGCCTTCGGCGCGGCGGCCGAGGGCACGCTGTCCACCACCCGGCGCGGCGGCGAGAACTATGAAGTGAACGGCATGGTCAACGTGCCCGTCATCGAGGACCGCCTCGCCGTGCGCGTCGTGGGCAATTACCGCGAGGAAGGCGGCTATATCGATGACGTGGTCCGCAACATCAAGGACGCGAACGAGGCCACCATCAAGGGCGGCCGCGCCATGGTGCAGTTCACGCCCAGCGATGACCTGACCATTCTCGGCAGCGTCACCTACCAGGACACCGAATACGGCGCGCTGCCGGCGGAGGATCTGGCGCGTGGCAATTTCCAGCAGGGCCGGCTCTATTCCGAGCATGGCGGGGACGAGTGGTATCTCTACAGCCTCGAGGTGGATTACGACTTCGGCGGCGTGCAGCTGACGTCGGTCACGTCCTATTTCGAGAAGGACACCCTCGCCCGGCTGGACTACAGCGATTTCATCGGCGAGGCGCTGGGCCTCGGTGGCGTCGCCTTCGGCCTGCAGAACGACTACCGTCGGAAGTCCTTCAGCCAGGAGGTGCGGCTTGCGTCCAGCGGCAACCAGCGCCTGCAATGGCTCGCCGGCGCCTTCTACCAGCATGACCGGCAGCGCTTCAACCAGTTCGGGGATACGAGCCACGTTCCCGAACTGGGCGGCGCGCCGCTCATCGACGCGGTGATCCGCAGCAATCAGGAGCAGCTCGCGCTGTTCGGCGAACTCTCCTACAACATCACCGACCGCCTGCAGGCGACCGCCGGCATGCGCTGGTTCAAGGTGGACCAGGACAGCGTCACCGACGCTTTCGGCCTTCTTTACGGCCCGCCCGCCATCACCCTCGGGGCGGCTTCCGAAAAGTCCGAGAACCTGAAGTTCCTGGTGTCCTATGAGGTTACCGACGACAACATGGTCTATGTGCAGGCGGCACAGGGCTTCCGCGTCGGCGGACCGACGGGGCCGGTGCCGGCGGACGCCTGCGCCGCCGACCTTGAATTCTTCGGCTATGACAGCCCGCCGACCGAATACAAGTCGGATACCCTGTGGAGCTACGAGCTCGGCTCCAAGAACAGCTTCTTCGACAACCACCTGACCTTGAACGCCGCGGGCTATTACATCGACTGGTCGGACATCCAGGTCGAGCGCGTGCTGCCCAATTGCGGCTTCAACTTCATCGCCAATGCGGGGAAGGTGAGCAGCAAGGGCATCGAGGTGGAGCTGGTGGCGCGGCCCTTCGAGGGACTGGAGCTCACGTCCTCCGTCGCCTACACCAAGACCAGGATCAAGGAGACGATCGAGGCCGTCGGCGCCATCGCGGGCGATCCGTTGCCCAACGTGCCCGAATGGTCGGCCAACTTCTCCGCCCAGTACAGCTTCCCGGTGTTCTCGGGGCTGACCGCCTATCTCCGCGGCGAGGTGCAGCTCGTGGACGGCTCGCTCAACGACTTCTCGGGCCTGCCCGAAGGCTTCTCCATCATGCAGCCGTCCTACCAGATCGGGAATCTCCGGGTCGGCATCCAGGACGAGGCCTGGGAAGCGGCCATCTTCGTTCACAATGTCTGGGACGAGAAGGCGCAGACCTTCACCCAGATCGGCTTCATCAATCCGTCGCGCATGGTCAACCAGCCGCGCACCATCGGCATTCATGCCAAGGCGCGGTTCTGAGATCGGCTCTCTCCTGCGGCACCAGCCTCGCCCCCGGCATCTGCCGGGCGGCGGGGCCGGGTTTCGAGACAATAGGGACTTGAAAGCATGACTAGCGAAAGCATCACGAGCTGGGCCAAGATTCAGCTGTTCTTCCTGATCCTTGTCACTTGGCTCGCCCTGCCGGCCACGGCGCAGGACGCCGCGGGCAAGGGCTTCGCCCGCGACGGGACCGAGATTTCCTACCGCACCATTCCGGGGGCATCGCCCGTGCCGCGGGAAGGGGCGGGGCTTACCACCGTCGAGGATCTTGAAAGCTTCATCGACGGCTTCGTCGCCGCCCAGATGGAAGTGCGCAAGGTGGCCGGGGTCACCGTGTCCGTGGTGAAGGACGGCGAGCTCTGGTTCGCCAAGGGCTACGGGCACGCGGACATCGAACGGGGCGTTCCCGTCGATCCGAAGCAGACCCTGTTCCGTCCCGGCTCCACCTCGAAGCTCTTCACCTGGACCGCGGTCATGCAGCTCGTGGAGCAGGGCAAGCTCGATCTCGATGCGGACGTCAACCAGTACATCACCCAGTTCCAGATCCCGGCGACCTTCCCCGAGCCGGTGACCCTCCGCCATATCATGACCCACACGGCGGGGTTCGAGGACGGCGGCTTGGGCTATCTCATGGAAGCGTCGGAAGAGGGGCTTCTGCCCCTGGCCAAGGCGCTCGAGGACCACATGCCCGAGCGGGTGCGCCCCGTGGGCCATGCCACGGCCGGGATCTCGTCCTCCTATTCCAACTGGGCGACGGCGCTCGCCGGTCTCATCGTCGCGAACGTTTCGGGGATGCCCTTCGATGAATACGTGGCGGAGCACATCTTCCGCCCGCTCGGCATGACCTCGACCACCTTTGCCGAGCCCCTGCCCGAGGATCTCGCGCCCCGCATGTCCCGGGGCTACATGTACGAGAACGGGATCTTCGTCGCCAAGGACTTCGAATTCATCCACAATTTCGGCCCCGCGGGCTCCATGTCGACGACCGCCGTGGACATGGCCAATTTCATGATCGCCCATCTGAACGACGGCGCGCTTGGCGACGTGCGCATCCTCGGGCAGGAGACGGCGCAGCTCATGCACAGCCGGATCTACAGCCCCAATCCCCATGTGGCGGGCTCCGGCCTCGGCTTCTATGAGGAATACGTGAACGGCCATCGCCTCATCGGCCATGGCGGCGACACCCTCTATTTCCACACCGAAATGCTGCTGCTGCCCGAAGCGAACGTCGGCTTCTTCATGTCCGTCAATACGGGGGGCGAGGCGGCGTCCGTGCCGCGGGACTTCGTCCGCGCCTTCATGGACCGCTATTTCCCGGCGGAACTCCCGCAGCTCGAGGCCAAGGCGGACAAGGCGCAGGATCTCGCCAGATATGCCGGCACCTATCGTCCGACGCGGCACGCCTATACCACCAACGACAAGCTGCTGACCGCCATGTTCAGCGAGCTCAAGGTGGCGCCGACGCCCGAAGGCCGTCTCGTGGCCGCGGGCCTCGGCGAGGTCCATCAATACGTGGAAGTGGCCCCCGGCGTCTTCCGCAGGGTGGACCGCGACGACATCCTCGCCTTCACCACCGGGGAAGACGGCGCGGTGAACGGGTTGGTCGGCGTATTTTCCTTCATGCCCTTCTACAAGCTCGCCTGGTACGACACCTCGAGCTTCCACATGGTGCTGGTCGGCGTCGCGGTTCTGTTCTTCGTCGTCGCCATCGTGGCGATGCTGCGCAACTGGAAGCGCGACCGGGCGCTCGAGCGGAACGGTCGGCTCGCCCGCCGCAATCTCGGGCTCCTTGCCGTCGTCAACATCGTGACGCTGGCGCTGCTGGCGCTCACCTTCAGCGGCGGCATCGCGGAACTCATGTTCGCCTGGCCCGCGAGCTTCAAGCTGGCGCTGACCCTCAGCCTCGTCGCCGTGGCGCTGACCATCGTGGCGCTCGTCCTCCTGTTCTTCGTCTGGCGGGAGCGTCACTTCAGCCGGTGGAGCCGGATCTGGCATACGGCCGGGGTGGTGATGGCCGTCGCCTTCCTGTGGTTCCTCAACCACTGGAACCTGATCGGCTACAAGTTCGGCTGAGCTCAACGAAGAACAAGGGGAGAGGATCCATGCGAAGCTTCATCACGAAAGTCGTGGCCCCCGTCGCCCTGGCGCTTGCCTTGGCGGCCGGGGCGGGGACTGCCGCGGCCCAGGGCGGGCTCGATTATCGCCCGGTGGATGGTGCGATGCCCCAGCCGGGAGAGCCGCGCGATCTTGGCGATCTTGCCGAGCTCGAGACCTATCTCGATGGCGTGGTGAAGGCGGAAATGGGCGCCCGCAAGCTGGTGGGCGCCGCCATTTCCATCGTCAAGGACGGCGAGGTGATCTTCGCCAAGGGTTACGGCTTCGAGGACCTCGAGCGGCGCGTGCCCGTGGATCCCGCCATGACCCTGTTCCGTCCCGGATCCGTCTCCAAGCTCTTCACCTGGACCGCCATCATGCAGCTGGTGGAGCAGGGCAAGATCGATCTCGATGCGGACGTCAACCGGTATCTGACCCAGTTCCAGATCCCCGAAGCCTTCGGCGCGCCGGTCACCATTCGCAATCTGCTGACCCACTCCGGGGGCTTCGAGGACGGCGGCATCGGCTATCTCTTCGTCGAAAGTCCGGACGAGATCGTGCCCCTGGCGGAATCCCTTGCCCGTCACATTCCGGGGCGGGTGCGGCCGCCGACGACGGACTTCGCCTCCGGCACCGGCGTCGCCTATTCGAATTACGGCACGGCCCTCGCGGGGCTCATCGTCGCCAATGTTTCGGGCATGCCGTTCGAGGAATATGTGGAACGCCACATCTTCGAGCCCCTCGACATGACGCGGAGCACATTCCGCGAGCCGCTGCCCGACAATCTCGCCGAGCGGATGGCCGTGGGCTATCTCCCCAAGGATGGCGGATTCGCGCCCTTCGGCTTCGAATATATCGCCAATTTCGGCCCGGCCGGGGCGCTGTCCGCGACTGCGGCCGACATGGCGCGCTTCATGATCGCGCATCTGTCCGACGGCGCCTTCGAAGACCGCCGCATTCTTGAGGCCGACACCGCCCGCCTCATGCACGGTCGCAGCCTCAGCCCCGATCCGGCGGTGAACGGCATGGCCCTCGGCTTCTACGAGACCTGGATCAACGGCCGCCGCACCATCGGCCATGGCGGGGCGACCAACTATTTCAAGACCGAGCTGATGCTGCTGCCGGAGGCCAATCTCGGCCTGTTCATGACCTTCAACGCTCCGGACGGGACGCGCGCCGCGGCCAACATCAAGAAGGCCTTCATGGACCGCTACTTCCCGGCCGAGCTGCCGCAGGTAACGCCGCCCGCGGACTTCGCCAAGCGCGCCGCCGATTACGCCGGCAGCTATCGCGGCCTCCGGCGGTCCTACACCACGGCGGAAGCGGTGCTGAGCGCCTTCGGCGACACCAAGGTCGTGCCCATGCCGGACAATACCCTGCTCATTTCCGACCTTCTGGGCGAGACGAGGCGCTGGGTCGAGATCCGGCCCGACGTCTTCCGCGCCGTCGACGGCGATACCACCGTCGCCTTCAAGCGCGACGGGGCGGGGCGGGTCACCCATCTCGTCGGCCCCTTCACGGTGATGCCGTCCGAAAAGCTCGCCTGGTATGAGACCAGCGACTTCCACATGCTGCTCGTGGCGGTAGCGGTCATCCTGTTCATCTCCATGATCATCAGCCTGTTCTACCGCTGGCGGGCGGATCGTGAGGGCCCGGCCCGGGCCCGGCTGGCGCGGCGCGTCCTTGCCGCGGTCGCCGTTCTTGACCTTCTGTTCCTGATCCTCGCGGGGGTCGGGCTTGCAAGCGGCATGGAACGGCTGATCTTCGGCTTCCCCGGGCTGTTCAGGCTGGCCCTCGCGCTGCCGCTCGTCGCCCTGCCGCTCACCATCGTTGCGCTCGTCCTCGGCTTCTTCGCCTGGCGCGACCGCTACTGGAAGCTTGCGGGGCGGATCCATTTCACCCTGGTTGCGGTCGCTGCGACGGCGTTCCTGTGGTCGCTCCATTTCTGGAATCTTCTCGGCTACAGGTTCGGCTGACATATGGCCCTGATTTCATCCGAAGATCCCCTGGCGCTCGCCGCAGTGCTCGTATCGGTGGTCGCCCTGGGGCTCGTGCTGGAGCGCACGCGCATCGGGCAGCAGCTCACCGGCGCGACCATCATTCTGGTTGCCGCCACCACGCTTGCGAATCTCGGCGTCATACCGCTGCAGGCGCCGCTTTATGGCGGCATCATCAGCTTTCTGGTGCCGATCGCCATTCCCCTGCTGCTGTTCAAGGCGGATCTTCGGACCCTCATCCGGGAAGGGGGGCCAATGGTGCTCCTGTTCCTCGTGGGCGGGGCGCTCAGCGTCGCCGGAACCTTCATCGCCATGACGCTCATAGATGCAGGGCCCGAGGAGGCGAAGATCGCCGGCACCTTCGCCGCCACCTATATCGGCGGCAGCATGAATCTGGTGGCGGTATCCTCCGCGCTCGAATTCGAGGATCTCGGCGCCGTGGCGGCGACTCTGGCCGCGGACAATGTGGTCGGCACCTTCTATCTCATCACGGTCTCCGTCATGTCCGGGGCGGCAGCGTTGCAGCGATTCATCCGGAACCCCGCAGAGGCGGGGGAGGGAGCGGCGGACGCGCCGGACAAGACGGCGAAGGAGCCCGTGCGCAAGGACGCCCGGTCCTTCCTCCATGACATCACAATCGCGCTCGCCTGCAGCGGCATCATCTGCGGGGTGGCGGTGACCCTGGCGGACGCCCTCGGGGTCGGGGCCTATGCGGTGCTGTTCATCACCTTCCTTGCGGTTGCGGCGGCCAATGCGGCTCCCGCCTTCTTCAACCGCTTCCAGGGGGATTTCGAGCTCGGCACCCTGTTCATGTACGTGTTCTTCGCCGTGGTGGGGGCGTCCACCGACCTCGGCGCCCTCATCCATCATTCGCCGCTCCTGATCCTGTTCGCGGGCGTCATCATCGGCTTTCACCTGCTGCTCATCCTGCCCATCGGGCGGCTTCTGGGCTTCGATCTTGCCGAGATCATCATCGCGTCCAATGCCTGTATCGGCGGGCCGGCGACGGCGGCGGCGCTCTCCGCCAGCCGCGGCTGGAGCCATCTGGTGGTGCCCGGAATCATGTGCGGCGTCTTCGGCTACGTGATCGCCAATTTCATCGGCGTCAGCATCGGGCGCTTCGCGGGATAGCCCCGATTCCCGCGCAACACCGCAAGGCGGATGCACGCGCCCGACGCGCGGCGGCGGACAGCATTCCGCCGCCGTTGCGACTCGCGCGGACGGCAGAAAACCCTTGCGGGCGAACGTATGGCCGGTGATGAGCGGGAAGGGAAATTGGCTGGGGGACGTGGATTCGAACCACGGCTGCCGGAGTCAGAATCCGGAGTTCTACCACTAAACTATCCCCCAGCAGGAGACGAACCCCGATGATGCCGGGCCTTCGTGACCCGAGGGGCGTGGTGAACGGCGCTTTTATGCTGAATGCGCAGGCCGAAGTCAAGGGGGACGTCGGCAAATTTGCATGAGCCCCCGGCAATTTTCCGGCCAATGGTAAACTTGTTTTAAAACTTTATTCCGTCCGCTAAGATTGGTGCCAATGAACAGAACATCCATCTATTCCAGGCGCAGCGGGCATGAAGATACAGGAACTTCCTGACAGCCCCGCTGTGGTCACCCCTCGAAGCCTATCCGGTGGATTGAACGGCCGGCGGCGGCCGCCGGTCTTTGGCGCGGTGGATCTCGGCACCAACAACTGCCGCCTTCTGGTGGCGCGGCCGGTGGCCGGGGGCTTTCGCGTGGTCGATGCATTCTCCCGCATCGTCCGGCTGGGCGAGGGGTTGTCATCCAGCGGGCGTCTTTCCGACGCGGCCGTCGATCGCACCATCGAGGCCCTGAAGATCTGCGCGAACCGCATGCGGGAGCGCGGCGTCACTCAAATGCGCAACGTGGCGACCCAGGCCTGTCGCCAGGCGTCCAACTGCAAGGATTTCGTCGAGCGGGTGGAGCATGAGACGGGCCTTCGGCTCGACATCATCTCGCCGGCGGAGGAGGCGCGGCTTGCCGCCATGGGCTGCCAGGCCCTGATGGACCGTAACGCGCGTCGCGCCATCGTGTTCGATATCGGCGGCGGTTCCACCGAGCTCATCTGGGTCGCCATCAACCGGCAGGGCCCGCCGCGGATCCTCGGCTGGACCTCGGTCCCCTACGGCGTCGTCAATCTCTGGGAGATGTTCGGGTCGAGCGACGCCCTGTCGCGGGACCGCTACCAGACCATGCGGGAGCTGGTGGCCGAGCGTCTCGCCCAGTTCGACCGCCGCTACAACCTGAGCGCGGCGGTGCAGAAGGGCGGCGTGCAGATGCTCGGGACTTCGGGCACGGTGACGACGCTCACGAGCCTTTATCTCCAGCTTCCGCGCTACGACCGTTCGAAGGTGGACGGCGCGGACGTGGGGCGCGAGGATCTCCGCGACCTGTGTAGCCGCCTGTCGGTCATGGATTTCAACCGGCGGGCGGGCCTCAGCTGCATCGGCGCCGACCGGGCGGAGCTCATCGTCGCGGGCTGCGCCATTCTGGATGCGATTCTCGCTATCTGGCCCGTATCCCACGTGCGGGTCGCGGACCGGGGCATCCGGGAAGGCATGCTGATGGAGCTCATGAACGGGCCCGGACGGATCGAGCCCCGCAGGGGAGGGCGCGGCAACCGCGCGCGTGACCGGCGTGACTGAACGCAGATCCGGCGGCGGCCGGCCCGATCCCCGCAGCGTCGCCCGCGGGCCCAAGGTGCGCGTGAAGACCGCGCGCAAGCGCAGCACCTCGTCGGTCCGCTGGCTGCAGCGCCAGCTCAACGACCCCTATGTGGCCGCCGCCAAGCGCGAGGGCTACCGGTCGCGCGCCGCCTACAAGCTCATCGAGATGAACGAGAAGTACGGGTTCCTCAAGGGCGCCCGGCGCGTCGTCGATCTCGGCGCGGCGCCCGGCGGCTGGACCCAGGTGGTGGCCGAACTCTGCCCCGGCGCCCGCATCGTCGGCATCGACCTTCTGGAGGTCGCGCCCATTCCGGGGGCGGACATCATCACCATGGATTTCATGGCGCCCGAGGCCGAGGAGCGGCTGATCGCCATGCTCGACGGGCAGGCGGACGTGGTGCTGTCCGACATGGCGGCGACCACCACCGGCCACCGCCAGACCGACCATCTGCGCACCATGGCGCTGGTGGAGACCGCGCTCGATTTCGCCATCAAGGTGCTGGCGCCCGACGGCTCGTTCGTCGCCAAGGTTTTGCGCGGCGGCACGGAAAATGAGATCCTCACGGTGATGAAGCGGCATTTCCGTACCGTCCGCCACGTGAAGCCGCCGGCGAGCCGGCCGGACTCCACGGAAATGTACGTGATCGCCCAGGGTTTCAAGGGCTGAGGGCGGCGCCTTCGGGATGCCGCCCGAACCCATCAAAAACCCGAGATCAGCGGTAGCATTCCGGGAGCAAGCGTGGCATAGTCCGCGCCAATTTTTACCACAACTCCCAGACTGATGACGCAAGGAGGCACAATGGCCATCCGGGAAGCCTTCACTTTCGATGATGTTCTGCTGGTTCCCGCCGCATCTTCCGTGATGCCAGGCCAGGTGGACGTGCGCACCCGCATCGCGGGCGACGTGGAGCTCAACATTCCGCTGCTTTCCGCCGCCATGGACACCGTGACCGAGGCGCGCCTTGCGATCGCCA
>CAZDSS010000004.1:0-24826 GCA_964508185.1 uncultured Sphingomonadales bacterium
TGCTGGAACACCGCAAGGAAGGCGCCGATGAGAAGGGTCGCAAGCCCCGCCGTGCCGACGATCCAGAACCATTCGTCGGTGCCCGCAAGCACAGGCCAGAGGCGCGCGAGCAGGAACACCCCGGCCTTCACCATGGTCGCCGAATGGAGAAAGGCCGAGACGGGGGTCGGCGCCGCCATGGCCTGAGGCAGCCAGAAATGGAACGGGAACTGCGCGCTCTTGGTGAGCGCGCCGAGGAGGATCAGGATGAGCGCCGGGACATAGAGCGCATGATCGCGAATGCGGTCGCCCGCCGCCAGCACCACGTCGAGATCATAGGTCCCGACCATCTGCCCGATGATGAGCACCCCGGCGAGAAGACAGAGGCCGCCCGCGCCGGTGACGGTGAGCGCCATGCGCGCCCCGTCGCGCGCCCGGGCGTTGTGATACCAGTAGCCGATGAGCAGGAAGGAGAAGAAGCTCGTGAGCTCCCAGAAGAACACGAGCTGGATCAGGTTGCCCGACAGCACCACGCCGAGCATGGAGCCCATGAAGCCCAAAAAGTAGGAGAAGAAGCGGGCGACGGGATCCTCGGGCGACATGTAGTAGCGGGCATAAAGCACCACCAGGAAGCCGATCCCGAAAATGAGCCCCGTGAACATCAGGGCGAAGCCGTCCATGCGCAGGATGAAATTGAGGCCGAGGCTCGGCGCCCAGCTGAAGGAGCTGCGGATCACCTCGCCGGTCGAGACATCGAAGAAGAAGCTCGCGCCCAGAAAGAAGCCGCCGAGCGCCACGCTCCCCGCGAGCCAGGCTTCCATATTCCGCGCGTTCGTGGGGAGGAAGGCCGCAACGACACTGCCGAGGAAGGGTAGCAACAGCAAAAACAACAGCTGCATGTCCTCGGACATAGTCTGGGGATCCACCTAATCTTCTGAAATTTTGGCGCTGAACCGGAGCGGCGTCGCATTATGTTTGTTTCTCATCGCCATAAGCAAGACTTTTAATCTCCCTTTCATGCCGGAAAACATTTGCGTTGCCGGGTTTTCGCACCCGCGAGGACCCTTGCCGCATGATCCGGGGACAGCTATGAATGCCGGCCATGAAATCATTCGACGCCATCATCATCGGGGCCGGCGCGGCGGGGCTCATGTGCGCGCTCACCGCCGGCCAGCGGGGGCGGCGCGTGCTGCTGCTGGAGCATGGGCCGAAAATCGGCGCGAAGATCCTGATCTCGGGCGGCGGACGCTGCAACTTCACCAATCTCGAAGCTTCGGCCGAACGCTTCCTGTCCGCCAACCGGCATTTCTGCAAGTCGGCCCTCAAGCGATACAGCCAGCAGGATTTCATCGCGCTCGTGGAGCGGCACCGCATTCCGTACCACGAGAAGACCCTCGGCCAGCTGTTCTGCGACGGCTCGGCGCGGGAGATCGTCGCCATGCTGCGCGCCGAATGCGACGCCGGGGGCGTCGACATCCGGACCCATCACCGGGTGACGGGGGTAAGCCGCAGCGATCGTTACACTGTCGTAACGGACAAGGGAATGTTCGACGCCCCCTGCCTTGTGGTGGCGACCGGCGGGCTTTCCATCCCGCAGATGGGGGCGACCGGCTTCGCCTATGATCTCGTGCGCAGGTTCGGCCTTGCCGTGCGGGAAACCCGCCCCGCCCTGGTGCCCCTGACCCTGGGAGACGCGGATCTCGAGATGGCGAGCGAACTGAGCGGGGTGTCCCTTCCCGTCGTCGCCCGCTGCAATGGCGCGGCCTTCGCCGAGAGCATGCTGTTCACCCATCGCGGCCTGTCGGGACCTGCGATCCTGCAGATATCCTCCTACTGGCGGGAAGGTGCGGAGCTTGCGATCGATCTGCTGCCGGGGGAGGATGCCGCCGCATTTCTTCTGTCCCGCAAAGCCGCGCGGCCCAAGGCGGAGGTCAGGACCGTGCTCGGCGAAGCCCTGCCCCATCGCCTCGCCCACAGGATCGCGGAGCGGGAGGGGCTTTCCGGCATGATCGGCGCAGTCACCGACAAGCGCCTCCGCGGCCTGGCCGAGCAGCTCAAACGGTGGCGGATCACCCCTTCGGGCTCGGAAGGATACAGGAAGGCGGAAGTGACGCTCGGCGGGGTCGATACCGATCACCTGTCCTCGCGCAGCATGGAGGCGCGGGACGTACCCGGCCTGTTCGTCATCGGCGAGGCGGTGGACGTGACGGGCTGGCTTGGCGGATATAACTTCCAGTGGGCCTGGTCCAGCGGCCGCGCCGCGGGCGAGGCCATCTGACGGACGTGAGATCAGCGGGAAAGAACCTATGGCGCCACCCATCCTGACCCTCAAGGACATGCGCTTGCGCCTCGGCGCGACGCCGCTTTTCACCGGCGTCGAGCTGGTGGTGGAGCCGGGCGACCGGCTGTCGCTCGTGGGCCGCAACGGCTCGGGCAAGTCCACCCTGCTCAAGGTGATCGCCGGCATCATGGAGGCCGACGGCGGCGAGCGCTTCGTGCAGCCGGGCCTGCGCATCGCCTACCTTTCGCAGGAGCCGGATTTCACCGGGTATGACAGCGTCGGCGCCTATGTGGCGGCGGGGCTCGCCGCCAACTCGGCCGACGCCTTCTACCGGGTGGAGGCGGTCCTCGGCGAGGTGGGGATCGCGCCCGATCTCGATCCCGCGACCCTGTCGGGCGGCGAGGCGCGGAAAGTGGCGCTCGCCCGCGCCTTCGTGAGCGACCCCGACCTTCTGCTGCTGGACGAGCCCACCAATCATCTGGATCTTGCAACCATCGCCTGGCTGGAACAGAGCCTTGCGTCCTTCACCGGCGCGCTCATCGTCATCAGCCATGACCGCGCCTTCCTGCGCAATGTGAGCCGCGCCATCTTCTGGCTCGACCGCGGCATCGTGCGCCGCCACAACCGCGGCTTCGCCCATTTCGAGGAATGGCAGGAACAGGTCTATGCGGAGGAGGAGGCGGCGGCCGAACGCCTCAACAAGAAGCTCGAGGAGGAGCTTCACTGGCTTGCCCGCGGCGTCACCGCCCGCCGCAAGCGCAACCAGGGGCGGCTGCGGCGGCTGCAGGAGCTTCGGCGGGAAAAGGCCGAGGCCATCAAGCGCAGCGGCAATGTGCGCATGCAGGCGGAAAGCGGCGCGGTTTCCGGCAAGCTGGTGATCGAGGCGCGGGGCATCGCCAAGCGCTATGGCGACCGGGTGATCTTCAGCAATTTCTCGACCCGGGTCGGACGCGGCGACAGGGTCGGCATCATCGGGCCGAATGGCGCGGGCAAGTCGACCCTGCTCAAGGTGCTGACGGGCAATCTCGCGCCCGATGAGGGCGAGGTGCGGCTCGGCAGCAATCTGCAGATCGCCTATCTCGACCAGACCCGCGCCCGCCTCAATGAGGCCGACCGGCTGCAGGACGTGCTGGCCGACGGCAACGACTATGTGGAGGTTCTCGGCCAGCAGCGCCATGTGGCGAGCTACGCCAAGGACTTCCTGTTCAGCCCCGAACAGCTGCGCGCGCCGGTGTCGGCCCTGTCCGGCGGCGAGCGCAACCGGCTCCTTCTCGCCCGCATCCTCGCGCGGCCGTCGAACCTTCTGATCCTCGACGAGCCCACCAACGATCTCGACATGGAGACGCTCGATCTCCTGCAGGATCTGCTGAGCGATTATGACGGCACCCTCCTCCTCGTAAGCCACGACCGCGATTTCCTCGATCGCATCGTGACTTCCACCATCGTCCTCGAGGGCGACGGCACCATCATGGAATATGCGGGGGGCTACAGCGACTATCTGATCCAGCGCGGCGGGCGGAATGATGACAAGGCCCGCCCGGCCCGCAAGGAAGCGAAGCCTGCCGCCGCCCCGAAGCCCGAGCGGAGCAGCAACCGCCTCAGCTACAAGCACAAGCGGCGGCTGGAGCAGCTGCCCGACGAGATCGCCAAGGCGGAAGCGGAAATCGCGAAGCTTGAAAAGCTTCTCGCCGATCCCGGCTTCTATTCCCGCGATCCCGCGGGCTTCACGGCGGCGGGCGAAAGCCTTGAGGCCGCGCGCGCGACGCTCCAGTCACTTGAGGATGAATGGCTGGAGCTCGAGATGCTGCGGGAGGAAAGCGAGCAGGGCTGAAGACGACGCCCGGGATCTCAATGGATCCCGTGCATGCCCTTGCGGAGAAGGGGGGTCAACACCACCAGCACGATCCCCATGCCCACGCCCCAGAGCCCGATATTCTGGAACACGTCCACATAGCCCTGAAGCGCCGCCCCGCGGTCGAGGGCGACGCCGCCCGCCGTCTCGGCGCTGGTCCCCATGGCGATGAGCGACGCGATGTACTGCGCGCCTGCGGACGACAGGAACCAGATCCCCATCATCAGGCCGACCACGCGCTGCACCGACAGCTTGGTGATCATGGAAAGCCCCACGGGCGACAGGCACAGCTCGCCCGTCGTATGGAAGAAATAGGCAAGCACGATCCAGATGGCGGGGACGAGGAAATTCTCGTCCGCATAGCGCGTGCCGTAGACGAGGATGAGGAAGCCGACCCCCACCTGCACGAGGCCGAGGGCGAATTTCATGGGCGTGCTCGGCTCGAGCCCGCGCCGCGCCAGCGCCACCCAGAGGCCCGCAAAAAGCGGCGCGCACAGGATGATGAACATGGGATTGAGCGCCTGGAACTGGGACGCCTTGATATGGAAGCCGAGGACGTCGCGGTCCACGTTGCGGTCGGCGAACAGGGTCAGGGAGGATCCCGCCTGCTCGAACAGGGCCCAGAACATCACCGAGAAGGTGGTGAGCACCAGCGCGACGATAATGCGGTCGCGCTCCACGGTCGTGCAGCGGAAGAAGGAGAAATAGAGAATCCCGGCGGCGACCGCCGCGCTGAACCCGCCGAGGAGCGTACCGATCAGCGAATAGCTCTGCACCAGGAACCAGGCGATGAGGACGCCACCCAGCGTGGCGAGATAGATGGTGTTCTCGACCGAAAGCCCGATGGGGCTCCGCCGCCGCAGAAGCTCGGGATCGTGCGGCTCCGCCTTGCCTTCGAGATATTTCTGGCCCCACAGGAAGAAGATGAGGCCGAACAGCATGCCGATGCCGGCAAGCCCGAAGCCGTAGGCCCAGCCATAGGTCTCGCCAAGATAGCCGCAGAGGATGGTGGCGATCCAGGACCCCAGATTGATCCCCATGTAGAAGATGGTGAAGCCCGAATCCCGCCGCGGATCCTCGGGCGCATAGAGGGCGCCGACGATCGTGGAGATGTTGGGCTTGAGGAACCCGACCCCGGTGATGATGAGGCCGAGCGAGAGATAGAAGATCTGGAGATAAAAGGGGTCGCGATCCACGAGCCGCGTGCCGTCGGCGGCGACCGTCTCCATGGCCGGCGCCCCTTCGAAGGCCATGCCGAAATGGCCGAGGACGAGCAGGATCGCGCCCAGCGTCACCGCCTTGCGGAAGCCGAGATAACGGTCGGCGATATAGCCGCCGATCACGGGACCCGCATAGACGAGGGCCGTATAGGCGCCGAAGATCTGGTAGCTCCCCTGGTCGGAAAAGAGGAAATGCTTGGCCACATAGAGCGTCAGCAGCGCCTTCATGCCGTAGAAGCTGAAACGCTCCCACATCTCGGTCATGAAGCAGATGAAAAGCCCCGGAGGATGGCCGAAAAAGCTGCGCATGCGACGTTTCCTCTGAATTCCGGCGGCAAGTTCCGGGCCGCGGACACCCGGCCCCGCCGGCTATACGCCCTTTTTTGCTTCTGTTACTATGCCCCATGCTCGTGCGCGTTGCATGGGGAATTTCTGTCGAAGGGCACCAGGACGGGCAAGGGACGAACATGGCCTTCCGCGCACCGATCAGCGACCTGCCGACCCATCAGGTGAGCAATCAGCCGCCGCCCTTCGCCGATCTCAATCTGTTCGAAATCGACCGCCCCATGCAGGAGGCGCTGGCGCGCGAGGGCGGGCAGGCCTTCCTGAAAAAGGTCCGGGATCTCGGCGCCGTCATGGGAAGCGCCGCTGCCTTCGAGCAGGCGGACGCCGCCAACAAGGCGAAGCCCCAGCTCCAGACCTTCGACCGCTATGGCCGCCGGGTGGACGAGGTGACGTTCCATCCCGCCTATCACTGGCTGATGGAGACGGGGATCAGCCACGGCATCCCGGCGATCGCCTGGACGGCAGGGCCGGGCGGCCATGTTGCCCATACGGCGCTTGAATATGTCTTCGCCCAGGTCGAGGGCGGCGTCTGCTGCCCGCTCACCATGACCTATGCGGCGGTCCCCCTCCTCCGCCGGGTGCCCGAGCTTGATGCGGTCTGGACGCCGAAGGTGCTGTCAGGGCGCTACGATCCGCGCCTCGTGCCTGTGGCGGAGAAACAGGGCGCGACCATCGGCATGGCCATGACCGAGAAGCAGGGCGGGTCCGACGTGCGCAGCAACGAGACCCGGGCCGAGCCCGCGGGCGACGGCTGGTATCGGCTCACGGGGCACAAATGGTTCTGCTCCGCGCCCATGAGCGACGCCTTCTTCACCCTCGCGCGCACGGAACATGGCCTCAGCTGCTTCTTCCTGCCGCGCTGGCGGCCGGACGGCACGCGCAATCCGTTCTTCATCCAGCGCCTCAAGGACAAGCTCGGCAACTGGTCCAACGCCTCCGCCGAGATCGAATATGCGGGAAGCCTCGCCCTTCTCGTGGGCGAGGAAGGCCGCGGCATCCAGACCATCATCGAGATGGTGCATCATACCCGGCTCGATACCGCCATGGCGCCGACGGCCCTCATGCGGCAGGCCCTCGTCCAGGCGATCCATCATGCCCGCCACCGCATCGCCTTCCAGCGCCGCCTCGTGGATCAGCCCATGATGCGGCGGGTGCTCGCCGACCTCGCGCTCGAGGTCGAGGGGGCGGTCGCCCTTCTGATGCGCACGGCCCGGGGATATGACGAAGCCGCGGCGGGCGATGGCGACGCCGCGCGCTTCGCCAGGCTCGCCGTGAGCCTCGCCAAATATCACATCAACCGGCAATGCCCCCATTTCGTCTATGAGGCGCTCGAATGCCTCGGCGGCAACGGCTATGTGGAAGAGAACATCATGCCGCGGCTCTACCGCGAGGCGCCGCTCAACAGCATCTGGGAAGGATCGGGCAACGTGATCTGCCTCGATCTCCTGCGGGCCGTGGGCAAAGATCCCACCGTCCTCGACCTGTATTTCGCCGAGCTCAGGGCTGCGCGCGGCGGCAGCCGGCTGCTGGACCGGGCGGCGGACGCCCTTCAGGAGACGTGGCGCGCAACACCCGGGGAGGGCGCTGCGCGGCGGCTTGCGGAGCGCATGGCGGTCGCATTGCAGGCGAGCCTTCTCGTCCGCCATGCGCCGGCGGAGGTTGGAGACGCCTTCGCCGCAACACGGCTCGATCCGGACGCCCGCGGGTGCGCCTACGGGGCGCACGAGGCGAGGATCGACGAGGACATGATCCTGTCACGGGCGCTGCCCGCATGACGGGACGGGATGCAGTCATGAACACGGGGTACACAGCAGGGGGAGACCATATGATCCGTATCACCGACGCTTTCGACGGCGGCAACATCATCGTGCGTTCGCTCGACGACCCTGAGGACATCCAGCTGGAGATCCGCAAGGACAACGGGTCCGATTTCTATCAGTGGTTCTATTACCGCCTGACCGGGGCCCGCGGCGAGGAATGCGTGATGAAGATCCTGAACGCCGGCGGCGCGGCCTATGCCAAGGGCTTCGAAGGCTACCGCGCGGTTGCGTCCTATGACCGGGTCAACTGGTTCCGGGTCTCCACCGGCTATCAGAACGGCGTCCTCACCATCCGCCACCGGCCGGAGCGGGATGCGGTCTATTACGCCTATTTCGCGCCCTATTCCATGGAGCGGCACGCGGATCTCATCGCCCGGACGCTGATGGACGATCGCGTGCGGCTCGAAGTGCCGGGGCGCACGCTCGATGGGCAGGATCTCGACCTTCTGGTGATCGGCGGCGATCCGCTGCAGGTGAAGAAGCGCGCCTGGATCATCGGCCGCCAGCATCCGGGCGAGACCATGGCGGAATATTTCATCGAGGGGCTTCTCGATCGCCTGCTCAACCGCAACGACCCGGTGGGCCGCGCCCTTCTCGAACGCTTCACCTTCCATGTGGTGCCCAACATGAACCCCGACGGCAGCCGGCGCGGGCATCTCCGCACCAACGCCGTCGGCACAAACCTCAACCGCGCCTGGGCCGAGCCGAGCATGGAATCGAGCCCCGAGGTGTTCCTCATCCGCCAGCGCATGGAAGAAGTGGGCGTCGATTTCCTGCTGGACGTCCATGGCGACGAGGAGCTGCCGTACAATTTCGTGATCGAACCCCACGGCATCCCGTCCCTCAGCGACAAGCAGAAGGAGCTGGCCGCGGGCTTCAAGGCGGCGCTCCTCGCCGCGAGCCCCGATTTCCAGACCGCCCACGGCTATCCCGTGCCGCCCGCGGGCAAGGCGGACATGCGGCTTTGCAATACCTGGGTCGCCGAGCGCTTCGGCTGCCTCGCGCTCACCTTCGAGCAGCCGTTCAAGGATACGGCCGACACGCCGGACCTCGTCTATGGCTGGTCGCCCGAGCGGGCGCGCATCCTCGGCCGCGCCAATCTGGACGCCCTGCTTGCCATAAGCGACCGCATCTGATCCGCAACGGCTCGGAACATCGGACAGGCTCGGCGGTTATTCGGGCATGGGGAGCGCATGGGCTCCCCGCGACAGGATACAAGCCAGATGAACAGGAAATCAGAGCAGGCCGGGGGCGGCAGCGCTTCCCGGCAGCAGCAGTCCCAACGGTCGCCGTCGGAGGACGCCGACATCCGTCACGAGCGGCCCGCCGCCTCGGAGCCGAGCCTTCCGGACAGCGACATGGAGGATCCGACCGGGAGCAGGCGCCCGGGCCCGGTGGAGGAGCCGGACAGGCCCGGACGGCCCGGCAAGATCCGTCTCGACTCGCCCGATCTTCCCGCCGGATCGCAGGAAGAAAACGAGCCCGAGGATCTCGTCGGCCCGCAGGAGGATGCGCCCCGCGCGGGCGGCCCCACCGTGAAGCCCGGCGACCTGGAGGATACCCCGGGATCCCGCACGCCCCGCCGCTAGGCCCGCGACGCTCAACAAAAAGGCCTTTATGGCTCGCGCCATAAAGGCCTGATCTTTCGGGAAGGGTATCCGCTCAGCGCAGCGGCGTCGGCGACATGCGCGTGCGGTTCACCCGGCGGTCGCGGCGCGAGGTCTGGGCCTGGAAGGCCATGGCGCAGTGATCCTCGCAATAGGGCGCGCCGGAGGCCGACGGCTTGCCGCAGAAATGGAAATCCGGCTCGCCGGGATGGCCGATGGGCCATTTGCACATGCGGTCCGTGAGGTCGAGGAGCGTGATGCGCTGCTTGGGCTGCTTCTTCTCCGGAGCCTTCTTGACCGCCGCGGGCCGCGCCTTCACCGCCTCGCCCTTGACCGGCGACGGGCGGGACGCAAGCCCCATGCGGTGAGCCTTGCCGATCACCGCATTGCGCGTGACCCCGCCGAGCTCGGACGCGATCTGGCTTGCGCTCAGGCCCTTTTCCCAAAGCTCCTTCAAAGTTGCGACGCGCTCGTCCGTCCAAGACATGCAGGATTTCCTTAAAAGCTAGACTGGTTCAGCCTCCTTAGCTAATGGCGGCGCCCGCGAAAATCAAGGGCGCGCGCGAGCGCTCCGCCGCCGCAGGACGGCGGCGACGGGCAGGAGGGCGAGGAACAGGCCCGCCCCCGCCGGGGCGCTCACCGCCGCAGGCTGGAGGAGTTCCGCCATGCGCGCCGCGAACAGCTGATGGACGGCGGTGGTCGGATGCATATGGTCCCAGAAGAGGTGGGACTCGGGATCGCTGCAGACCGACATGTCCGGAATCCGGGTGAGGCAGGCCTCCGTCAGATTGGTGATTCCGAGGTCGCCCGCATCGGCCAGGATCTCGTTCATCAGGGCGAAGCTGTCGAGGATCACCGCATCGGCGAACAGGGCGGAGATCGCCGCCGCGAGCTCCGCGTTGAGCGCGCCCGCGAGCGCCGTCAGCTGGTCCGACAGCCCCGCCTCCCGCGACTGCGGCGTGAGGCCGATATCAGGAATATTGCCGATGATGAGCTTCTGCGCGCCGAGCGCCTGCAGCGTCCCCGCGGCGTTCAGGATGTTGCCGATGGTCTCGGCGAACATGAGGCCGATCTGCTCTTCCGTCGCATCGGGGGGCAGAAGGGCGAAATCGTTGCTGCCCGCCCAGATGAAATAGACCGCGTCCGGGTCCACACCCCCGGGATTGCCGGCGGCGAAGGCCTGCACCTGCTGCTGCAGCCCGGCATATTGCCCAGGCGACTGGTTTGCGATGTTGTGCGTCCCCGTGGTCGCGCCCGCAACCGCATGGCTTTCGACCGCAATGCCGTAATCGTTCGCGAGGTAATCCACCCAGATGGGGCCGTTGGAGAAGCGGCCTTCATGATAGGGCGGCACCGGCGGATCGGTGTGACCCGACGCTTCATAGAGATTTCCAGGGTCTGACAGGCTGTCGCCGAAGACGATGAGCTTTGGAACTGGACCGGCATGGACGGTGGCGAAGGACAGAACGAACAACGCGGCAAGCCCGCCAAACCACACTCTCATGAGCGCACCCCCTGTTAAGTCGAAATGAATAGGAACACAGCTTATCAAGCTCTTTCTGATTAGGAAAATCTATTTAGAGGGGATCCCGCGGGCTCACGCGCTTTTTCTCCGGCTTGTCACCGGGAGGACACTTGGATAAGGTCCCCCAATCCCACAGGTACCGCGGCAGGAGAACGCATTTGCCTTCCAATCCAGGACAGCATCCGGTCTTCGCCGAACGCCGCATCGGCGTGGTGAACTGGCGCGGCCTCTGGACCATGTACATGAAGGAGGTGCGCCGCTTCTGGAAGGTGGTGACCCAGACCGTGGTCGCGCCTGCGATCACCACCATGCTGTTCATGGCGATCTTCACCCTCGCCCTGGGCGGCGCAGGCCGCGGCCCGGGTGACGTGCCCTTCGCGCTGTTCCTCGCCCCCGGCCTCATCATCATGGCGGTGCTGCAGAACGCCTTCGCCAATACCTCGTCCTCGATCCTGATCGCCAAGGTGCAGGGCAATATCGTGGACGTGCTCATGCCACCCCTGAGCGCAGGCGAGCTCACCTTCGCCTATGCCATGGGCGGGGTGACACGGGGGCTCGTGGTGGGCGTCGCGGTCGCGGCCCTGATGGCGTTCTTCGTCGATCTCGAGGTCGCGAGCTGGGCCGCCATTCTGTATTTCAGCTTCAACGCCTCGCTCATGCTGTCGCTCATCGGCATCGTCACCGGGATCTGGGCGGAGAAGTTCGACCATGCGGCGGCGGTCACCAATTTCGTGGTGATTCCCCTGTCCTTCCTGTCCGGCACCTTCTATTCCATCGACCGGCTGCCGGGCATCTGGCACAAGGTCAGCCAGTACAATCCCTTCTTCTATCTGATCGACGGCTTCCGCTACGGCTTCATCGGCCGCGCCGACGGGTCGCTCGAGGTGGGGATCGTGCTGGTGGCGCTTCTCAATATCGCGCTCTGGATCGCCTGCTATCTGCTGTTCCGCCGCGGCTACAAGCTGCGGCCCTGAGCGCGCCTCCGGGCGGGTCCATGAGCGGGCCGGGGCCCCGCCCTTCGCGCCGCGGCGACCACCCGCGCGCACCCGTTGACTTCCGCCGGGGCCAATCCCATAATCCCCGACTTTTCCGGGGCCTTGCAAAGGCCCTGTTCCAATATGGGTCAACGCCATGAGAAACGCCGCCCTTGCCGAGGAAAGTCTGACGCCGCCCGTGATGCCGATCTATGCGCGCGCCGATCTTCGCGTCGCGCGTGGAGAGGGGGCTTATCTCTATGACGAAGCCGGGCGACGCTATCTGGATTTCGCCGCAGGGATCGCCGTCAACTGCCTTGGCCATGCCCATCCGAAGCTCATCGAGGCGCTGCACGAACAGGCCCAGAAGATCTGGCATTGCTCCAACATCTTCCACATTCCGGGGCAGGAAGTGCTGGCGAAGAAACTGACCGACCATTCCTTCGCCGACACGGTGTTCTTCACCAATTCGGGGGCGGAAGCGGTCGAATGCAGCATCAAGGTCGCGCGCAAGTATCACCATGAGAACGGCGCGCCGGAGCGCTATCGCCTCATCACCTTCGAGGGCGCGTTCCACGGCCGCACCCTTGCGACCATCGCGGCGTCCGGCCAGGAAAAGCTCCTGAAGGGCTTCGGGCCGAAGGTGGACGGCTTCGACCAGGTGCCGTTCGGCGATCTCGCCGCGGCGGAAGCGGCGATCACGCCCGAGACCGCGGGCTTCCTCATCGAGCCCGTGCAGGGCGAGGGCGGCATCCGCCCGGCGTCGCCCGAGTTCCTGAAAGGCCTGCGCAAGCTGGCGGACGACCACGGCCTGCTTCTGATCTTCGACGAGATCCAGTGCGGCATGGGGCGCACGGGCAAGCTCTTCGCCCATGAATGGGCGGGGGTGAAGCCCGACATCCTGGCATCCGCCAAGGGCATCGGCGGCGGTTTCCCGCTGGGCGCCTGCCTTGCGACCGCGCGCGCCGCGTCCGGCATGGGGATCGGCAGCCACGGCTCCACCTATGGCGGCAATCCGCTGGCGATGGCCGTGGGCAATGCGGTGTTCGACGAGCTCATGAAGCCCGGCTTCCTCGACCATGTGAACGAGGTCGCCCGCTATTTCCGCGAACAGCTTGAAGCCCTCGCGGCGCGGCGGGCGGACGTGGTGGACGGCGTGCGCGGCCTCGGCCTGATGGTGGGCCTCCGCCTCCGCCAGGCGCCGGGGGATTTCCTGACGGAAGCGCGGCGGCGCGGCCTGCTGCTGGTCTCCGCCGGGGACAATGTGGTGCGCATGGTGCCGCCGCTCATCATCGAGCGCGCCCATGTGGACGAGGCGATCTCCATTCTGGACGAGTCCTGCGGCGCCCTGGCGTCCGCCGCAGCGTCCTGAGCTCACTGGCGCATAACCCAAGACATTACCGAAAGACAGCCCCATGATGACGGACCAGGCTACCCGGGCCGAGACACGCGATTTTCTGGATCTTCACGAGATTCCGCGGGCGGAATTGCGGCGCATCATCGATCACGCGGCGGCCATGAAGCAGGCGCGGCGCGGGCGCCCCAAGGGTGCGGTCGAAAGCAGCGCGCCGCTCAGGGATTACGCGCTCGCCATGATCTTCGAGAAGTCGTCCACCCGCACTCGGGTCTCCTTCGAGATGGCCATGCATCAGCTGGGCGGGCGCAGCATCGTCATGCAGGGCAACGACATGCAGCTCGGCCGCGGGGAATCGGTGGCCGACACGGCGCGGGTGCTGTCGCGCTACGTGGACGCCATCATGCTGCGCGCCAACAGCCACAAGACCCTGCTGGAGCTGGCCGAGCATGCGGACGTGCCGGTCATCAACGCGCTGACCGACCTCACCCATCCCTGCCAGGTGATGGCCGACGTCATGACCTTCGAGGAGCTGCGCGGCGACATCGCGGGCCGCGTCGTCAGCTGGGTCGGCGACGGCAACAACATGGCGACCTCGTGGATTCATGCAGCGGCCCAGTTCGGCTGCGAGCTGCGCCTTGCCTGCCCTGCGGCCTACGCGCCGGATGCCGACGCCATCGCCTGGGCGCGGTCGCAAGGCGCCAGCATCGTCGTCACCGAGGATCCGGCGGCGGCGGTCGAAGGCAGCGACTGCGTCATCGCCGACACCTGGGTTTCCATGGGCGACGAGGACGTGGAGGAACGTCTTGCCGCCTTCAGGCCTTATCAGGTGAATGCCGAACTGATGGCCCGCGCCGATGCGGACGCCGTCTTCATGCATTGCCTGCCCGCCTATCGCGGCCGCGAGGTGTCGGAAGAGGTGCTCGAAGGCCCGCAATCGGTGGTCTGGGCCGAGGCCGAGAACCGCCTGCATGTGCAGAAGGCGATCCTGCTCTGGTGCCTGGGGCGGCTCGACTATCTCTGAGGGAGAGGACGTCTGCTGTGAGTTTCGAGTCCGATAGCGGCGACAGGATCAGCACCGATGTGGTGGTGCCCTTCGCCCTCGACGAGCGCGACGTGACCGGGCGGGTGACCCGCCTGTCCGCCATCGTGAACGACATCCTCGGCCGCCACGATTACCCCGATCTGGTCTCCGCCCTCCTCGGTCAGGCGCTCGCCATGACGGCGCTTCTCGGCAGCATGATGAAGAGCGAAGGGATCTTCACCCTGCAGGCCAAGGGCGACGGCCCGATCAATCTTCTGGTGACCGATTTCGTCGCCGCCGCGGGCGCGGACGGCGCCATTTCCATCGGCGGAATCCTGCGCGGCTATGCGCGCTATGACGAGGATGCGGTGGCGGCGCTCGATGCGGGCGAAAGCGACCTTCAGCGCCTCATGGGCAAGGGCTATCTCGCCTTCACCCTCGACCAGGGGGAGGACACGGAGCGATATCAGGGGATCGTGTCGCTGGAAGGCCAGACGCTGGATGACTGCGCGCGCAACTATTTCGAAAATTCGGAGCAGATCCCGGCCGAGATCGTAAGTTACTGCGGCAAGCTTTCGGACGACGCCGACGGGCCGCGCTGGTCCGCGGGCAGCATCATGATCCGCCATCTTCCCGCGACCGGCGGCCGCGCGCGCACGCGCACGCCGGAACAGCGGACCGAGGACTGGTCCCATTCGAAGATCCTGCTATCTAGCCTGCGCCGCGACGAGCTTCTCGATCCCGCGCTCCCGCTCCACGATCTTCTGTTCCGCCTCTATCACGAGGACGGGGTGCGGGTCTTCAGCCCGGCCCATCTCGGGCTCGGCTGCCGCTGCAGCCGCGAGCGGCTGGAGACCGTGATCCGCACCTTCTCGCCCGAGGATCGCGCCCACATGATGGTGAACGGCGTGATCTCCGCCATCTGCGAGTTCTGCAAGACGGAATACGTCTTCAACCCGGCGGATTTCGAAAACTGACCCCGGTCACGCCCGCCAGAAGGCGGGGGTGAGCAGCACGAGGATGGTGAAAAGCTCCAGCCGGCCGAGCACCATGCCGATGGACAAGAGCCATTTGGCGGCGTTCGGCAGCGGCTGGTAATTGCCCGCGGGCCCGATGATGTCGCCAAGGGCGGGGCCCACATTGGCGAGCGACGCAACAGCGCCCGACGCCGCCGTGGTCATGTCGAGCCCCGTCGCCATGAGCGCGACGGTGAGCGCGAGAAAGCTCAGGATGAAGAGGAACAGGAAGCTCATCACCGAGCCGAGGGTTGCGGTCGAGACCGGCCGTCCGTTGTAGCGCGGCGTGAAGACGCCGTGGGGCTGCAGCAGAAGCCGGAGGCGCGTGCGGATCATGGAAATCAGGATCCAGAAGCGGAACATCTTGATCCCGCCGGAGCTCGAGCCCGCGCAGCCGCCGGTGAAGGACACGAAGAAGAAGAGCACCACCGCGAAGGTGCCCCAGAGCTGATAATCCGTGGTGGCGAAGCCGCTTCCCGTCATCACCGCCACCAGGTTGAAGGACGCGTACCGGAAGGCGGTCACCGGATGCTGCCCCTGGCCGAGCCACAGCCAGAGGGTGAGCAGCGCGACGAGCGCCGCCATCAGCCCGAAATAGAGCTGCACCTGATTGTCGCGGAACAGCGCCCGCGGATTGCCGTGGACGGCGCGGAAATAGAGGGTGAAGGGCACCGCGGCCAGGGCCATGAACACGGTCACCACCGCCTCGACCAGCACGCTGTCATAGTGGCCGATGGACGCGTCGAAGACCGAGAAGCCCCCGGTCGCCACCGTCGCGAAGGCGTGGGCCACCGCCTCGAACAGCGGCATGCCCACCGCCCAGTAGGCGAGGATGCAAAGGGCGGTGATCGCAAGATAGACGCGGATGATGATCCCGGCGAGCTGGCCGATCCGGGGCACGATCTTCTCCGAGCTGTCGGAGAATTCGGTGCGGAACAGCTGATAGCCCGCGATCTGCAGGGCGGGCATGATGCTGAGCACCATGACGATGATCCCGACGCCACCGAGCCATTGCAGGATCGCCCGCCAGATGAGAAGCCCGGGCGGCGCCGTATCGAGGCCCGAGATGACCGTGGCGCCCGTGGTGGTGAGCCCCGACACGGCTTCGAAGAAGGCGTCGGTGTAGGAGAGGCGCAGCTCGGAAAAGACAAGGGGCAGGGCGCCGAAGGCCGGAAGGATCAGCCACACCGAGGACGTGAGCAGGAATGCCTGACGCATGGCAAGCCGCATCCCCGCCCCGCGATTGGTGAAGACGAGGGCGACGCCGATGAATTCCGTCACCCCCGCCGCGGCGAGGAAGACCTGCCAGTCGGGGTTGGCGTAATAGAGGTCGATGGCAATGGGCACGGCCATGCCCAGGCCGAGCACGATCAGGAGAAGCCCGTTGATGTAAAGGACGGGCCGGAGATCGAGCAAGAGGTCCCCCTCCCGTTTCCCCTGCGCCTCAGCCTTCGAAGCGGTTCTGCGGATTGCCGATCATGGCCAGGAATTCCCGCCGGGTCTTCTCGTCCTCCCGGAAGGCGCCCAGCATGCAGCTCGTCACCATGGTGACGCCCTTCTTGTGCACGCCCCGCGTGGTCATGCATTGATGCGCCGCCTCGATCACCACGGCCACGCCCTTGGGCTTCAGGATGTCATGGATGACGTTGGCGATCTGCGCCGTCATCTTCTCCTGCACCTGAAGGCGCCGGGCATAGGTTTCGACCACCCGGGCGAGCTTGGAGATGCCCACCACCCGCTGGTCCGGAAGATAGCCCACATGGGCGCGGCCGATGATGGGCGCGAGATGATGCTCGCAATGGGATTCGAAGGTGATGTCGCGCAGCATCACCATCTCGTCATAGCCCTCCACTTCCTCGAAGGTGCGCTGGAGATATTCCTCCGGGTCCTGGCCGTAGCCGCCGAACCATTCCTCGAAGGCGCGCACCACCCGCGCGGGGGTATCCACCAGCCCCTCGCGGGACGGGTCGTCGCCGGCCCAGCGCAGCAGGGTGCGCACCGCTTCCTCCGCCTCGGCGCGGCTCGGGCGGACAGGGGCGGACGACTTGGACATCACCAGCGCGGCGGGCTCGTTTTCCTTGTTCATGGCAGATGGGCTCTCACTTGTGGCCAAGCGCGCTCAGTGGACGAGGCGCTTGTCGTGGGGGCTGTCCAGGGAGAAGGCCGGAATGGCCACCTCGAAGCTTTCGCCGCTCGTGATCGAAACCATGCTGTAGGTCCCGACCATGACCCCGGACGGCGTGGAAAGCGGCGCACCGCTCGTATATTCGTAGACCTCGCCCGGCGCGAGCACCGGCTGTTCGCCGACCACGCCCTCGCCGCGCACTTCCTGAACCCGGCCGAAGGCGTCGGTGATGCGCCAGAAACGGCTGCGCAGCTGGACGGTATCCTCGCCCTGGTTCTCGATCTGCACGCGATATCCCCAGACGTAGCGATTTTCTTCCGGCGCCGATTTCTCGCTCAGGAAGAACGGCTGGACGGTCACCAGGATGTGGCGTGTTATGGCTTTGTACATGCTTGCTCCGTCCGGCGCGGCCATGTGGTCCGCCCGGCATTGTGCCGCGCGCCGTCCTTGCTTGTAAAGCGGGAAGCCGGACGGGTGAAAGGCCGCGCCGTCACTCCGCCTTGAGGCCCGCCTTGGCGAGCGCCTGGGCGAGATCCTCGATGAGATCGTCCACATGTTCGAGGCCGACGGAGAGGCGCAGCATGCCCTCGCCGATCCCCGCTTCCGCCCGCGCCTCCGCCGGCACGCCCTGGTGGGTGGTGCTGGCCGGATGGGTCATCAGGCTCTTGGCGTCGCCGATATTGTTGGAAATATCGATGATGCGAAGCGAGTCCAGGATGGCGAAGGCCTGCTCCCGGCCGCCCGGCGCATCGAAGGCGATGATGTTGCCGCCGCGCCCGCTCATCTGGCGCATGGCCAGTTCATGCTGCGGGAAGTCCTTGCGCCCCGGATAGCGGACGTTCCGAAGGCCCGTATGGTCGGCGAGGTAATCGGCGACCTTTGCCGCATTGTCGTTCATGCGCTCGACGCGAAGTTCGAGCGTCTCGAGGCCCTTCAGCATGACCCAGGCATTGAACGGGCTCGCCGTCGGCCCCGTATTGCGGATGAAGGGCAGCAGGGGATCCTGGATGAAGGCTTCGGTGCCCAGAACACAGCCGCCGAGGCAGCGGCCCTGGCCGTCCATGTGCTTGGTGGTGGAATAGACGACGATGTCGGCGCCGAGCTCCAGCGGGCGCTGGTACAGGGGTGTCGCGAAGACATTGTCCACCACCACCCGGGCGCCCGCGGCATGCGCGACGTCTGACACCGCCTTGAGATCGACGATGTCGAGCGTCGGGTTGGCCGGCGTCTCGAGGAAGAACAGCTTTGTGTTGGGCCGCACGGCGGCCGCCCAGGCATTGACGTCGCGGCCGTCCACCAGCGTCACCTCGATGCCGAAGCGCGGCAGCAGATTGGCGATGATCCAGCGGCAGGAGCCGAAAAGCGCCCGTCCGCTCACCACATGGTCGCCGGCCTGCAGCTGGCACAGGAGCGCCGCCGTCACCGCCGCCATGCCGGTCGCCGTCGCCCGCGCCGCTTCCGCGCCCTCGATCATGGCGAGGCGCTCTTCCAGCATGGCGACCGTGGGGTTGCGCAGGCGGGAATAGGTATAGCCGTCCTGGGTGCCTTCGAACCGCGCGGCGGCCTGGCCCGCATTGTCATAGGAGAAGCCCGAGGTCATGAAGATGGCTTCGCTGGTCTCGCCCATCTCGCTGCGCCAGGTCCCGGCGCGGACGAGCTTGGTGGGCAGGCGCCAGTTGGCGGTCGCATCTCTATCGAAGCCGCTGTCGCGTTTCATGGGCGTGGTCCCCTCGGACTGGACAAGGTCAGGCTGGAGAAAAATCGTTGGACTTCATTAGGGACAGACGGGACAAAGGTCAAGGACGGGCGAGGCGCCGCCCATGCCCCGTCCCTCGACCCCCCTTTTCAGAACGGCCAACTGCTGCTATTGAAATGCCTGCGCGGGTGTAGCTCAATGGTAGAGCAGAAGCTTCCCAAGCTTAAGACGGGGGTTCGATTCCCCTCACCCGCTCCAACCCATCTTCTTCCCCGTGACTCGGAACTGCGGACTCAGCGGCCCCACGGCATGGCGGCGGCGGAGAACGCCTGTTCGCGCGCGCCGGCGAGCGCTGCGGCCGCAAGATCGGGATCGTCCACCGTGCGGGCGAGCTGAACGGCGCCCATGAGCATGGCGAATATGGTGAGCGCCCGGTCGCGGCGCGCGTCCGGCGTGCCGCCGTCGGGGAGAATGTCGGCGATCAGATCGACGATGCGGAGAAGCCCCGCCTTGAACCCTGCCTTGACGGCAGGTCCCATGCGGGCGAGCTCCGGCGCGAGGGCGGCGCCGACGCAGCCGCGCTCCATATGGGCGCGATGCTGTTCGCTGAGATAGGCATCGAGAAAGGCGCGGAACCGTTCGGCCGGCGCTGCTTCCGCCACCATGCGGGCAAGAAACGCGGCCGTCTGCTCGAACCCGGCGCGCACGGCTTCGGCCACGAGATGATCCTTCGACGGAAAATGCGCATAGAACCCCCCATGGGTCAGGCCCGCATCGGCCATGAGGCTCTGGATGCCGACCCCGTTCACCCCGTCGCGCCGGAAGCGGGCGGCGGCGATATCCACGATCCGCGCCCGCGTTTCCGCCTTGTGATTCCTGCCGTATCGCATGTGAGACCTTGATCCCCGTCGCTTGTCCCTTCACGGGAAGCAGCGGCCGAACGCCTTGAAAAGCGCGATCGGCCCCCGCACCTTCACCTTGCGCAGAAGGATAGCAGGAAGGATGCGCTTGTCCCCAGCGAGGATCGCAAGCCAGGTGGCGGAGTCCGCCGTGATCGCCACATCGGCCGTTCCCTGGTGGCCGTCGGCGACCTCGATGGTCCCGTTGCGGATGACGACCGTCGCCTCAGCGCTTTCCTTGCCGGTGAAGGTCCAGTGATAGGTGGCATCGAGCGCGCCCGCCCGGCCGCGCTGGAAGCTGAGCTTGAGGCCGAACAGGAAGCCGCGGATCGATTCCGCGCGCAATTGCCGCCGGACGCGCTGTATGCGCTTCCTTGGAAAGCGCTTCGGCGCCTCCGCTTCCGCGTCCGACCCGGGGAGGACGTAGAGCGTTTCCTCCTTCTCCGTCAAAGGCCGCAGCACTTTCCGCTTGTAGGCGGCCTTGTCCGCGAGATAGGGGTTGATGACCTCCTCCCCCGCCGGGCAGACGGCGATGCAATAGGCCGCCTTGTAGCCCGGCCTGAAGGACAGGGACTGCCACATGGAGCGCGTCTCGCCGTCGGAGACCCGGCGGCGATAGTCGCGATGGTCCTTCGCGTCGGTCACTGCCGCCACCCAGTCGTTGAAGTTCCCCATGAACTCCCGGTAGTTGTGGGTGAAGCAGGCGCTGAAATCGAAGGCCCCGTCGGGCTTCAGCGCCGCCACGGGACAGGCCGCGACGCACAGCTTGCAACTCATGCAGGGATTGTAGTCGATGGGCTGGTCATAGGCGGTCGCCTCCGCCCCCACAAGCACGGTGCCGAGCAGCACGAAGCTTCCAAAGCGGGGATGGATGACGCTGCGGTGCAATCCGATCTGGCCGAGGCCCGCGGCCACCGCCACCGGCTTGTGGGCCACCGTCCATGTCCGCCCCGGAAGCTGCGCCTCCATGGGAAAGGCGGCGACGGCGTTGCAGGCCGGGACGCCGCGCTCTTCCAGAACCCGCACGATCTCACGGGCGGTCGCGTTCACGTCATCGTAGCCCGCATGGAATTCCTCGTTCGCGACCGAGCGGACGGGGCTTCGAATCGGCTCGCGATTCATGCGGATGACGAAGGACAGAAGCGACCGGGTGGCCGCAAAGGTCTGAAGGATGAAATGGCGCTGATCGTCCAGGGCGCTGCGGTCGAGCTCCACGAGCCCCACATCGTCCGCCCCGCAATCGCGCGCCACCTGTTTCAGCCAGGCGGCATCCAGCAACCCGGCGTCCTGCTGCTTCACCATTTGTCTGCCCATCTTCGGACTCCTCCTGTTGGGGATTTCATTATATGATGATTATCATATAAAACAAGACAGGCGGAAAACACCAATACAAACGATACAATTTTCTTGTATCGAATGAACATTCGTGCCAGCATGGCCGGCGTGCCGCAAGGATGGAGGGTTGCCATGGAGAGTCGCGACGTCGCCCGGAATCGGGATGCGGAAGCAAATACCCTCGCCACGCCGCCCGTGAGTGCGGCGGAGGTTCCGCCGCGCAAGGTTGCATCCTCCTATCCGCCGGAATTCGCGCGGCGCATGGCGGGGCGGGAGAAGCGGGCGCTCGGCGATCATTTCGGCCTGCGCAATTTCGGGGTCAATTTCACCCGGCTTGAGCCCGGCGCCGTGTCCGCCCTTCAGCACCGGCACAGCCGGCAGGACGAATTCATCTACGTGCTCGAGGGGGGGATCACGCTGGTGAGCGGCGCCGAGGAGCATGTCCTCACCCCCGGCATGTGCGCCGGCTTTCCGGCGGGCGGGGCAAGCCACCATCTGGAGAATCGGGGCGACCGCCCGGCGCTCTATCTCGAAGTGGGCGACCGCAGCGCGGGCGACGAGGTCACCTACCCCTTCGATGATCTCGCCGCCCATCGCACCGGCAACGGCTGGCGCTTCACCCGCAAGAACGGGGAGCCCTGCTGAGGGAGCCTCGCCCGGCAAGCGGAGCACACAGGCCTTTCGCGCGGAGGGACATCATGAAACTCGTCGGCATGCTCACCTCGCCCTATACCCGCCGGGTCGCCATCGGTCTCACGGACCTCGGCATATGCTTCGCGCATGTGGCGATCTCGGCCTTTTCCGGCATCACCGAGTTCCGGACGCTCAACCCGGTGGCCCGGGCGCCCACCCTATTCCTCGATGACGGGTCGATCCTCATGGATTCCCACGTCATCCTCGAGCATTTCGACAGAAGCGCGGGAGAGCGCAGCCTGTGGCCGCGCGACGCCGGTCTTCGCGCGCGGGCGGCGGCCCTTCTGGGTTTCACGCAGACCGCCTGCGACAAGGCGGTGCAGCTCATCTACGAGCGCGAGATGCGCCCAAGCGACAAGCAGTATGCGGACTGGAGCAACCGGGTCTCGGCCCAGATCACGGCCGCCTGCGCGCTGCTTGAAGACCTGGCCGAACCGGACGTCCTGTGGCTGGAGCCCGGGCGGCTTACCCTTGCAGGGATCAGCCTTGCCGTCCTTTGCACCTTCATGGGGCACCGCGTGCCGGATCTCTGGGACGGTCAAAAATTCCCGAAGCTCGGCGCGTTCCGGGAACAGGCTGAAGAGCTTGCCGTGTTCCGTCGCTGGGCCTATCCCCCGGCGGCTCCGTCCCTCGCAGCGGCTCCGCTCTGGCCATGAAACCGGTCGGCTTCATCGGGCTCGGGCTCATGGGGATGCCCATGGCGGCCAACCTGCTTGCCGCCGGGCGGCCTCTCGTCGTCTGGAACCGCACGGCGGGGAAATGCGCGCCGCTCCTCGCCGCCGGGGCGGAGGCCGCGGCGCATCCCGGCGACCTGTTCGCCCGCTGCGACGTGATCATCATGATGCTCGCATCCCCCCAGGCGGCGGATGCCGCACTGGGCCGCGAATCGGACGCCTTCGCGCGGAATGTGCACGGCAGGCTCATCATCAATACGGCGACGGTCCCGCCCGCATGGTCCGAAACATTGGCCCGCGACGTCGAGAAGGCCGGCGGGCGCTATGTAGAGGCGCCGGTCTCGGGCTCCCGGCAACAGGCCATCGACCGTCAGCTGGTGGTGATGCTGTCGGGCAGGGATACGGACGTCGCCGCGGCGCGGGAGATCCTTGAGCCCGTCGGCCGCGCGGCCTTCACCTGCGGACCGATTCCCGGCGCCCTCCGCATGAAGCTTGCGGTCAATCTTTTCATGATCGTCATGGTGTCGGGGCTCGTGGAAGCGTTCCATTTCGCCGAGCGGGCCGGCATCGATCGCGCGCTGCTGAGGGACGTTCTCGCCGCAAGCCCCATGTCCAGCAACGTGTCGCGGGTCAAGGCGGAGAAGCTCGCCACCGACCAGTGGGAAACCCAGGCGGCGATCGCCGACGTCCTCAACAACGTGCGCCTGATCCGCGCTGCGGCGGCGGATGGCGGCGCGGTCGCGCCACTCATGGATGTCTGCGCGGAGCTTTACGGCGCGGCGACCGCCGCCGGCGACGGCGGGCTCGACATGGTCGCGATCGCCGAGCTTCTCCGCCGCAGGTCCATGGAAATGGCGGCAGGCTGACCACCGATCCCGCGCGTCTTCCGCGGGGACGGAAGAACGCGCCGACCATTTTGTGCTAGGCTCGGAAGGCAATTCCTGCCATCTAATACAATTCAGCGAATTGTATTTCGAGCCTAGCGGATGACCTCTGTTTCGAAGATCGATCTGCCGGACATGCCGGGCGCGCTTCATGAGCGGCTTGCCGTCGCCGTCGAGCGGCTCATCGCCGAGCGGCGCTACCAGCCCGGAGACCGTCTGCCCACCCATCGCGCGCTGGCGCAGCAGGCGGGCGTTTCCATCGGCACGGTCACCAAGGCGCTCGAATTGCTGAGCGCCCGCGGCATCCTGCGCGGCGAGGTGGGGCGCGGCACCTTCGTCAACGACATCCGCATTCCGTCGTCCGACGGGGGCGTCATCGATCTCGCCATCAACGGCCCGCCGCAGGTGATTCCCGAGGAGACGTTGAGGGCGGCGGCGGAACGGGCGATCCGCAATTGCCTCAATCTCCCCCACGGCGGCTATGCGGATCAGCGCGGCACCCTCGCCCAGCGGCGCATCTTCGCCGAATGGCTGCGGCGCACGCGCATTTCCTTTTCGGAAGAGGAGCTGATCCTGACCGTCGGCGTGCAGCATGGCGTGCATCTCGCCTTCCAGGATCTGAAGGCGGAATCCCGGGTCATCGCCACGGAAAGCGCCACCTATCCCGGCGCCATCGCCGCCGCGCGGGCGCTGGGGCTGGAGCTTGCACCCGTGCGCCATGACGACGAGGGGATGATTCCCGACGATCTCGAACGCGTCCTCGCGCGAAAGGACTGCCGCATCGTCTACCTGACGCCGGTCAGCCACAATCCCCTGGGCTTCGAGATGGGGGCGGAGCGGCGGCGCGCGCTGCTCGCGATCATCGAGAAGCATGACGCCTGGATCGTCGAAGACGACATCTATTCGGTCTATGCGGCAAAGGATGGCCCCACCTTCAAGGAAATGGCGCCGGAGCGGACCTATTACCTCAACAGCATCTCGAAATGCCTGACGCCATTGCTTCGCGTCGGCATCATGGCGCCGCCGCCGGAGCGGCTCCATGCGATCATGCGCGCCCTTCGCGCGGAGGTCTGGGGAACGCCACCCTACAGCGTGGAGACCGCCTGCGCCCTTCTGGAGCTCGGCGCCGACGGACATGTCGCCGCCATCCTGCGCAGCGAGGCCAGGGCCCGGATCGCGCTTGCCAAACGCATCCTGCGCCTCGCTTCGGTCCCCATGCCGGGCGGCGCGCCCCATATCTGGCTGCCCATGTCGCCTTTGCGCGCCGAAAAGCTCGCCCGGCGCGCGCGGGAACAGGGCGTGCGCCTCACGCCGCCGGACGCCTCCTTCGTCGGCGGCGACTGGGCGGGCGGCATCCGACTGTCCATCATGGCGACCACCAGTCGCGCCGATCTCGAACATGCCCTCCGGGTGGTCGCGGCCCTTCGCGACGAAGCGGACGAAATGATCGTCTGACGGGGTTCCACCCCCCGCATCCGTCAGTCCTTCCATATCAGGAACGCGGCCGCCGCCGCGGAATCCAT
>CAZDSS010000004.1:24926-33918 GCA_964508185.1 uncultured Sphingomonadales bacterium
GTGCGGTCGAAAGCCACGAGATGCGGTTCATCTGCGCCGACGGCGTGCTGCTTGCGGGACATCTCTGGCGAAGCGGCAGGGGACAGGCCGTCATCATCGTCAATCCGGCGACCGGCGTCCTTGCCCGCTACTATCACCGCTACGCGGCCTTTCTTGCGGAGCGGGGATTCGACGTCGTCACCTATGACTACCGGGGGATCGGCGCGTCGCGCCCCGCGAGCTTGCGCGGGTGCGGCTATCGCTGGCGGGATTGGGGAACGCTCGACTTCGCGGCCGTCCTCGATGGGGCGGAGCGCATGGCGGCAGGGCGGCCGATCATGGTGGTGGGCCATAGCATCGGCGGCTTCCTGCCGGGTCTTGCGCAAGGGTTCGACCGTTGCGCCGGCATGATCTCTGTCGCCGCGCAATTCGCCTACTGGCGCGCCTACGAGCGGTCGGCGCGGCTCCGCCTCGTCCTCAGATGGCATCTCATCATGCCGCTCATGACGGCGCTCATGGGCTATTTTCCGGGCAGGCGGCTCGGCTGGCTTGAAGACCTTCCGGCGGGCGTCGCCTATGAGTGGGCGTTCCGCGGGCCAAGGGTCGAACGGAGCTTCCCCCCGGAGGACAGGGACGAGATCCTGCGGCGTCTCGCCGCCTTCCGGGGTCCGCTGCTCGCGATCACGACGACCGACGACCCCTACGGCGCGCCCCGGGCCATCGATCGCGCGCTCGCCTATTACACGGGCGCCGAAAGATCGCGCCTCGTCCTGTCGCCCCAGGATCTCGGCGTGGCGCATGTGGGTCATTTCGACCTGTTCCATGCGCGCCACCGGCACACGTTCTGGCAGGCGACGGCAGGGTGGCTCAAAAGCGGCGGCCGCAACTGGCGCTTGCCCCAGAGCGCCGCAGAGCCCCTGCCCGCGTGACATCGGAGCGACGCCGTGACACATGCGGGCTGGCAGACGATCGAAGGCTACCGACCGGGGCTCGTCGGAGCATGCGTGCGCCTGCATGGGGTCTTCTATGCGGCCCATGCGGGCTTCGGCGCCTTCTTTGAAGGGCAGGTCGCCGCGGGCATGGCCGAATTCCTGCAGCGGCTCCATTCCTCGAGAAACAGGATCTGGTCCGCCTGGGCCGGCGAGCGCATGCTCGGCTGCATCGCCATCGACGGCGAGGACCTTGGCCGCAACGCCGCGCATCTGCGCTGGTTCATCGTGGATGCCGATTGTCGCGGCGCGGGGATCGGCAAGGCCCTCATCGCCGCGGCGCTGCACTTCGCCGACGGGCTGGGGTTCGAGGAGACGGAGCTTTGGACCTTCGCCGGCCTCGATGCCGCCCGGCATCTGTACGAACGGTCGGGCTTCCGCTTGAGGGAAGAATCCATCGGCAGGCGCTGGGGCGTTCCCGTCAGGGAGCAGCGCTTCGTCCGGCCGAAGCCGCACACGCCGGCGGTTGCCACGAGGGGCGTCAACGCAGAGGAATGGCAGCCATGACCGCGGATCCGGACGACAACCCTCTGGGCCATGCCGGCGAGATCGAGATGCGTGCGCTGCTGCCGAGCCGCTATCACTGGACCGAGAGCGGTCTCAGGTCGATGATGCGTGCGGAGATATCCCCCGCGCTCGCCCGCTTCATCGAATCCCTGCCGTTCTTCTTCATCGCAACCGCAAGCGCCGCCGGGCATTGCGACGCAAGCTTCCGCGGCCGGGAATATGACGCATCGGGCAATCCCCTTCCGTCGGTCCGCGTCGTCGCCGCGCGTGAACTGGTCTTTCCCGATTATCCGGGCAACGGCCTTTACACCAGCCTCGGCAACATCCGCAGCAATCCGCATATCGGCATGCTGTTCATCGATTTCGAAAGCCGGCGCCGCGCCCGCATCAACGGCAGGGCGGAGATCCGGCCTCCGGACCTTGATCGCCGAAAGCTATGGCCCCTCGCCCAGGCGCTGGTCCATGTGACGGTCGAACAGGCCTTCGGCAATTGCGCGGCGCGCGTTCCCCGCATGACCATGGTTCCGGGGAGCGACTGGTACCGGGAATGAGAATGCGAAAGCCCGCCGCGCTCACTCGACGCCCATGAGCGGCAGGGCGTTGACCCCGGCGATGCGCGCGAAATCCCATATGTCGCCGAGGGTTCGGCGCACCGTCGCGATGATGTCCATGGAATAGCCATGCTCCACCTTGATGCGGTGGAAGAGCGCAAGGGCGCAGGCGACGAGCCGCAGCTGCGCGGCGGGGGTCACGCGATGCTTCTCCCGGAAGGCGCGGACCAGACGGCCCAGCCGGTCCCGGGGCTCGCTCAGATGGAGATGGATGATCTCCCGCGCATTGAAGCGGAGGAGCGAAGCGACGAAGATCGCAAGATCGAAGCCGGGAAAGGCCACGCGGCCGTAATCCTCCCAGTCGAAGACCACGATCCCGCCGTCCCGGAGCCCCACATTGTTGGCGGCGAGGTCCCCGTGCTGGGGGATCCGCGGGAGACGTGCGACGAGCGCGGCGCCTTCATGTTCGAGCCACTCCTCCATGGACCGGCGCACATGATCGACGGGAAGCAGGGCGAAGGCGCGGGCGAGGGATATGACGTGATCCACGTCGTCCGCAGACCGTGCCGCGCCGCCTTCGCAGCCCTCGAGCATGAGCCGCGCGAAATCGAACCAGGCGTCCTCGCCGACATTTTCGAGGCCCCTGCGGGACGCCGGAACATGATCGATCTTTTCCATCATCAGATAGTCGCGGTCATGGGCCGACCGCAGACGGATGGGCCGCGGCGTGATGCGCGGGTATGCTTCATGAGCCGCTTGCGCCGCATCATATTCCCGGGTGAGCGCGCGAAGCGGCGCCACCTTGACGAAAAGATCGGTGCCGCCGGGCACAAGCACCTCGCACACGGTGCTCCGCAACAGGAACAGGTTGGCGACGATTTTTTGGTCCGGGCGTACGAGCCCGTCTTCGGACAGGAGCTTGTGCAGGCTTTCTAGCATCGCCGCCCCCAGACGAGGAAGGCGGGGGCGAGGAACGGCCCCAGATTGAAGGCGAGGATGATTCGCGCCGCGATCTTCTTGACGATCCCGTAATTGCGCCAGTAGCGGGTGTAAAGCCGCCGGTAGTAGCTCCGCGCCCCCGGCCCCGCCGCCGAGACCAGAGCCTGCGGATTGCCGACGTCCGGCATCACGAGCACGATGTTAAGGCCGTGAAGCCCGAGCGTGCGCGCCGCGCGGCGATACCAGCCGAACCCGCCGAGCGGGCGGGTGCTGCCGCCGGACAGCACCCGGCGCAGGTTCTGCGGCAGGCGGTCCTGTTCGAAGAGATTGCGGCCGCTCCAGGCCATCACCCCCTGGGGCGCAAGCCGTTCCGCAAGACGCCGGAGAAGCCTGCGCGCGAGGCGCCGCCGCGGCCCCATGCGTCCCGGCAGATGGTCGAGCACGCCATGCAGCACGATGAGATCGAAACCCTCCCCGTCACGGCCGAGGCCGGTCGGGATCATGTCCGGGGCATCGAGATCGATGCGCGCAAGATCGAAGCGCTCGATCCGCTCCTCGGCGAAGGGCAGCGCCAGGTCGCGCGATTCCGCCCCGTAATGGACGAGCAGCACCCGCGCCTCCGCCGCGACCGGCAGGGCGTCATACATCATGCGCAGGCGTTCGGGATCGATGGTCGCCATGTCACGCACCGGCGCGGGCGGCCAGGGCGCGGCGCTTGAGGGACCGCAGCGCGCGCAGGAGGCCGGGCCCCATGAGGCACTGGAGGTACCAGAGATAATTGCGCAGGACCCAGGGCTTCAACAGGATCGCGCGGCCGATGTCGCGGCGCGCCTTGGCGAGCTCCAGCTGGCCGAGATAGACGCCGCCGAACCCGCGGTACGCGAGGTAGAGCGCATTGCGCGTCAATGATTCGATGTTGGGGACGACGCCGTCATATTGTCTGCGGTTGTGCTGGATCGCCGCGATGCGGTTTTCGCGCATGCGGTCGATGTCCTTGCTCATGTTGCCGCCATGCTGACGGTAGAACGACAGCTTTTCGTCGATGCAGGCGATCGGATACTTGCGCGAGATGCGGGTCCACAATTCCCAGTTCTCACAAGCGCGAAGCTCCGGATTGAAGACGCCAACGTCGTCAAGCACCGCGCGGCGCACCATGACCGAAGAGCCGATGATGTTGTTGCGCGTGATGAGGATCTCGAAGCAGCGGCCGGTGAATTCGCGCGTCGCGCCGAAAGGCTCCTTTTCCCGCCCCTTTTCGTCGATGGTCATGCCTTCGGTATAGCAAAGACCATATTCGGGATTGTCCTCGAGAAAGCGCAGCTGACGTTCGAGCTTTTCCGGCGCCCAGATATCGTCGGCGTCGTTGAAGGCGATATAGCGGCCGCGCGCCGCGGCGATGCCGTTGTTGCGCGCGCGGGCCTGACCCGTGTTCTCCTGATGGATCACGCGCACCTTGCCCGGGTGGCGCTCTGCGTAGAAATCGAGGATGGCACCGGTGGCGTCGCGCGATCCGTCATTGACCACGATGATCTCGAAATCCTGCATGTTTTGGGCAAGCACGCTGTCCAGCGTCTCGGCGACGGTGCGCTCGGCATTATAGGCAGGTATGACCACCGATATGGCGGGCGTGTTCATGTGGGACCCCCCTCGCTGTGACTCCCCCCAAAGCCACCATCGCCCCGGCGGTCTTAAAATTTTATAAATTGAGCGAGGATTTGTTTTTTTCCTATCCTACCCAAAGGAGCGGATGGGCGTTCTGGTCGGTCGGGACATAGAGATAGACGCGGTCGCGCAGCCTGATGAAGCGGTTGAAGCAGCGGCTTTCCGTCTTCTCGCGGAAGACGTCGTTCGCGTATTCCTTGAAGAGGCCCGTCGCGGGATCCAGCAGATAATAGGATTCGCCGCCGGTGAAGATCACCAGCCTGTCCTCGAACGGCTGGATGCCTGCGCCATAGATCCAGCGCGTGTCCCTGGAATGCTGGATGACCCAGCGCTTGGCCATGGCTCCGTCGGCGAGGGAGAGCTCCACCACCTGACCCTTGTATTCGAGGCCGTAGACGGCGTTGCGCGCGGGGGAGAAACAGGCGTTCCAGCCGAAGCGCCCCTTTTCCTCACGGAGCATGCGGCCGGCGCGATCGGCGATGCCATAGGCGTCGTGGCGGCCGATGAAGATGTTGCCGTCGGGCAAGTGAAGATAGGCGCCGCTCACATAGCGGTGGGGCAGGGGCCTGCGCCTTGGATAATTGTTCCCGTCCTGATCGGCGAAATCCACTTCCCAGGCGACGGGGAATTCATCGTCGAAATATTCGGCGCGGGTCGAGAACAGGGGCCAATGGCCGATCCACAGGCGCTCGTCCTCCACCACCAGGATCGAGGAATAGGTATGGCCCTGCAGATAATCGTCCCGCTCTGGCAGCATGACGGTGCCGCGCTTCGTCCTGTGCGGCCGCACGAGGGGGCTCGGCCGCGTCACCGCTACGGCGCCCGTCACCATGTTGACGCGATAGATGGCATCAAGCCCGCTGTCCGCATGCCCCCCCGTGCAGGTGTAGAAATGGGGGAAACGGAACGCGCCGCCGCACCAGGCGCCGAGGCTTGGGCCCACGCGGCCCCACGCGGTCTCGACCGCTTTCGCGTAGAGCGCGTCGGGAAAGCGCGGGTCCTGCCGCCGCAGCTTGTATTCGGCGAAGGTCGGCACATGCCGGAGCTCGTGAACCCCGGGTCCGAAGGAATCTATCCATTGGTTGAGATCGCCGTGCGGATCCGTCGCGGTCACCGGCCGCGCCGCAGCGGCGGGGGCGAGCGATGCCGCCGCCATGCCGGCGAGAACCTGACGGCGGGTCAGCCGGTGCGCGGGCATCGGAATTCGGGGCGACGGCATGAACGGGATGGGGACTGCGACATGTATGGTTGAACGATCCCGCGTCCCATCAGGTTGCAGCCTCGCCGCCCACAAGGATCACATGGAGATTGCGCGGGCCGTGGGCGCCCATGGTGAGCGTGAGCTCGATATCCGCCGTGCGCGACGGGCCGGTCACCAGATGGACGGCGCGCGGCATCGCGCCCTGATGCTTGAGCCGCAGATAGGCCCACACATCCTCCATGCCCGCAACGACGGCGCGCGCGGACAAGAGGACGATCTCCGTCTCCGGCACGAAATGGAACGAGGCCGGACTTTGGGGGGAGGAGAGGAACACGAGGCTCCCGCTTTCCGCCAGACCGAGATCGGCGACCGAGATCCCGACGCGGTCGCTCGCCTGCGGCAGATCGAATGCGATATCCGGCCCCGGTTCGATCGAAAGCTCGTCGAGCATCGGATGGGGCGTTGCGACGAGCCGCGCGACCGGGGAAAGCTCCCGCTCCGCGAGATAGCGGGCGATGCAGCGCCCCGCCTGTCTGACGTCGGCCCCATGATCGATGGTGGCGCCGGTGCCCTGAAGCTTGGCTACGAACTGCGCCACGCGGCCCTGCCCTTCCGTCCGGGCGATGGCGGGGACGACGCCCGCGGCCCGCGCCGCAAGCCGCTCCTCCACCGCCCGCCGCGCCGCCTCGTCGTCCCGTGGGCCCAGTGCGGCGCGCAATTTGCCGAGGATCCGGTCACGCGCCGTCATCGCCGTTCCTTCCATTGATCGAAGAAGGTGGGACCGGTGGGCGCAGGCAGATCACGGGACTGCGTCCAGCCGCCGGCGAACGGCAGGCGGGCGAGCCGCCCCCGCCCCCGGGCGAGGACACGGAGCCACCATGACGCAAGGCGAGTCACCATGCGGTAGAGCCGCGGCCGCGCGGCAACCCAGGCAAACAGGCGCACGCCGCTGCGCTCGGGCAACGGCGTCAGCTGCCGCCGGAACGCCTCGGCCCGCCAGTGGCGGAAGATCTGCGGCAGCGGGATCTTCACGGGGCAGACGGCGGCGCAGCGGCCGCAGAGGCTCGTGGCATTGGGCAGATGACGCGCGGATGCAAGCCCGAGATAGCCAGGGTCTATGGCCGCGCCGATGGGCCCGGGATAGACCCAGCCATAGGCATGGCCGCCCACATGCTTGTAGACGGGGCAGTGGTTGAGGCAGGCGGAGCAGCGGATGCAGCGCAAGGCTTCCCGCGCCGGGCCTGCGGCGAGCGCCGTGCGCCCGTTGTTCACCAGCACCACATGGAAATGCTCCGGCCCGTCGGGATCGCCTTGTCTTCGCGGGCCGGTCACGATCGAGGTATAGACCGACAGCTCCTGCCCCGTGGCGGAGCGGGCGAGAAGACGCAGGAAGGTGGACAGATCCTCGAGGGTCGGGATCACCTTCTCGATGCCGGTCACCACCACATGGGTGCGGGCATTGATCTGGGCGAGGTCGCCGTTCCCCTCGTTGGTGACGATGACGACCGATCCCGTCTCCGCCACCAGGAAATTGGCCCCGGTGATCGCCATGTCGGCGGCGAAGAAGCTTTCCCGCAGCACCTCCCGCGCTTCGGCGACGAGCGCCGCCGCCGTCTCCTTGCGCGGGCGGGCGTGGTGCTCGGCGAAAAGATCGGCGATGCGCTCCCGCGGCATGTGCATGGCGGGGCCGAGGATATGGCTCGGCGGCTCCTTGGCGAGCTGGATGATGTATTCGCCGAGATCGGTCTCGAGCGGAAGGTACCCCTCGCCCTCGAGATGGGGATTGAGGCCGATCTCCTCCGTCACCATGGACTTGCCCTTGGTGATGAGGCGCGCGCCCGCCTGCTCGGCGATGCGGGCGACGCAGTCGCGCGCCTCTTCCGCCGTATCGCACCAGTGGACGATGCCGCCCGCGGCGGTCACTTTCGCCTCGAAGGCTTCGAGATAGAGATCGAGATGGGCAAGGGCATGGTCCTTGATCCCGCGCGCCGCATCCCGCAGGTCCTCGAATTCGGGCAGGGCCTCGACGGCGCGGCGGCGGCCCTCGGGAAAGCTCTGCTTCATGCGGGAAAGGGCCGTCTGCAGCACCGGGTCCTGCAGCGCGCGGCGGCTGTTCTCGGGAAAGGCGGCGCTCGTCGATTTCATTTGCCGCCCTCCCCGATCGCAGGCGCGGCAAGGTCGCCCGCAAGAATCTCCGCCACATGGCGCACCTCCACCTCTTCGCCCTTGCGCCGGAGGCGCCCGGCGAGATGGAGGAGGCAGCCGAGATCGGCGCCGGTGAGGACCCGCGCCCCCGTGGCCGTGACGTTGGCGATCCTGGAATCCGCCATGGCTTCGGAGATATGGGGATATTTGACGGCGAACAGGCCGCCGAAGCCGCAGCATTCGTCGGGCTCCGCCATTTCGGCGACGTTCACCCCCGATGCCTGCAGCAGACGGCGCGGTTCGTCGCGCACCCCCATGTCGCGGAGACTCGAGCAGGAATCGTGGTAGCAGACGGTGCAGTCGGGCGGCGTCACCCCTTGCGCGGCATCGACACCGAAGCGCGCGAGATACTGGGTAAGCTCGAACACACGCGTCGCGAGGGCCTCGGCGCGCGGGCCCCATTCGGGGTCGTCCCGCAGCACGAGCGGCGCATGCTGCCGGATCATGCCCGCGCAGGATCCGCTCGGCACCACCACGGCGTCATAGGGCTCGAAGGTCGCCACAAGCCCGCGCAGGATCGCCGCCGCCCCTTCGCGGTCTCCGGAATTGTACGGCGGCTGGCCGCAGCAGGTCTGGGCCTCCGGCACGCTGACACGGCAGCCCGCACGTTCCAGCAGGGTGATGGCGGCGAAGGCGACCGCGGGCCGGAACAGGTCCACGAGACAGGTGACGAAGAGCGCCACATGGGGGCGATCGGTCATGCAAACACCTTCCCTTGCCGCATATCCGCCGAGGGCCGGTGCGTCAGCAGGCGGGGATATTGACCGCGAGGCCGCCGGTGGATGTTTCCTTGTATTTATCAGACATGTCCGCCCCTGTCTGGCGCATTGTGGCGATCACCTTGTCGAGGGAGACGAAATGGGTGCCGTCGCCCATGAGGGCGAGGCGCGAGGCGTCGATGGCCTTGATGGCGCCCATGGCGTTGCGCTCGATGCAGGGGATCTGGACGAGGCCGCCGA
>CAZDSS010000004.1:33928-54879 GCA_964508185.1 uncultured Sphingomonadales bacterium
CAGGTGAGGCCCAGATTGTGCTCCATGGCGATCTCCGCCGCATTCTCCACCTGCTCGTTGCTGCCGCCGAGGGCCGCCGTGAGTCCCGCCGCGGCCATGGAGCTTGCGACCCCCACCTCGCCCTGGCAGCCGACCTCGGCGCCGGAAATCGACGCATTGCGCTTGAAGAGACCGGCGATCGCCGTCGCCACCAGCAGGAAGACATGGATCCCCTCGGGCGAGCTGTTGCAGAACCGCTCGTAATAGCGCAGCACCGCCGGAATGATTCCGGCCGCGCCGTTGGTGGGCGCGGTGACGATGCGGCCCCCCGCCGCGTTCTCCTCGTTCACCGCAAGAGCCCAGAGATTGACCCAGTCCATCACCGCCATGGGATCACGCAGAGCCCGCTCCTGCCGCTCCACGAGCTTGGCATGGACGGCGGCGGCCCGGCGCTTGACCTTGAGCCCGCCGGGCAGGATCCCTTCCGTGCGCGTGCCGCGGTCGATGGCCGCTTCCATGGTGCGGAAGACGAGGTCGAGACGGTCGCGGATCTCCTGCTCCGGACGCATGGCCCGCTCGTTGGCCATCACCATCTCGGCAATGGTCTTGCCGTGTTCGCGGCCCATGGCCAACATCTCGTCGCCCGTGGTGAAGGGGTACGGAACCTGTACCTCATCCCACGCCGGCGCGTTCTGGGCCGCTTCCGCAGCCGTCACCACGAAGCCGCCGCCCACCGAATAGAAGATCTCTTCCCGGATGACGCGCCCCTCGCCGCCGAAGGCGGAAAACTTCATGCCGTTGGTGTGATAGGGGAGACGAATGCGGCGTTCGAGCACCAGGTCGCGGTCGGGATCGAAGGGGATGGCCTTGCGGCCCGCGAGATTCACCGTCCGGCTGTCGCGGATGCGGGCGACGGCCTGATCCATTTCGTCGGGCTCGATGTGATCGGGCAGCGCGCCTTCGAGGCCGACGAGAATGGCGCGGTCGGTGCCGTGGCCGATGCCGGTGAGCGCAAGCGATCCATAGACCTCGGCCCTGACCGCCGCGACGGCGTCGAGATCATCGCTCAAGGATTCCGCGAAGCGCGCGGCGGCCAGCATGGGCCCCATGGTGTGGGAGCTCGACGGCCCGACGCCGATCTTGAAGATGTCGAAAAGGCTGAGAGTCATCACGAGAAGCCTTCTGTCGCCTGCCCCCAACCATATGGGGACGGGCGGGCGCAAGTCCATAACCCCGTGCGCGGCCGTCGCCGTTGGAACGCCGGGGCCGGTTCGGGAGTTAATCACAACGGACCCCTTTCAACTGGAGCAGTTTCATGGCCCGGCGAGCCGCAAGCCAAGGCGCAGGCAAGGCAGCGACAGGCAGGTCGTCGAGCAGCGGCAAGTCCGCGGCCAAGACGTCGGCGCGCAAGGCATCGACGCCCAGGAAGACCACAGCGGCCAAGCGCGGCGGCAGCCGGTCGGGCGCGCGCAAGGGGCGCAGCGCGGGTGCCGCCGGGCGCAGCCGCCCCATCTGGTCGGGACAGCTTCGCCTCGCGCTGGTGACGGTGCCGGTGCAGCTCTATTCGGCGCTTCAAAGCGGCGGCCGCATCGCCTTCCATCAGGTCCACGCCCCGACGGGCAAGCGGGTCAGGTACGAGAAGGTGGTGCCCGGCGTCGGCCCCGTGGACACGGACGAGATCGTCAAGGGCTACGAGCTTCCGGACGGCAACTACGTGCTGCTCGAGCCCGAGGAGATCGACGCCGTGAAGATCGAGGCGAGCCGCATTCTCGACCTCGTGCAGTTCGTGGATTACGACGAGATCGATCCGATCTATTTCGACCGCCCCTATTATGTAGCGCCCGACGGCGAGCTTGCCGACGAAGCCTATGGCGTGTTGCGCGAGGCGCTCCGGCGCGCGCGCAAGATGGCGGTCGGCCAGTTCGTCATGCGCGGGCAGGAGCATGTGGCCGCGCTCAAGCCCTGCGGGCGGGGGCTTCTGCTTGAGACGCTGCGCTATCCGGATGAAGTGCGGGAGGCCGCGCCCCTGTTCGCCGACGTCGCCGACGAGAAGCCGGATCCGGAGCTTCTCGACCTTGCGACCGAGCTGATCCGCCGCAAGACCATGCCTTTCGATCCGCGCATGTTCGAGGACCGCTACAGCGAGGCCCTGCACGCCATGATCGACGCCAAGGTGGAAAAGCGCGCGGTGGTCGATGTGAGCGAGGAAGAGCAGCCATCGGGCGGCGCCAAGGTCATCGATCTGGTGGAGGCCCTGAAGCAGAGCGTGCGGCGAAGCGAATCCGGCGGCAGCGGCGGCGCGAAGCAGCAGGCGCGCAAGCCGGGGCGGAAGGCGGGCTAAGGCCGGGGCATGGCACGAACAAAGGCAGGAAAATCCCCCGATCTTCTGGAGACCTACCGTGAGAAGCGGCGCTTCGACATCACGCCCGAGCCCGCAGGCAGGCGCCGCGCGGGGCGCAGGAAGGCTGCGGGTGAGCTTCGCTACCTCATCCAGAAGCATGACGCGACGCGCCTTCACTACGATTTCCGCCTGGAGCTCGACGGCGTCCTCAAGAGCTGGGCAGTGACCCGCGGCCCGAGCCTGGACCCTTCCCAGAAGCGCCTCGCCGTCCGGACGGAGGATCACCCCATCGAATACGGCGATTTCGAGGGCATCATCCCCAGGGGACAATATGGCGGCGGCAGCGTCATGCTGTGGGACACGGGGCATTGGGAGCCGGTGGACGATCCCCGCAAGGGCCTCGAGAAGGGCAAGCTTTCCTTCATTCTTCACGGGCAGCGGCTGCAGGGGCGCTTCGCCCTGGTGCGCATGCGGCCGAACCCCAAGGAGAAGCGGGAGAACTGGCTTCTCATCAAGGACGGCGACGATCACGCGGACCCCGGCCGCGACGTCACCGGGGAATACGATACGAGCGTCGCGACCGGCCGCAGCATGGAAGAGATCGCCGCAGCGCCCGCGTCCCGCGTCTGGAACAGCAACAAGGACGCCAACGACAACACGAAGCGCAAGAAGCCTTCCGCCAGATGCCCCGGCTTCGTTCCGCCGCAGCTTGCAACCCTCGTGGATGAGACGCCCACGGGCAGGGACTGGATCTTCGAGATCAAGTTCGACGGCTACCGCGCCCTGCTGTCCGCCTGCGGCGAGGAGGTGGCGTTCTATTCCCGGAATGGCCATGACTGGACCGGACGGCTTCCGGGCCTTGCCGCCGCGGCCAGGCGCCTCAGGCTCGACCGCATGCTTGTCGATGGCGAGGTGGTGGCGGTGGACGACGAGGGCCGCACCTCCTTCTCGGCCCTGCAGCAGGCCCTGAAGAACGGCGGCCGCAACCTCGCCTTCTTCGCCTTCGACCTCCTGGTGGACAGGGGGGAGGATATCCGGAAGCTTTCGAATCTCGAGCGCAAGGAACGGCTTGCCCGCGCCCTCGGCAGGGCGGGGCGGACCGGCCCCATCTATTACACCGATCACCTCGTGATGAGCGGCGACGCCATGCTGGACGAGCTCTGCAGCCGCCGCTTCGAAGGTGTGATCGCCAAGAAGGCGAGCGCCCCCTATCGCTCCGGCCGGGTCAAGAGCTGGCTCAAGGTGAAATGCGACCGCGAGCAGGAATTCGTCGTCATCGGCATGTCGCCGTCTGAGCGGAACCGCCCCTTTTCGTCCCTTCTCCTCGGCTTCCATGACAGCGCGGGAAAGCTCCGTTACGCCGGGCGCGTGGGCAGCGGCTTCGCCCGGCGCGATCTCGCTGAGATCGACCGCCGGTTGAAACCCCTCCGCCGCAAGACATCGCCGCTCGATGACAAGCCCGCAGGAATCCCGAAGGCTGTGCGGTGGGTAGAGCCGAAGCTGGTGGTGCAGGTGGCCTTTGCCGAATTCACCCATGACGGCGCCGTGCGCCATGCCCGATTTCTCGGAATTCGCGAGGACAAGGCGGCGTCCAGGGTGACGAAGGAAGATCCGAGGCCCCTGAAGGAGGTGACGGAAATGGCGGCGCCGAAGACAAAACGCTCAAGCCGCGGCGCGAAGAACGGGACGGCCGTGGTGGCGGGCGTCAAGCTCAGCAATCCGGACAAGATCCTCTTTCCCGAACAGGGGATCACCAAGCTCGAGCTTGCGGAATATCTCGAAGCCGCTGCCCCCCACATGCTGCCGCACCTCAAGCGCCGGCTCGTGAGCTTCGTCCGCTGCCCCGAGGGACGGACGAAAGAATGCTTCTTCCAGCGCCATGCGGGGCCGGGGCTGATGGAAGCGGTGAAGCGCATGGTGATCCCCGGCAACAACACCGGGACGGAGGAATATCTCTATATCGAGGATGTGAAGGGCCTCGTCGCGACGGCGCAGATCGGCGTTCTCGAACTTCATATCTGGGGCATCCATGTGGACATGGTGGAGAAGCCCGACCGCATCGTGTTCGACCTCGACCCGGCGGAAGGCCTGGCCTTTTCCGCCGTCACCTCCGCCGCCCTTCATGTGCGCGACCTTCTGGACGCCCTGGGACTCGTGAGCTTTCCCCTGCTCACCGGCGGCAAGGGCGTTCATGTGGTCGCCCCCATCGCCCGGCGGCATGAATGGCCGGTGGTGAAGAAGTTCACGGCGGCCCTCGCCCAGCGCATGGCGGAAAGCGACCCGGACCGCTTCATCGCCAACATGAGCAAGGCCAGGCGCAAGGGGCGGATCTTCGTCGACTATCTGCGGAACGAGCGCGGCTCCACCGCCATCTGCCCCTTCTCGCCCCGGGCGCGGCCCGGCGCGCCGGTCGCCTGGCCCGTGAGCTGGGACAATCTTGAAGGCTTCGACAGCGCGGCGGCGGTCAGCCTGCAGGCGGCGCCCGGACGCTTTCAAGAGGCCGCGAGGGCCTGGAAAGGCTATTTCGACCTGCGCCAGAGCCTCACCAGGGCGGCGCTCAACGCGCTGGACGTCGCGTGACGGCCGGAACCCTCGTGGTTACGCGGGCGTTATTCCGGTCCCAAGTTTCCTGCACGAGTGAGACCCCATGCTTCACAACCAGACGGTCGGGGCCCCTTCGGTTCACGGACAGGTTCCGCTCGCCGTCGCCTACGAGACGGTGCGCGGCGCGAGCATGCAGCTCATTGAAGGGCTCGGTCCCGAGGACATGACGCCCCAGTCCATGGCGGATGCGAGCCCGGTGAAATGGCATCTCGCACATACCACCTGGTTCTTCGCGACCTTCTTCCTCGATCGCCATGCCTCGGGGCACGACGCCTGGGACAAGTCTTTCGGCCGCCTGTTCAATTCCTATTACGAGGCCCTGGGCCCGCGCCAGCCGCGGCCCGAGCGCGGCCTGCTCACCCGGCCAACTGTTGCCGAGGTGCTGGCGCTCCGCCGGGCGGTGGACGATGCGGTCATGAGGCGGATCGAAGACGGCGATCTCACCCCTGACGCCGAGGAGGTGCTGTGGCTCGGCCTGCATCACGAGCAGCAGCATCAGGAACTGATCCTCACCGACCTTCTGCATCTTTTCGCCCAGAACCCGTTGCGCCCGATCTACCGCCCGCGGCCCGCGGCGGGCCGGGGGAGCGATGCGGGCGGGGCGGCCGCCTTCGTTCCGTTCAGCGGCGGGCTTGCCCGCATCGGTTACGATCCCGATCAGGACGGCCCCTTCGCCTTCGATTGCGAGAAGCCGCGTCACCGCGTCTTCATCGACGCCTTCGCCATCGCCGAGCGGCCGGTGAACAACCGCGAATGGATGGATTTCGTGCGTGACGGCGGCTATCGCACGCCGACCCTGTGGCTGTCCGACGGCTGGGCCACGGTGACGCGCGAAGGCTGGCAGGCGCCGCTCTACTGGGAGCGGGGCCCGGACGGCTGGATGCGCATGACGCTCCACGGCATGGAGCCCGTGGATCCCGACGCGCCCGTCTGCCATATCAGCTATTTCGAGGCCGACGCCTTCGCCCGCTGGGCGGGCCACCGCCTGCCCACCGAACAGGAATGGGAGCTTGCGGCCCGCGGCCAGCCCGTGATCGGGCAGTTCGCCAACAGCGGCATCTTCACGCCCCTTGCGCCGACCCTTCCCTCCAGCCTGCGCCAAGTCTACGGCGGCGTGTGGGAATGGACGCGAAGCAGCTTCGCGCCCTATCCGGGGTTCCGGCCGCTTGCCGGCGCCGCCGGCGAATACAACGGCAAGTTCATGTGCGGCCAGTTCGTGCTGCGCGGCGGCTCCTGCGCCACGCCGGCGGGCCACATGCGGGCGAGCTACCGCAATTTCTTCTATCCCCACCAGCGCTGGCAGTTCACCGGTCTGCGCCTTGCCAAGGATCTTTGACCATGTCCCCTGCGGCGCCGTCCGTATCCTCCGCCCCACGCACCTCCTCCGCCTTCGCCCGCGCCATCCTCGCGGGCCTTACCGCCGAGCCCAAGGCCGTCTCCCCCACCTGGCTCTATGACCGGCGCGGGTCCGAATTGTTCGAGGAGATCACCGAGCTTCCCGAATACTACCTGACGCGCGCCGAAATCGCGGTGCTGGAAGCGCGCGCCGCGGACATGGCGGCGCTTATCGGGCCCGACGCGACGCTCGTGGAATTCGGCAGCGGGTCGAGCCGCAAGACGCCGATCCTCCTCGGCGCGCTGGAGCGGCCACGCCTTTATGCGCCGCTCGACATCTCGACCGAGATGCTGCTCATGGCGGCCGAGGACATGACCCGCCGCTTCCCTGACCTCGTGGTCGCGCCGCAGGTCGTGGACCTTACTCGCGATTTCACCGCCGATCTCGCCCGTCTTGGCGGCGCGCGGAAGGTGGGGTTCTTCCCCGGCTCCACCATCGGCAATTTCCATCCCCGGGAAGCGGTGCGCTTCCTGCGGCGCGCCCACGCGGCGCTCGGTAGGGACGCCCTGATGATCGTCGGCGTCGATCTTCAGAAGGACCCCGCCCGGCTCATTCCGGCCTATGACGATGCGGCCGGGGTGACGGCCGAATTCAACAAGAACCTTCTTCGCCGCATCAACGACGAGCTCGACGGCGATTTCGATCTCGCGCGCTTTCGCCATCTGGTCCGCTACGATGACCGCGCCCACCGCATCGAGATGCATCTTGCAAGCCTTTGCGACCAGACGGTGCGGGCGGCGGGAAGAAGCTTCGCCTTCCGGGCAGGCGAGACCATCCATACGGAAAATTCCTACAAGTTCACGATCCGCAGCTTTCAGGGACTCGCCCGCCTCGCCGGCTGGCGGCCCGTCGCCTTCTGGCGCGATCCGGACGATCTCTTCAGCGTCCATCTCCTGAGGGCGGACGATGCGGATCCCGCAGATTTCGAGGAGACGAGCGATGGCCAAGGATCATGGCCCCCAGATCAAGGATGACGAGAAATACGAGGCCCTGCGCCGCGAGGGCGCGAGCAAGGAAAAGGCCGCGCGCATCGCCAATGCGGGAAAGTCCGCAAGCCGTCGCGGCGGCAAGGCCGAAGCCTACGAGGACTGGACCAAGGAAGAACTGCTCGACAAGGCGCGGGAGATCGGGCTCAAGGACTATTCGGACATGAACAAGTCCGAGCTCATCAACGCGCTGCGCAACCATTGAAATGCCAGCTGCTTGCAAGGGCGCGGCGGGCGGCCTAACAATGGGCCGAACCCCGTGACTTTCCACGAAAGCGCCCGATGCCCGAGATCTATGTGGATGCCGATGCCTGCCCCGTGAAGGCGGAGGCGATCACCGTCGCCCTGCGCCACGGCCTCGTGCTTCATATGGTGAGCAACAGCGGCATCCGGCCCCACGGCAGCCCCCTGATCCGCACCGTGCTCGTGGGCGGCGGGATGGACGCCGCCGACGACTGGATTGCGGCGCATGCGGCGGCGGGCGATCTTGTGGTGACCGCCGACATCCCCCTGGCCGCCCGCTGCGTCGATCGCGGAGCGGAGGTCGTTACCCCCACCGGACGGCGCTTCGGGCCGGGCAACATGGGCATGGCGCTCGCCATGCGGAACCTCTCGACGGAATTGCGCGAAAGCGGCCTGGTGCAAAGCCGCGTTCCGCCCTTCGGCAAGCAGGACCGCTCCCGCTTCCTCAATGTCATGGAGGAGGTGGTGAGGGAATTGCGCCGCAGGGCCGAAGCTGCGCCGCCCCGCACATGAAAACGGCCCGCATGCGGGATGCGCATGCGGGCCGGAATTCATGCCGGATCTATCGTCGCGCCGGGGAGACCGGCGCAACGCCGTTCGTCAGCCCTGAACCTTCAGATTGTCGGCGGAGCTGCGGCCGCGCTTGTCGTTCACGAGCTGGTAGCTGATCTGCTGCCCTTCGGTCAGCCCGCGCAGCCCGGCGCGTTCCACAGCGCTGATATGCACGAAAACGTCGCTACCGCCGGTAGCGGGAGTGATGAAGCCGTAGCCCTTGGTCGCGTTGAACCACTTCACCGTGCCAGTTGCCGTCTCAGATGCCATTTGTAGTCGTCTCCAGTGGTCGTCGTCGTAAGCGTCTTCGAGTCGGTGAAATGCTTGCGACCGAGGTCCCCATCACGTCCATCCAACAGATGGCATAGAACATTGGGAAGGACGCGTGCAAACACGCTCGTCAACCAAATGAGGAGACGCGGCTTCCCGGCCAAAGTCAAGTGCATTCCGTGATTGCGGCGCACCCGCGGCGCAGAATTTGCGCCGGTCGCGGCGCAAAAGCATCACCTGAATGGCGTAGTCCGCGAAGGACCGTCAGGGGCCGCTCGCCACCCCGCGGGAGGCGTTGAAAGCCTTGCATTTTCGCGAACAATGAATATTTTGCTGTTGGCTCGATGGAGATTTTTCGGGAACCCTTATGGCGAAAGAAGAAGTACTTGAGATGCGCGGCCGGGTTGAGGAGCTGCTCCCCAACGCCATGTTTCGCGTGAAGCTTGAGAATGGCCATGAAGTGCTCGGCCATACGGCGGGCAAGATGCGGAAGAATCGGATTCGCGTGCTCGCCGGCGACGACGTGCTGGTGGAGCTGACGCCCTACGACCTGACCAAGGGCCGCATCACCTATCGCTTCAAGTAAGCATGCCCATGCGTGCGGCGGCCGCAGGGCGGGCTTTCATCCAATGACGGCCGTCGAACTTCCCTTCCGTCTGGCGTCCGCCTCGCCGCGGCGCCTGGATTTGCTGCGCCAGATCGGCGTCACTCCCGCCGAGGTGAAGCCGGCGGAGATCGACGAGACCCCGTCGAGATCGGAAAAACCCCGCGCCCTCGCCCTGCGTCTCGCGGTCGAAAAGGCCCGCGCCGTCGCCGATGAGCGCCTTGCAACCCTCGCCGCCGATACGGTGGTGAGCGCCGCCGCGCGCGTGCTGCCCAAGGCGGAGGACGAGGCGACGGCGCGGCAATGCCTCGAGATCCTGTCCGGCCGTCGCCACCGGGTGGTGACCGCCGTCGCCCTGGTCCTTCCCGATGGCCGGCTTTTGCAGCGGGTGAATGAGACCGTCGTCACCTTCAAGCGCCTCGAGGCCCAGGAGATCGCCCATTATCTCCAAAGCGGCGAATGGCACGGCAAGGCCGGGGGCTATGCCATACAGGGTCTGGCGGCAGCCTTCGTGCGCCATCTCAACGGCTCCTACAGCAATGTGGTGGGCCTGCCGCTATACGAGACCGCGAACCTTCTGCGCGGGGCCGGCATCCTCACTCGCGCAGGCGCGAAATGAGCGAGACCGCCGTCGTCGACCGCATGTTCGGCGAGACACGGCTGGCGCTCCTCGATCCTGACGGCCGGCTTCTGGAGATCCATCACTTCCGCGACGAGGACGCGCTCCGCCCCGGCGACATCCATCGCGGCCGCGTGACCGCCGCCGCGCCTGCGCTCGGCGGCGCCTTCGTGAGCATCGGCGCCGAAACGGTCCTCCTCAAGGCTCCGCCCCGCGCGATTCCGCCCGAAGGCAGCCCCGTGGTGGTCACGATCCGCAGGCTCGCCCGGCCGCCGAAGCTTGCGACCGCCGCCCTCTGCGACCCGCCGCCGGGGCATGAGGTCGCGGGGCCGCCCGGCCTACTGTTCCGCGAGGCGGAACCGTGGCTTGCCCTTCTTGACGCCCGCGGGACCGAACGGATCGGCCGGATCCTGGTCGAGGAGCCGGAGCTCAGGGCGGCGGCGATGGGCGTTCCATGGGCCGCCGAACGGCTCGTCATGGAGCGGAAGCCTGAGCCCCTCATGGCCCGCCTCGGGATCGAGGCGGAGATCGAGGCCCTCGCCTCCCCCGCCGTTCCCCTGCCCGGGGGCGGGCGCATCACCATCGAGGAAACCCAGGCGCTCACGGCGATCGATGTGGATGCCGGGACCGCGACGGGCCGGGACGAACGCAGCACGGCCCGCGGCGTCAATGCCGCCGCGGCGCGGGAGATCGCGCGGCAGCTCCGGCTCCGCCGCATCGGCGGGCTTGTGGTGGTGGATTTCCTGCGGCTGCGCAACCCGAAGGACCGGGAGCGCCTGATCGCCGATTTCACGGCGGCCCTTGCATCCCTGCCCTGGAATCACGCCGTCGGGCGCTTCAGCCGGTTCGGCCTTCTGGACCTCGAGATCGCCCATCCGGGCCGGAGCCTCGCCGCGGAAATCGCCGCGCCCGAGGCCGCCGGCCGTTTCAACCTTGCAACCCTCGCCCGCCGCGCGCTGCGGGCGGCGCTGACCGAAGCCCGCGCCAATCCCGGCCGCCCGGTCGCAATCAGGACCCGCAATGATGCGCTCGCCCGGCGCATCATGGATCTCTGCCCCGGCGAGGCCTTCCTGCGCCTTGCGGGCGCGCCCCTCGAGATCGTCGTCGATCAGGGGCTCGACAGCTCCGACTATGACACCTATCTGAGGAGCAAAGGATGAATGCCATGACCGAAATTTCCCCCGCTCCGGCCTGCCCCATCTGCAACAAGCCGCAGAGCGAAAAATATCGCCCCTTCTGCTCGTCCCGCTGCGCCGACATCGATCTCGGCCGCTGGCTCAAGGGCAATTACGCCATCCCCGGCGAGGAGGTCGTGAGCGAGGCGATGGAGGAGGGCGAGGAATAGGAGGCAGGATTTTTCCTGCGCGCCGCTTCAGCAGACAATATCTTTCTTCGGGCGACCGTATAACCAGGAAATAACAAGGACTTTCCCGCTCCCCCGGGCGTATTCTTTCATGGAATGACGTTCATTGGGGAGTAGTGACCATGGCCGCAACCGATTTCCTGAGCCCGGGGACGGGCTCCCTCCGCAACGGCAAGGCCCGGCGGCGGAAGCCGGACGATCTCAGCGCCGCGGCCCTGAATTACGACTGGAAGCACATCGCGCATCTTCTGCATCTGTCGCGGGCGATCGACGAGATCGAGGAAACGCGCCTGGTGCCCGAGAAGAAGGTGCTCTACCAGTTTTCCGCCCGTGGGCATGATCTAGCCCAGATCATCCTCGCAAGCCGCATCACCGGAAAAAGGGATGCGGTTGCAGGATACTACCGTTCCCGCCCGACCATGCTGACGCTCGGGGTGGATCTGGTGGAGGCAGTGCGCGCGCCCTTGGGCCGCGCCGAAGGCTACAGCAACGGCCGCGATATCGGCGTCGTCTTCAATTTTCCCAATCTCGACGGCCCCTGCGCCCTGCCCATGTGCGGCGGCGTCGGCGCGCAATATACCCCGGTCGCGGGCTGGGCCCAGGCCATCGAATATTACCGCAACGTCCTCAATGACCCGAGCTACGAGGGCTCGATCGGCGTCGTGCTCGGCGGCGATGCGTCCGTCGCCACCAACGGCTTCTGGTCGGCGCTCACCATCGCCACGACCCTGAAGCTTCCCATGCTGTTCTATATCGAGGACAACGGCTACGGCATTTCGGTCACCGGCGACAAGCAGACGCCGGGCGGCAATATCGCCATCAACCTCCGCTCGTTCCGGAACCTCATGATCCGCGACGGCGACGGCACGGAGCCGGGAGAAGCGGCCACGCTCGTCGACGAAGTGATGGCCCATGTGCGCGGGGGCCATGGCCCGGCGCTCCTCCGCCTCAGCGTGCCGCGGCTTTCGGGTCATTCCTTCCAGGACACCCAGGCCTACAAGACGCAGGAGGAGATCGCCGCCGAATGGGCGCGCGACCCGCTGCCCAAGCTCGAACGCTTCCTCGTTCCGGGTGTCATGAGCGCGGACGAGTGGCGGGACATCGCCGCATCCGCCCGCCGCGAGGCGGAGCAGGCGATCGAGGCCGCGCTGGCGCTTCCCGCGCCCGATCCGTCGGACGTGCTGACCCATGTCTTCGCCGAAGGGGACAACGCTCTGCAGCGGCAGGGGGGATTGCGCCCCCTGGGCCATGTCTTCCCGAAGGCGACCGAGACGCCGGAGCCCGAAGCCAGCCGCATCAACATGGTGACCGCCATCCGCCGCACCCTGGACCATGAACTCGCCACCAACCCCCGCGTCGTGGTGTTCGGCGAGGATGTGGGCGCCAAGGGCGGCGTCCATGCGGCGACCATGGGCCTGCAGGCGAAATACGGCGCGGACCGGGTGTTCGACACCTCGCTGTCCGAAGAAGGCATCATCGGCCGCGCCGTGGGCATGGCGCTCGCCGGCCTCATGCCGGTGCCGGAGATCCAGTTCCGCAAATATGCGGATCCGGCGGAAGAGCAGCTCAATGATTGCGGCACCATGCGCTGGCGGACCAACAACCGCTTCGCGGCGCCCATGGTGGTGCGCATCCCCGGCGGCTTCTTCAAATGCGGCGACCCCTGGCACAGCCAGACCGGCGAAGTGAAATGGGCCCATGCCATCGGCTGGCAGCTCGCCATGCCATCCAATGCGGAGGACGCGGTGGGGCTCTTGCGCTGGGCGCTTCGCTCCAACAACCCGACGATCTTCTTCGAGCATCGCGCCATGCTGGACGACCCCTGGGCGCGGCGGCCCTATCCGGGCGACCATTACGTCGTCCCCTTCGGCAAGGCGCGCCATGTGCGCCGGGGGGACGACATCACCGTCGTCTCCTGGGGGGCCATGGTGCCGCGCTGCGACGCCGCGGCGGAGAAGACCGGCCTTTCCGTCGATCTCATCGACCTTCGCACCCTGATGCCCTGGGACAAGGATGCGATCATCGAATCCGTCAAACGCACCAACCGATGCCTCATCGTCCATGAGGACAACATCACCGCCGGTTTCGGAGCGGAGATCGCGGCGACCCTGATGACGGAAGCCTTCTTCAGCCTGGATGCGCCGGTGGAGCGCCTCGCCATGCCCGACATCCCGAGTCCGCACAGCCCCATCCTGCTCGATGCGGTGGTGCCGAGCGTCGAGAAGATCACCGCGCGCATGGACGCGCTGGTGAAGTTCTGAGGGAGGCGGAGATGAACGCGCATCCCGTGATCGACAAGTCCCGCATCGCCATCACCGCGCCCGAGGGGCAGGAGGAAGGCACCCGGTCCCGCGTCGCGCGCTGGCTAAAGGCCGTGGGCGACCGGGTGGAGCTTCATGAACCCATCCTTGAACTCGAGACCGACAAGGTGGCCATGGAAGTGTCCGCCCCCGCCGCCGGCATCCTGAGCGAGATCGTCGCGCCCGAGGGAACGGAGGTGGCGCCGGGCGCCGTCCTCGGTCACATGACGCGGGAAGATGCGGCCGCACCCGCCGCGCCGCAGGCAGAGGACACGAAGCCGGCGGAGGCGGGAGAGGAAGATGCATCGGCGGAGTCGCCGCGCCCGCGCCTCAGCCCGCTCGTCAGGCGGCTCCTCAAGATCCACGACATTGATCCCGCGGAGATTCAGGGCACCGGCGTCGGCGGCCGCATCCGGCGCGACGACGTGCTTGCCTATGTGAACCGCCGGGCGGAGCCGGAAGCGCAGCCAGCTGCGCCCAAGGAGGCAGAGACTTCGATTGCGTCGGGCGACAGCCGCTGGGTGCCCCACAGCGCCATGCGGCTTCGCATCGCCGAGCACATGGTGCAAAGCCTGCTGCACACGGCCCCCCATGTGACCAGCGTGTTCGAGGCCGACTTCACCCGTATCATCGCCCACCGCGAGCGGCACAAGGAGGCTTTCGCCCGGGACGGCGTCAAGCTGACGCTCACCGCCTACTTCGTCGCCGCCGCCGCGGAAGCGATCAAGCTGGTGCCCGAAGTGAACGCGCGCTTCCATCCCGACGGTCTCGAGATCTTCCGCGACGCCAATATCGGCATCGGCACCGCATTGGGGGACAAGGGGCTGGTGGTGCCGGTGATCCGCCGCGCCCAGACCCTCAACCTGTTCGGCATCGCGGAAGCCCTGCAGACACTCACCGAAAAGGCGCGGGCCAACAGGCTCGCGCCCGAGGACATGCGCGGCGGCACCTTCACCATATCGAACCATGGGGTGTCAGGCAGCCTCGTCGCCGCGCCCATCATCATCAACCAGCCCCAGTCCGCGATCCTCGGCATCGGCAAGGTGGAAAAGCGCCTCTGCGTCGTCACCCGTGACGGCGCGGACAGCATCGAGATCCGCCCGAAAGCCTATGTGACCCTGACCATCGATCACCGCGTGCTCGACGGCTATCAGACCAACCGCTTCCTCGCCCGTCTCGTGGAGGTGATCGAAACCTGGCCCGAGGACCGCATGTGACCGGCCGGAAATCCCGGCACATGGCGGTTGCACGACGGACCTTGTCATGCCAGCATGCGCCGCATGCCGGAATTCGTCGCCATCGATTTCGAGACCGCCAACAACGCCAAGAACAGCGCCTGCGCCGTGGGCGTCGTGCGGGTGTCCAGGGGCGAGATCGTCGCCAGCGCCTACAGCCTGATCCGCCCACCGAGCCGCGACTTCCGCTTCACCTGGGTGCACGGCATCCGCTGGCAGGACGTGGAGGAAGCGCCGGACTTCGGGACCCTCTGGCGCGAGATCGCGCCGCTTTTCGAGGGCGTCCATTTCATCTCCGCCCATAACGCGGGCTTCGATCGCGGCGTCCTGCATGCCTGCTGCGAAACCTACGAGATCGAGCCGCCCGCGGCGCCCTTCTTGTGCACGGTGCAGCTCGCCCGCCAGCTGTGGCAGCTGCGGCCGACAAAGCTTCCCGACGTCTGCCGCTTCCTTGCCATCTCCCTCGACCATCACCGCGCGGATTCCGACAGCCGCGCCTGCGCCGAGATCGTCATTGCAGCCCACCAGGACGGCTGGCGCTATGCCTGAGGTCATGGAGCCCGAGGAACGGCGGCAGCAGGCGGAGGTGATCGACTTTCTCCGCGGGCTGTCCAGGGACTCGGGAGAGGGCGGCGAGGAGATCGTGACCCCCACCTCCCGCATCTTCCTGGCGGGCGATTCCGCCTACAAGCTGAAGCGCGCGCGGCGGCTCCCGTTCCTCGATTTCACCGATCCCCTGACCCGCCGCAAGACGGCGGAGCATGAGGATCTGCTCAACCGCCGCACCGCGCCCCGGCTCTATCAGGGCGTTCTGGCGGTGACCCGGGACGACAACGGCGCGCTCCATCTCGGCGGCCCGGGCGCGCCGGTCGACTGGATCGTCCATATGCGCCGCTTCGGGCAGGAGATGCAGGGCGACCGCCTCGCCGCGCGCGGGCAATTCACGCCCCTTCATGCGGCGCGCCTCGGCGACGCCATTGCGGAGTTCCACCGCGATCTCGCCCCCTGGTTCGACCATGGCGGCGCCGACGCCCTGCGCCGCTCGCTGGAGCCGGTGGTCGAAGCCCTGTCCCACGCCCCGTCCCCGGCGATCGTCGAATGGGGCGCGGCGCTCGCCACGCAGCTCTTCGATCAGATCGAACGCCATCGCGCCCTTCTCGACCGGCGGCGGGATGCGGGCTTCGTCCGCCACTGCCACGGCGATCTCCATCTCGGCAATATCGCCATCGTCAATGACGAGCCGCGGCCCTTCGACTGCATCGAGTTCGACGACGAACTGGCGATCGTGGACATGCTCTACGACGCCGCCTTCCCGGTGATGGACCTGCTGCGCTACGGGCTGCGGGAGGCGGCGAGCGTGCTCGTGAACCGCTACCTTGCGGCGATGGGCGACTACGAGGGAACGCCCCTGTTGCCCCTCTATATCGGCGCGCGGGCCCTGATCCGGACCATGTCCGAAGGGCTGAACGCCCGGGAGGAAGCGGCCCTCGCCTATCTCGAGGTGGCCCGCCAGGCGCTGCAGCCGACCCGCCCGCGCCTCGTGGCGGTGGGCGGCCTTTCGGGATCCGGCAAGTCGAGCGTGGCGCGCGCCCTCGCCCCCGGCCTCGATGCCGCGCCGGGTGCGATCCTTCTGCGAAGCGACGAGATTCGAAAGCGCCTTCACGGCGTCGCGCCGGAGGACAATCTTTCCGAGGACGCCTATCGCCCGGCGGTAACCAAGCAGGTCTTCGCCCGCATGCATGAACAGGCGCGCGCGGTGCTGAACGGCGGGCGCAGCGTCATTCTGGATGCGACCCACATGGATCCCGGCCAGCGGCAGGCGGTGGAACGGCTTGCCGCCGATTGCGGCGTGCCCTTCGCGGGTCTCTGGTTCGCCGCACCCCCCGAGGTGCTGATCGCGCGCGTCGCGAAACGTTCGGGCGATGCGTCCGATGCGGATGCCGAGGTGGTGCGCCGCCAGCTGAAAGCCGATCTCGGCGACATCCAGTGGCGCCATATCGACGCCGCGCGGCCCCTTGATGCGGTCGTCGCCGAATCCCGCGCCTGTCTGGTCCGTTCGTCCTGAGGAATCCCCATGAAAATCGCCGTCATCCAGATCAACGCCCCCGAGGACAAGGAAGCGAATGTCGCCAAGGCCTTCGCCTTCATGGAGCAGGCGGTGCGCGAGGGATCGCCCGATCTCATCGTGCTGCCCGAGAATTTCACCTGCTATTCGACGGACGCCGCCCTGATGGCGCGGAACGCCGAAGCCATGCCTGGCGGGCCCACCCACGAGGCGCTGTCCCGCTTCGCCCGCGCGCACAAGGTCAATATCCATGCGGGCAGCATGAGCGAGGCTGGAGCGGACAAGCCCTTCAACACCTCCGTGGTGTTCGACCGGACGGGCCGCGAGATCGCCCGCTACCGCAAGATCCACCGCTTCGACATCACCGCCCCCGACGGCACCCGGTATTTCGAATCCGACGTGGTGGGCGGCGGGCAGGATATCGTCACCTATGAAATCGACGGCATTACCTTCGGCTGCGCCATCTGTTTCGACCTGCGGTTCGGCGAGCTGTTCCGGGCGCTTGTCGACCGCGGCGCGCAGGCGATCGTCATCCCGAGCGCCTTCACCCATGCCACAGGCGAAGCCCATTGGGAGATATTGATCCGCGCCCGCGCCATCGAATGCCAGTCCTATGTGATCGCCCCCAACCAGACTGGCCGGTTCGACAACGGCAGCAAGGCCAACTGGGGCCATTCCATGATCGTCGATCCTTGGGGCCGCGTTCTCGCCCAGGCGGAGATGGAGGAAGGCGTCATTTACGCCAAGATCGATGCCGCCGAAGTCGCCAGGGTGCGCCAGCGCATCCCGGTCGCCGAGCTTCGCGTGCTGAAATCCTGATCTATTCGGGAAGCAATCCCACCGCCGCCAGGACCTGCCCCGCGAGATAGAGCGACCCGCAGATGACGACGCGCGGGTAGCCGCGGAGGACAAGTTCATCGAGTCCGTGCCGCCAGGACGGCGCAACCGACGCCGCAAGGCCGATGGCCTGCGCCCGCGCCACGAGGTGATCCGGGTCATGGGCCGTCTCCCCGGGAATGGGGACGGCGATCAGTTCCGCGATTTCGGGCCGGAGGGCGGCGAGGAAGCCGTCCGCATCCTTGTTGGCGAGGAGGCCGATGACCGCCGCCGTGCGCTTAGGGGCTGCAGCGAGCGCCGCCGCAACGGTCGCGGCGCCCGCCGGATTGTGCCCGCCGTCGAGCCAGATTTCGGCATCCCGCAGATCCCGCAAGCCGGGCGCGCCGGTGATGTCCTGCAGGCGGGCGGGCCATATGGCCTGTGTGATCCCGCGCGCGACGGCCTCCCCCGGCACCGGCACCCGGTCCTGATGGCGAAGGCATGCGACGGCGAGCGCCGCGTTGCGGTACTGGTGCGGCCCGTGAAGGTTCGGCAGGGGCAGGTGAAGCTCGCCCATGCGGTCGGCGTAGGTGAAACCGTCGGCCGTCAACCGCGCCTCCCAGTCCCGTCCCTCGACGATGGGCACCGCGCCCACCGCGTCCGCAACCCGCGCGATCGCGTCATGGGCAGCGGGATCCTGCAGGGCGCTGACGAGCGGCCGTCCGGCGCGGGCGATCCCCGCCTTCTCTGCGGCGATCGTGGCGATATCCGCGCCGAGGAATTCCTGATGGTCGAGAGATATGGGTGTGACCGCAGCAGCCACGGGATCGGCCACCACGTTGGTGGCGTCAAGCCTGCCGCCGAGCCCCACCTCGAGAAGCAGCACGTCCGCCGGATGCTCGGCGAAGGCGAGGAAGGCGGCCGCCGTCGTCACCTCGAAGAAGGTGATGGGATCGTCGCCATTGACCGCCTCCACCCGGGCGAGCAGGTCGCTCAAGGCGTCTTCCGGGATGAGCGTTCCGGCCAACCGGATGCGCTCGCGGAACGCCACGAGATGGGGCGAGGTATAGACATGGACGCGGTATCCCGCCGCCTCCAGCACGGCGCGGAGATAGGCGACGGTCGAGCCCTTGCCGTTGGTCCCGGCCACGTGGAAGACGGGCGGCAGGCGGCGTTCGGGATGGCCGAGACGGGCAAGGAGCCGCTCCATCCGCCCCAGCGACAGGTCGATCTTCTTGGGATGCAGCGCCATGAGACGCGCAAGGATGCGGTCGCTGCCGCTCATGACGCCGGTCCCCGGTCTGTGACGCGGATCAGCGCCGCCCGCCGGCCGTGATGCGCGGCGCGTTCGAAGTCTTGCGCATCAGCAGGTCGACGATGCGGATGAGGGTCGGCCGCAACTCCTTGCGCTCCACCACCATGTCCAGCATGCCGTGTTCAAGGAGATATTCGGCGCGCTGGAAGCCTTCGGGCAGCTTCTCGCGGATGGTGTTCTCGATGACGCGCGGGCCTGCGAAGCCGATGAGCGCGCCGGGTTCCGCGATCTGGATGTCGCCGAGCATGGCGTAGGACGCGGTCACACCCCCCGTCGTCGGGTCGGTGAGCACGACGATATAGGGGAGCCCCGCATCGCGCACCATTTCGACCGCGACCGTGGTCCGCGGCATCTGCATGAGGGACAGGATCCCTTCCTGCATGCGCGCCCCGCCCGCGGCGGTGAACACGACGAGCGGCGCCTTGAGCTTCACCGCCTTGCGCGCCGCGGCGACCATGGCCTCGCCCACGCCGACGCCCATGGAGCCCGCCATGAAGAAGAAGTTCTGGACGGCGATCACCATGTTGTGGCCGCCCATCTTGCCGAAGGCGACGTCCATGGCGTCATCCATGCCGCTTTGCGCCCGCGCTTCCTTCAGGCGGTCGGAATATTTCTTCTGGTCCTTGAATTTCAGGGGGTCTTCGGGGGTCTTCGGGATCTTGACCCGGGTGTATTCGCCCTGGTCGAAGAGATGGGCGAAGCGTTCGGCGGAGCCGATCCGTTCGTGATGGTTGCAGCCGGGGCAGACGCTCAGCGCTTCCTTGAATTCCTTGTGGAAGATCATCTGGCCGCAACTGCGACATTTGTGCCAGAGATTGTCCGGCGTCTCGCGCTTCTCCAGCACGGCGCGGATCTTCGGGCGCACGAAGTTGGTAAGCCAGTTCATGGGCAACAGGTCCTTGTCTTAGCGCTGAATTCCCATAGCCGCCGCATTTCGGCTCCGCACCGCCTGGGCGAGCCCTTCCACGCGCGCTATCACCTTGTCGACGAGGCCGGGCAACGGCCTGCCCGACCCGTCCAGATTCTCAGCAACCACCGCAACGATGGCCGATCCCACCACCACCGCATCGGCGAAGGCCGCGATCTCCGCCGCCTGCTCGGGCGTCTTGATGCCGAAGCCGACGGCGACGGGCAGATCCGTATGCTGCCGGATGCGCGACAATGCCGCCTCCACCGCCGCCGCGGCGGAGCTTCGCGTGCCGGTGATGCCGGCGACGGACACATAATAGATAAAGCCCGAGCTGTTGGCCAAGACGCGCGGCAGCCGCCGGTCGTCGGTGGTGGGCGTCGCCAGCCGGATGAAGCGGAGGCCCGCCTTCACCGCGGGAAGGCAGAGTTCGGCATCTTCCTCGGGCGGGAGATCGACGATGATGAGGCCGTCGACCCCCGCGGCGAGCGCATCGGCGATGAAGCGGTCGACGCCGTAATTGTAGATGGGGTTGTAATAACCCATGAGGACGATGGGGGTGTCCCGATCCTCCTCCCGGAAGCGGGCGACCATGGCGAGGATCCCGGCGACCGTCGCCCCGGCGCGGAGCGCCCGATGACCCGCCGCCTCCACGATGGGGCCGTCGGCCATGGGGTCCGAGAAGGGCATGCCCAGTTCGATGATGTCGGCCCCTGCCGCAGGCAGGCGGCGCAGGATCTCGAACGCCGTCTCCATGTCGGGGTCGCCTGCGGTCGTGAAGGTCACGAGACCCGCCCGGCCTTCCGCACGAAGGGCCTCAAAGCGCCGCTCGATGCGGCCCGCGCCCTGCCTTACGCTCATAGTTCCACTCCGAGATGGCGGGCGACCGTGTAGATGTCCTTGTCGCCGCGGCCCGAAAGATTGACCACCATGATATGGTCACGCGGCAGCTTCGGCGCCTCGCGGATCGCGAAGGCGATCGCATGGGCGGATTCCAGCGCCGGAATGATGCCTTCAAGCCGCGAGCAGATCTGGAACGCCTCCAGCGCCTCGGCGTCGGTCGCAGGAACATATTGCGCCCGGCCGATGTCGTGGAGCCAGGCATGCTCCGGGCCGATGCCGGGATAGTCGAGGCCGGCCGAGATGCAGTCCGCCTCCACCACCTGACCGTCGTCGGTCTGCAGGATATAGGTGCGGTTGCCGTGGAGGACGCCGGGGCGGCCGCCCATGATGGCCGCCGCGTGATGATCGGTATCGAGGCCCTTGCCCGCCGCCTCCACGCCGAAGATGCGGACCGAGGGATCGTCGAGGAAGGGATGGAACAGCCCCATGGCGTTCGAGCCGCCGCCCACGCAG
>CAZDSS010000005.1:0-16835 GCA_964508185.1 uncultured Sphingomonadales bacterium
GGCAAGAACAAGGACGAGGTCCCGGTGCTCGAATTCCGCCAGGAATGCCGGGAATTCGCGGCCCGCTGGATCGACATCCAGCGCGAGGAATTCAAGCGCCTTGGTATTGCCGGCGACTGGGACAATCCCTACACCACCATGGCCTTCGCCGCCGAGGCCCAGATCGTTCGCGAACTCCTGAAATTCGCCACCAACGGCGCGCTCTATCGCGGCACCAAGCCGGTCATGTGGTCGGTCGTGGAAAAGACCGCGCTCGCCGAGGCGGAGGTCGAATATCACGACCATGTCTCGACCATGATCGACGTCGCCTTCCCCGTGGTGAAGGCGAGCAATCCCGCGCTTGACGGCGCGCGCATCGTCATCTGGACCACCACCCCCTGGACCATCCCCGGCAACCGCGCCATCGCCTACGGGGAGGAGATCGACTATGTGGTGGTGGACAGCCCCGCAGGCCCGCTCGTGCTGGCCGCCGCGCTTCTCGACCAGTTCCGCGGCCGCGCGGGCTATGAGGATTGCGCCGTCCGCGCGATTCTCAAGGGCAGCGATCTTGCCGGCACCATCTGCCACCATCCCCTGCGCGGCCGGGGCTATGACTTCGACGTGCCGCTTCTCCCCGGCGACCATGTGACGACGGAACAGGGCACCGGCTTCGTCCACACCGCCCCGAGCCACGGTCTCGAGGACTATGAGGTGGGTCTCAAGTTCGGCCTGCCGGTCCCCGACATGGTGCAGGCGGACGGCACCTATTACCCGCATGTGCCGCTTTTTGCCGGGGTTCATGTGTTCAAGGCCGACGGCCCGGTCTGCGACGCCCTTGCGGGGGTGAACGCGCTCCTAGCGCGCGGCTCCATCACCCACAGCTATCCCCATTCCTGGCGGTCGAAAGCGCCCCTGATCTTCCGCAACACGCCGCAATGGTTCATCAGCATGTCGGCCAACGGGCTCCGCGACAAGGCGCTCGCCGCCATCGAGGAGGTGCGCTGGGTGCCCGGCCAGGGCAAGAACCGCATCCGCGCCATGGTGGAGAGCAAGCCCGACTGGGTGATCTCCCGCCAGCGCGCCTGGGGCGTGCCGATCACGGTTTTCACCAATACTGCGACCGGCGAGATCCTGCGCGATCCCGAGGTCAACGGGCGCATCGTGGCGGCGGTCGAAGCGCAGGGGGCCGACGCCTGGTTCGACGGCGATCCGCGCCGCTTCCTCGGCGACAAGTACAATCCCGAGGAATGGGAGCCTTCGACGGACATTCTCGACGTTTGGTTCGACAGCGGCTCGACCCATGCCTTCGTGCTGGAGCAGCGGCCCGAGCTGAAATGGCCCGCGTCCCTCTATCTCGAAGGCTCCGACCAGCATCGCGGCTGGTTCCAGTCGTCCTTGATCGAAGCCTGCGGCACCCGCGGCCGCCCGCCCTATGAGGCGGTGCTGACCCACGGCTTCGTCCTCGACGAGGAACGGCGCAAGATGTCCAAGTCCCAGGGCAACGTCACCGCGCCGCAGACGGTGGTCGACCAGTACGGCGCGGACATCCTGCGCCTCTGGGTCGTGTCCTTCGACTATTCGGATGACGTGAAGATCGGCGGCGAGATCCTGCGCGGGCTGACCGAAGCCTACCGCAAGCTGCGCAACACCCTGCGCTATCTCCTCGCCAACCTCGCAGGCTTCGAGGAGAAGGAGCGGATCGACGTCAAGGAAATGCCCGAGCTCGAGCGCTGGATCCTCCATCGCCTGTGGGAGCTCGACGGTCTCGTGCGGCAGTCCTGCAACGACTTCAACTTCACCCGGATCTATGGCGCCCTCTACAATTTCTGCGTCGTCGATCTGTCGTCCCTCTATTTCGACATCCGCAAGGACAGCCTCTATTGCGACGCCCCGGACAGCGTCCGCCGCCGCGCCGTGCGCACGGTGCTCGACGAGCTGTTCCGCAGGCTGACCGCCTGGCTCGCGCCCATTCTGGTCTTCACCGCGGAAGAGGCCTGGCTCACCCGTTTCCCCGGCGCGGCTTCCAGCATCCATCTGGAGCAGTTCCCCGAAACGCCGGACGCCTGGCGGGACGATGCCCTCGCGCGCAAGTGGCAGGACGTGCGTACCCTCCGCCGCGTGGTGACGGGCGCATTGGAAGTGGACCGGCGGGAGAAGAAGATCGGCGCAAGCCTGCAGGCGTCTGTTACCGTTTACGTGGAGGATCCGCGCTATCTCGACGCCTTCAAGGGCATCGACCTTGCCGAGACCTTCATCACCTCGGACGCCGAGATCGTCGTGGGTGCGGCTCCCGACGCCGCCTTCCGGCTTGAGGACGTGGCCGGCATCGGCGTGGTGACGGCTCTCGCCGAGGGCGAGAAATGCGCTCGCTGCTGGCAGGTGCTGCCGGAGGTCGGGACGCTTGACAACCCCGATCTCTGCCATCGCTGCGCCGACGTGGTCGCGGCGGTCGCCTGATCTCCATGGGGGAGATGAAGGACCCCATGCGGGCCGGGCGGCGGCTTTTCCATCGCGGTCTCCTGATCGCAGCCCTGATCGTGGCCGCGGACCAGATCAGCAAGTTCTGGGTCCTCGACCTCTTCCGGCTGGACGCGCGCGGCGTCGTCGAGGTGCTGCCCTTCTTCAACCTGGTCCTCGTCTGGAACCGGGGGGTGAGCTTCGGGCTCCTCGCCGCGGACCATGAGCTCGGCCGCTGGCTTCTGATCCTGCTGACCGTGGTGATCGCCGGGCTCGTCATCTACTGGCTGCGGCGGGCGACGGGGGCGCTCATGATGACGGCGCTCGCCATGGTGCTCGGCGGCGCCATCGGCAACATCATCGACCGCCTGCGCTTCGGCGCGGTCGTGGATTTCGTGCAGCTCCACGCCGCGGGCTATTCCTTCTACGTCTTCAACATCGCCGATGCGGCCATCAGCATTGGGGTTGCGCTCCTTCTCCTTGATGCTATCTTTTCTGGGCGCGGCGGCGACGCCGCCGGCCGGTCCGCCTCCGGCCCTTCGAGCTCGGGCGAATCCGAAAGTTGAATTGAACATGACGCAGTTTTCTTCACGGCAGGCCCCCGGGGCTCATTTCAGGACATTGACGGCGGCAGCAAGCATCGGCCTTCTGCTCGTCCTCGGCGGCTGCAGCAGCATCGGCAATGCCCTGGGCTTCTCCAAGCGGCCCCCGGACGAGTTCGAGGTCCTGGCCAAGGCGCCCCTCGTGGTGCCGCCGGACTACAATCTTCGGCCGCCGGCGGAAGAGGATGTGGCGCTCAAGGAACGCAATCCCCGAGACATGGCCTATCAGGCCCTGTTCCCGGCCCGCGCCCGGGGCGCCATGCCGGCGCTCAAGGCGGACGACGTGGGCGTCGCTCCGCTCGGCATCGAGGACGGCTCGCGGCCGGTGGAGGACGATCTGTTCGCGCCGCGCTCCAACGATTTCGACGGCGGCAGCCTGTTCAACTGATGGCGGGCCCGTTCAAGCGTCAGGGAGTGCTCCGGGCCTGGTTCGCGGCGCTTTGCCTGACGTTCGCGCCGGTCGCTGCTGACGCCGCGCCCGAGGTTGCAAGCTTCACCCTGAAGAACGGCATGCAGGTGGTGGTGATCCCCGACCACCGCGCCCCCATCGTCACGCACATGGTGTGGTACAAGGTGGGAAGCGCCGACGAGCCGCGCGGCAAGTCGGGCATCGCCCATTTCCTTGAACATCTGATGTTCAAGCGGACGCGCAATCTCGCCGACGGGGAATTCTCGAAGATCGTGGCGGAGAACGGCGGCCAGCACAACGCCTTCACCAGCTGGGACGTCACCGCCTATTACCAGGACGTGGCCGTCGACCGCCTGCCCCTGATGATGCAGATCGAGGCCGACCGCATGGTCAATCTGCGCCTCAAGCCCGAGGACATCGCCTCCGAGCGCGACGTCATCATCGAGGAACGGCGCCTGCGCATCGAGAACAATCCGGGCGCGCTCCTCGGCGAGCAGATGATGGCCGCCATGTTCCTCGCCCATCCCTATGGCATACCCATCATCGGCTGGCTGCCGGAAATGCAGGCGCTGGACTATCGCTCGACCCTCGATTTCTACGCGGCCCATTACACGCCCTCGAACGCCATTCTGATCGTCGCTGGCGCCGTGGAGCCCGACGAGGTGCGCCGCCTCGCGGAACGCACCTACGGCAAGATCCGCGGCCGCAAGGTGGAGCCGCGGGTGCGCCAGCAGGAGCCGGTGCCGGTGGCCGCCCGCCGCGTGGTGCTGGAGGATACGCGCGTGCGCCAGCCCGCCTGGCAGCGGGCCTATCTCGCGCCGAGCTACCGTCAGGCGGGGGAGGGCACGGCGGAAGGGCTTGCGGTTCTCGCCGAGCTCTTGGGCAGCGGCACGACGAGCCGCCTCTACAAGCGCCTGGTGATCGAGGGCAAGATGGCCGCTCAGGCCGTCGCCTGGTATGACGGCATGGCCTATGACTACGGCCGCTTCGGGATCTATGTGTCGCCCATTCCGGGGGGCGATGCGGATGCGGTGCGGGCCCGGCTCGAGGGCATCGAGCGGGAGATCGACCTCCTGCTCGCCGACCTTCTCGAACATGGAATCACGGCGGAGGAGCTGGAGCGGGCCAAGCGCCGCCTGCTCGCCTCCGAAATCTATGACCGCGACAGCATCTCGGCGCTCGCGCGCATCTTCGGCTTCGCGCTTGCGACCGGCCAGACGGTGGAGGACGTCCTCTCCTGGCCCGACCGCATCGCGAAGGTCACCGCCGAGCAGGTGATGGATGCGGCGCGCGCCGTCATCAACCCGCCCCAGTCGGTGACCGGCCTGCTGCTGCCCAAGGCGGAGAAGGCGGCCGCTGACGCGCCCGCAGCTGACGCCCCCGCAGTTGACGCCGATGCCCAAGGGGAGGCTGCCCGATGATCCGCCTGTCCCAGTTCGTCGCCAGCCTTGTCGCCGCCGCCCTCTGGCTCGCATTCCCTGCGCGGGCCATGGACGTGCAGGTGATTTCGGTTCCTGACGTGGGCGAGGTATGGCTGGTCGAGAACCACAACCTGCCCATCGTCGCCGTGGAGATCGCCTTCCGCGATGCAGGCGCCGCCCAGGATCCTGCGGACAAGGCGGGGCTTGCCACCTTCGCCGCCGGCCTTCTCGACGAGGGGGCGGGGGACATGGACGCCATCGCTTTCCGCACCCGGCTCGAGGACCTGTCCATCGCGCTCTCCTTCGAGGCGGGGCGCGACCATTTCTTCGGCCACATGAAGACCCTGTCCGACAACAAGGCCGAGGCCTTCCGCTTGCTCGGCCTTGCGGTCACCGCCCCGCGCTTCGAGGACGAGGCCGTGGAGCGGGTGCGCAACCAGCTGCTCGCCGCCATCGCCCAGGAGGAACAGCAGCCGGGGTCGGTCGCAAGCCGCAGCTGGTACGCCCGCGCCTTTCCCGACCATCCCTACGGCCGTCCGGTGATCGGCAGTGCGGAGACGGTCGCCGCGCTCAAGGCCGAGGATCTCAGGGATCTCGCCGCAAGCCGTCTCGCCCGGGGCAATCTGCTGATCGCCGTCGTCGGCGACATGACCCCGGACGAGGTCCGGGAGCTCGTCCGCAACGCCTTCCGCTGTCTCCCGGAATCCGCCCGTCTTGCCGAGATCCCGGAAGCAACCCCCGCGCCGCCGCCCGGAATTCTGGTGATCGACCGCCCGGTGCCGCAAAGCACGGTGATCTACGGCCAGCCCGGCATCAAGCGCCATGACCCCGACTGGTATCCCGCCTATGTGATGAACTACGTCCTCGGCGGCGGCGGCTTCGCCTCCCGCCTCGTGAACGAGGTGCGGGAGCTTCGGGGCCTCGCCTATTCGGTGAGCAGCTATCTCAATCCGCTGGCGCGCGCGGGGCTGATCGTGGGCTCGGTCGGGACCCAGAACGAGCGGGCGAAGGAATCGATCGACATCATCAGCGCCGAATTCGCCCGCATGCGGGAAGAGGGGATCACGGCCGAGGAGCTCGAGGGGGCGAAGAAGTATCTCACCGGCTCCTACGCCCTCAATTTCGACACCAGCCCGGCCATCGCGGCGCAACTCCTCGCCATCCGGCTCGAGAATTTCGGCCCCGACTATATCGAGAAGCGCAACGGCTATATCGAGGCGGTGACGCTCGAACAGGTGAACGATGTCGCCCGTCGCCTGCTGAAGCCCGAGGCGCTATCCTGGGTGGTGGTGGGCCGCCCCGCGGGTGTCACGACGACCGCGCCCTGATTCCGGGCGCTTGCGCCCGAGAACTCCATCTTTCGAGTGCAGCTTCATGTCCATCCGCATCCTGTCACCGGGCACCATCAACCGCATCGCCGCCGGCGAGGTGGTGGAGCGCCCGGCGAGCGCGGTGAAGGAGCTCGTGGAGAATGCCATCGATGCCGGGGCGCGGCGGATCGACGTGGAGATCAGCGGCGGCGGGCGGGAGCGCATCCTGGTCGTGGACGACGGCTGCGGCATGTGGCCCGATGAGCTCGCCCTTGCGGTGGAGCGCCACGCGACGTCCAAGATCAGCGACGATGACGACCTGACCCGCATCCTGACCCTGGGCTTCCGGGGCGAAGCCCTGCCGTCGATCGGTGCCGTCTCCCGGCTCGAGATCACGAGCCGCCCGCGGGATGCGGCGGAGGCCGCGCGCATCACCGTCGAAGGCGGACGCAAGCTCGGCCCCGTTCCCGCCGCCATGGGCCACGGCACGCGGATCGAGGTGCGCGACCTCTTCTTCGCGACCCCCGCGCGGCTCAAGTTCCTCAAGGGCGACCGCACGGAAGCGGGGCATGTGGCGGACGTGGTGCGGCGGCTCGCCATGGCCCATCCCGAGGTCGCCTTCACCCTGAAGGACGACGGCCGCACCGTCCTGCGCGCGCCTGCAACCCTCGGGCTCGACCCCCTGAAGGAGCGACTCGAGGCGGTCATGGGCGGCGAATTCACGGCCAACGCCATAGCGATCGACGCCGCGCGGAAATGGCTCAGCCTCAAGGGCTATGCGGGCCTTCCCACCTATCACCGCGGGAATGCCCAGCACCAGTATCTCTTCGTCAACGGCCGCCCGGTGCGGGACAAGCTGCTGGCCGGGGCGCTCCGCGGGGCTTATGCCGATTTCCTCGCCCGCGACCGTCATCCGGTGGCGGCTCTCTTCCTCGATCTTCCGCCCGAGATGGTGGATGTGAACGTGCATCCCGCCAAGACGGAGGTGCGCTTCCGCGATTCCGGCCTGGTGCGCGGCCTGATCGTGGGCGGGCTCCGTCATGCGCTGGCGGAGGCGGGCCATCGCGCCGCCACCACCATCGCGGGCGCGGCCCTGGGTGCCGCGCGGCCCGCATCCGTCGTGCCGCCGCCCGCATCCTTCCCCGGATGGGCGACCCGCCCCGCTCCCGCGCCCGCCGTGCTCCGCGAAGCCGCCGCGGGCTATCAGGCGCCGCTGACCGAGAATGCCGACTTCACCCGTCCCGCAGCGCCGCGCATGGAACCCGAGGACGCCGGGGTCGCCCGGCCTGAGCCCGCTGTGCAGCATCCTTTGGGCGCGGCGCGGGCGCAGCTGCACAACACCTATATCGTCGCCGAGACGGCGGACGGCCTCGTGATCGTCGATCAGCACGCGGCCCACGAGCGCCTGGTCTACGAGCGCATGAAGCGGCAGATGGAGGAGCAGGGGATCGCCCGCCAGGCGCTGCTCATCCCCGAGGTCGTGGAGCTGGAGGAGACGGCGGCCGCCGCCGTCGCCGCGCGGGCGGAGGAGCTTGCGGAGCTCGGCCTCGTGGTGGAGCGGTTTGGCGATACCGCGGTGCTGGTGCGCGAGACTCCGGCGCTTCTCGGCCGGGTGGATGCAGCGGGGCTCGTCCGCGACCTTGCGGATGATCTCATGGAATGTGATGCAGCCCTTTCATTGCGCGAGCGGCTGGCGGAGGTTGCGGCGACCATGGCCTGCCACGGCAGCGTGCGCGCGGGCCGCCGCCTCGGCATTCAGGAAATGGATGCGCTTCTCCGCGAGATGGAGCGCACGCCCCATTCCGGCCAGTGCAATCACGGCCGCCCCACCTATGTGGAGCTCAAGATCGCGGACATCGAGAAGCTGTTCGGGCGGCGCTAGGGTGCTTCCGGTTCAGGCCGGGTTCCTGGTCCGCTCGGACACCGCCGACAGCAGCCAGCGGCGGTAGCTTCTGAGGGACGGGGCCTCCCAGCGGTCGGCGCGGGCGATGAACAGATATATTCCCATGGTCTCGGCGCTGAAACTGGGGTTGCCGCGGCCGATCTCCACCAGCCGGCCCGACGACAGATCCTCGGCCGCCACCATATGGTTGGTGAGCGCGATGCCGCGCCCGTGCCGCGCCGCGTCCAGCGTCAGATGGACCTGCCACAGCCGGGGGCCGGTGAGCGCGGTGTCGTGGTGGACGCCGTGGGCGGCAAGCCACTGGGTCCAGCTTTCGAAATCCTCCTCATGGAGGAGCTGGTGGGACAGAAGGTCCCGGGGCGTGCGGATTTCGGGATGGGCGGCGAGATATTCGGGGCTTGCCACCGCGACGATGGGCGTGCGCGTGATCTCGATGCTGCGCAGCCCCGGCTGCAGCTGGAAAGGCTTGCCGTAGGCGGCGACGAAGCGGATGTCCACGTCCGCCTCGTGGGCGGAGAAGTCGGGGCTCGTGTTACTGGGGCGGAGCTCGATCTCGAGCCCGGGATAGGAGCTTTCGAACTCGCCCAGACGGGCGATGAGCCAGTAGAAGGCGAAGCCCGGCATACACCAGATATGCAGCCGGTGATTGTCGCTCCGTTTCATGAGGTCGAGGGTGGCGTTGGCGATGGCGTCGATCGCCGCCGCGATCTCCGCGTGATAGCGCGCGCCGTCCTGGGTCAGGACGGCGCCGGTGGTGGTCCGCTCCACCAGGGTGGTGCCCGTCCATGCCTCGATCATGCGCAGATGGCGGCTCACCACCGCATGATCGCGCCCCAGATGCTGGGCAGCCTTGCGCACGCCGCCGAGACGCGCCACCGCGTCGAAGGCGCGCAAGGCTTCAAATGGCGGCAGGGCCTTTCGTGAAGGCAGATTGGCAGAAGGCGCCCCGGAACGGGGTCTCTTCTCTGTCATTTCATCTCTCTGCAGCTCCGCGGCGAATGGTCGCGCGGCGGTCGCGGCATTATCCGGTTCGCCCGGTCCGGCTGTCAAGGGAGGGGCCGGCGGCAGCCGGCCCTCGCGACAGGTGCAGCCCCTCAGGCCGTGGGCGCGAGCTGGTCGAGACAGGCTTCGAGAATGGCGAAGCCTTCGGCGATCAGCGCGTCGGTGATGGTGAGCGGCGGCAGGAAGCGGATGACGTTGCCCCGCGTGCCACAGGACAGGAGGATGAGCCCCCTTTCCGCCGCGGCGGCGACCAGCGCCCGGGTGAGCTCCGGATCGGGCCGGTCGGGATCGCCGTCCTTCACGAGCTCCATCGCGATCATGGCGCCGAGATTGCGGATGTCGCCGATGGGCGAACGGTTGCCTCTGGCCGCCAGGCGCCGCAGGTTCTCGGTGAAGATCTCGCCGATGCGGACGGCGCGGGCGCAGAGATTTTCCTCCTCGATCACGTCGAGGACGGCGTGCGCCGCGGCGCAGGCGATGGGCGAGCCCGCATAGGTGCCGCCGACGCCGCCCACTTTCGGCGCATCCATGATCTCCGCCTTGCCGACGACCCCGGACAGCGGGAAGCCGCCCGCGATGGCCTTGGCCATGGTCATGATGTCGGGTTCGATCCCCGCATGCTCCACGGCGAACATGCGCCCGGTGCGGGCGAAGCCGGTCTGGATCTCGTCCACGATCAGAAGGATGCCGTGGGCGTCGCAGATGCGGCGGAGGGCGACGAGGAATTCGGGCGGCGCGATGTTGAAGCCGCCCTCGCCCTGCACGGGCTCCACGATGATGGCGGCGACCCGGGCCGGGTCAATGTCGGTGGCGAACAGGGTCTCGAGGGACTTGAGCGCCGCTTCCACGCTCACGCCGTGATAGGCGTTGGGATAGAGGGCGTGGAACACCTCCGGCGGGAAGGGGCCGAAGCCGTTCTTGTAGGGCGTGACTTTGCCGGTGAGTGCCATGGCCATAAGCGTGCGGCCGTGGAACGCGCCCGAGAAGGCGATGACGGCGGACCGCCCGGTATGGGCGCGCGCGATCTTGACCGCGTTCTCCACGGCCTCGGCGCCGGTCGAGAGGAACATGGTCTTCTTGGGGCTCGATCCCGGGGCCAACCGATTGATGCGCTCCGCAAGCTCGATATATTGCGGATAGAGGGTCACGTGAAAGCAGGTATGGCTGAACCTGGCGAGCTGGGCTTCCACGGCGGCCTTCACTTTCGGATGATTGTGGCCCGTGTTCAGAACGGCAATGCCGCCCGCGAAATCCACATAGCGGCGGCCTTCCACGTCCCACAGCTCCGCATTGAGCGCGCGGTCGCAGACGATGGGGGTCACATGGCCGATGCCCTGCGGGATGGCCGCGGCCCGACGTTCCAGATAGGCGCGATTGCTGGTCATTTTCTTGCTCTTTCTACTTTCCGAGGCCGCCGAGGCAGAGATATTTGATCTCCACGAAGTCATCGAGGCCGTATTTCGACCCCTCGCGGCCGATGCCCGATTCCTTGATGCCGCCGAAGGGCGCGGCTTCGCTGGAGATGATGCCCTCGTTGAGCGCCACCATGCCGTATTCGAGGGCCTCCGCCACCCGCCACACCCGGCCGATGTCGCGGGTATAGAAATAGGCGGCGAGGCCATAGGGCGTGTCGTTGGCGAGCCGGATCGCCTCCTCCTCCGTGTCGAAGGGGAAGATGGGGGCGACGGGGCCGAAGATCTCGGCATGCGCGATCTCCATGGCCGGGGTGATGCCGGTGAGGATGGTGGGCGCATAGAAATGGCCGCCGAGGTCGAGCGGCTTGCCGCCCAGCACCACGTCGGCGCCCTTGGCGACGGCGTCCTTCACCAGGCCGTCCACCTTCTCCACCGCGGCGCGGTTGATGAGCGGGCCCACATTGTTGCTGCCGCTGAGGCCCTCGCCGACGCTCAGCGCCTCGACCGCCGCCTTGAACTTGGCGGCGAAGGCGTCCATCACGCTCCGCTGCACGAGGATGCGGTTGGCGCAGACGCAGGTCTGGCCCGCATTGCGGTACTTCGATGTGATCGCCCCCTGGACCGCGGCGTCGAGATCGGCGTCGTCGAACACGATGAAGGGCGCATTGCCGCCGAGCTCCAGCGACACCTTCTTCACCCCGTCGGCGCATTGCCGCATCAGGAGCTTGCCGACCCGGGTCGATCCGGTGAAGGAGATCTTGCGCACGTCCGGATGCCCGGTCAGCACCTCCGCAACCTCGGGCGCGTTGTTGGAGGTGACGATGTTGATGACCCCCGCCGGAATCCCGGCGCGGTCCGCCAGCACGCCGAGGGCGAGGGCGGACAAGGGCGTGTCCTCCGCGGGCTTGATGACGGTGGTGCAGCCCGCGGCGAGCGCCGGGGCCACCTTCCGCGTGATCATGGCGTTCGGGAAGTTCCAGGGCGTGATGGCGCCAACGACGCCGATGGGCTGCTTGATGACGATCAGCCGCTTGTCCGGCGCATGCGACGGGATCACGTCGCCGTAGAGCCGCTTGCCCTCTTCCGCGAACCATTCGATGAAGGACGCGCCATAGAGGATCTCGCCCCGCGCTTCCTGGATGGGCTTGCCCTGTTCGAGCGTCAGAAGCTTGGCAAGCTCTTCCTGATGGGCGAGGATCAGGTCGTGCCAGCGGCGCAGGATCTGCGCCCGCGCCTTGGCGGTGAGCGCCGACCACGGGCCGAGCGCCGCCTTCGCCGCCTGAATTGCGGCCAGGGTTTCGTCGCGCCCCATGTCGGCGACGTCCGCGATCAGGGTGCCGTCCGCCGGATTGTGCACGGCGAACTGCCTCTTCGCGCCCCGCTGCCCCTTGGCGTGGCTCAGGATGTCGGCGAGGAACTCATGGATGGATGCGGTCATGGGCGAATTTTCCCTCAGAGCAGGCCGAACATGCGCGCCGTGGCGTCAAGACCAATCCGGGCCTTGTCCACGAGCTCGTCCACCTCGCTGCGGCTGATGACGAGCGCCGGGCTCAGGATCATGGCTTGGCCCACGGCCCGCATGATGAGATTGTTCTCAAGGCAGATGTCGCGGCATCTGATGGCCGGATTGTCTCCATCGGCGAAGGGCGTGCGGTCGCTCTTGTCGCGCACCAGCTGCAGCGCGGCCATGAGGCCGGCGCCCCGCAGCTCGCCCACGATGGGATGGCTGTCGGCGAGATCCTGAAGCGCCGCGCGGAAATAGGGGCCGATATCGTCGCGCACCCGTTCCACCAAACCCTCGCGCTTGATGAGGCGGATGTTCTCGACGGCCACCGCCGACGCCACGGGATGACCTGAATAGGTATAGCCGTGGGACAGCAGGCCGCCCCGGGTCAGGCCCTCGAACACCCGGCCGTTCATGGCGACGGCGGCGATGGGGAGATAGCCCGACGACAGCCCCTTGGCCATGGTCATGAGGTCGGGCGAGAAGCCGAAGGTCTCGCAGCCGAACCAGTTGCCGGTGCGGCCGAATCCGCAGATCACCTCGTCGGCGACGAGCAGGATGTCGTACTTGCGGCAGATGCGCTCGATTTCCGGCCAGTAGCTGCGCGGCGGATCGACGACGCCGCCCGCGCCCTGCACCGGCTCGCCGATGAAGGCGGCCACATTGTCGGGGCCGAGCTCGAGGATCTTTTCCTCCAGGGCCCGCGCCGCCCTGATGCCGAATTCCTCCGGCGTCAGGTCGCCGCCGAGCGCGTACCAGTGGGGATGCATGATATGGGCGAAGCCCGGCAGCACCGCGGGCTCCATGTCGTGCATGGGCTTCATGCCGCCGAGGCTGACGGCGCCCAGCGTGCTGCCGTGATAGGCGAGCGTGCGGCCGATGAAGACATGCTTCGAAGGCTTGCCCACCGCCTTCCAGTAGTGGCGCACCAGACGGATGATGGTGTCGTTGGCTTCCGACCCGGAATTGGTGAAGAAGAAATGGTCGAGCCCCGGCGGCGTGACGGAGGCGAGCTGCTCCACGAGCTCGATCTGGGGCGGAGTCGAGGTCTGCCAGAAGGTGTTGTAATAGGGCAGGATTTCCATCTGGCGGGTCGCCGCCTCAACGAGCTCGCGGCGGCCGTAGCCCACATTGACGCACCACAGGCCCGCCATGCCGTCGAGGATCTTGTTGCCCGCGCTGTCCCAGACATAGACGCCCTCGCCACGGGTGATGACCTTCACCCCCTGCTGCAGAATGGTCTGGGGGTCGGTGAAGGGGTGCACGTGATGTGCGCGGTCAAGCTCTTGCCAATCCCGTGTGCTGTCAGTCATAGCCGCAACTTCGCCTTGCTGTTTAGCCGAAAGGTTAAGCCTGTAAGTTAAAGGCTCGACGGGCTTTCGGAAGGTGCCAACGAAGATGCGGATGGTGCGTCGAAATCACCGCTCCGGCGTCGGGCTTGGTGCCCTATGCGCACCGGGCGGACCGTCATTTGCACCTTCCGTTGGTGCGGCGCGCCCCATAAAGTCGGGAAAAGAACCGGGGAGGGGTGGAATGCGAAAAGTGATTTGCCGACTGGCCATCGCGGCGGTCCTGGCGGTCGCCGGTCAGGCGCATGCGAACGGCGGCTGGAACGTCGCCGACACGGGGCAGCCGGGCAAGGAAGTGTCCTTCCGGCTCACCGAAGGCACCTGGATGAGCGTGGCGGTGAGCTCCGACGGGCGGACCATCCTGTTCGATCTTCTGGGCGACATCTACAGCATGCCCGCGACCGGGGGCCGCGCCACCCTCGTCCATGGCGGCCCGGCCATCGAGCGCCTCGCGACCTTCAGCCCCGACGGCAAGTACATCCTGTATCTCAGCGACCGCAGCGGCGCCGACAATCTCTGGATCTCGCGGCCGGACGGGTCGGAGGCGCGGCAGGTAACCCGCGAGGATACAGCGATGATCGCAGGCCCCGCCTGGGATCCGACCGGCGAATATGTGGCCGCCGTCAGGGTGGAGGCCACCTTCCCGCGCATGTCGTCGTCCGAGATCCGGATCTATCACCGGGACGGCGGCGCGGGCCGCGTGGTGGTGGAAGCGCCCGCGAGCGGCCACGACGTGCAGGAGCCGGTCTTCTCCCCCGACGGCCGCTATCTCTATTACACCGAGCGGGTGGTGGACCATCACATCTATGTGGATGCCAACCACATCAACTACGTGGTAAAGCGCCGCGACCTCGCCACAGGCCAGGTGGACGAGATCCTCGGCGGCTTCGGCAGCGCCACCACGCCCCAGGTCTCGCCCGACGGCAGGCGCATCGCCTTCGTGCGCCGGGTCAAGGACAAGACGGTGCTCTTCGTCCATGATCTCGAGACCCTGCGCCAGCGGCCGGTCTATGACGCCCTCGACCGCGACGTCCATGCGGATTTCGTGCAGCAGGGAACCTATTATCCCAAGTTCGGCTGGTTCCCCGACAGCCGCCACATCGCCGTCTGGGGCAAGGGCAAGCTCTTCCGCATCGACGCGGAAAAGGCCGAGGCCCGCGAAATCCCGTTCGAGGTGGAGGCGCGTCACCACATCACTGACGCCGTCCGCGTGCCGTTCGAGCTCGCCCCCGAACAGCTGACGGTGAAGGCGGTGATGCATCTCGCGGTCGCGCCAGACGAGCGCAGCTTCCTGTTCAATGCCCTCGGGAGCCTGTGGAAGAAGGCAGGGCCCGACGCCCGGCCCCAGCGCCTGACGGCGAGCGAAAATTTCGAATTCGAGCCCGCCTTTTCCCGCGACGGGCGGCGCATCGTCTACATGGAATGGAACGACGAGCGCGGAAGCATTCTGAAGATCGCCGATGCCGACGGCGGGCGGGCGAAGACCCTTGTTGCGAGCCGCGGCATCATCCGCGAGGCCGCCTTCTCGCCCGACGGCAAGCGCATCGTCTACCGCATTCAGGGGGCGCAGAAATCCATGGCGCCCTATGCGGCGCGCGCCGGGATCTATGTAATCGACGCCGCCGGCGGCGAACCGCGCCGGCTGGTGGATGACGGCATCACCCCGCAGTTCTCGCCCGACGGCCGCCGGATCTATTATTTGCGGGCGGATTACAGCGACGGCGGGCTTGTGACCCGTCTCGAAAGCGTCAATCTCGACGGCTTCGACCGCCGCGAACATGCCCGCGCCGTGGGCAACGACCGGCCGGAAGTGAGGGTGAGCCCCGACCTCCGCTGGATCGCCTTCAAGGAATACCAGCAATATTACGTGACGCCCTATCGCGAAACGGGCGCGCCCCTCACCCTGTCCGCGGACGGCGGCGAGGCGCCTGTGATCCGCCTCACCGACGCGGGCGGCTTCAATCTCGTGTGGGCCGCAGATTCAAGCGCCATCTACTGGACCCTGGGCGCCCAGGTGCACAAGGCGGAGGTGCGCAGTCTCCGCCCCGAAGCCGCGCCCGTGCAAAAGGCCTTCGACTTCGGCCTCACCGTTCCGGGCGACCGGCCGGAAGGGGCGATCGCCTTCGTCAACGGCCGCATCATCACCATGCGCGACGAGGAGGTGATCGAGGGCGGCACGATCCTGGTGCGCGGCAACCGCATCGAGGCCGTGGGGTCCAAGGACGCCGTCACGCTTCCCGGGGATGCTAAGGTCATCGACCTTGCGGGCAAGACGGTGATGCCGGGTCTTGTGGACATGCACGGCCATATCGATTGCTGCTACGAGGGCGGGCTCCTGCCGCAGAAGCAGCCGCCCCATTACGCCGCGCTCGCCTTCGGGATCACCACCAATTTCGATCCCTATACCTCGGAGCTCACCGCCTATGCGGCGACCGAGCTGCAGAAGGCGGGCGTCGCGGTCGGGCCGCGGATCATCAATTCGGGCCGCGTGATCTACGGCCGCGCCGACAAGCCGGATTCAAGCTACGACCCGATCCGCGAATATGCGGACGCGCAGAAGATCATGGAGCGCAAGCGCGCCCTCGGCGGCGTGGTCATCAAGAGCTACAAGCAGCCGACCCGCGATCGCCGCCAGATGCTCATCAAGGCAGGGCGCGAGGCCGGGATCATGGTGGACGTGGAAGGGGAAAGCCACTTCTACAACAACATCTCAATGATCCTCGACGGCCATACCTCGCTGGAGCACAATCTGCCGGTCGCCAACTACTATGACGACATCGTGCAGCTCATGGCCCGGTCCGGCTCGTCCAACACGCCGACGCTGATCGTCACCTTCGGCGAACTGTTCGGCGAGAACTATCTCTACCAGCACACCCGGGCCTGGGACGATCCCAAGGTCAGGCTCTATGTCCAGGAGACCATCAGCGGCTACAGCCCGCTCCGCACCCCCTACGGCGCGCCGCCCCATGTGCGCGGCATGACGACGATCCATGTGGCGGACGAGCTGTGGGACGTGGGCTTCCGGGCCGTCGCCCGCGCAACCAAAAAGCTGGACGACGCGGGAGTCACGGTCAATGTGGGCTCCCACGGGGAGGTTCCCGGCCTTGCCATGCACTGGGAGATGCAGCTGCTCGCCGAAGGCGGCATGAGCAACCACCGCATCCTGCGCGCCGCCACCATCAACGGCGCAAGGACCTTGGGCCTCGACCGTCAGATCGGTTCGATCGAGCCGGGCAAGCTCGCCGACATCATCGTGCTCGACGCCGATCCCCTGGCCGACATCCGCAACTCCAACAGCGTGTCCCTGGTCATGGTCAACGGCCGCCTCTATGACGCCCTCACCCTCGACGAGATCGGCAACTACGACCGGCCGCGCAGCAAGTTCTACTGGGAGCTTGCGGACTATAACGGCATCGACTGGAACGAGGCCTGGGCGGGACAATGACCATGGGATGGAGGGCCGTCCTCGTCGCCGCCTGCTTCG